>JBNKZU010000010.1:0-28050 GCA_050301795.1 Thiohalomonadaceae bacterium | reverse complement strand
TCTTGAATAATAATTCCTGAGTGTTATAGTTGGTTATTATTACACAATGAAAATTTAGGAGTTTTCTCATGCCAAAAAGAGATCAGCTTCAACAATTAGTGCCGATCAACAGTATTGAGGCCTACACCCACTCAGTAAACCAGATCTCTGTTCTTACAGCTGAGGAGGAGCGTGAGCTTGGGCATCTCTATCGTGATTATGATGACCTGGATGCCGCTCAAAAACTGGTAATGGCGCATCTTCGTTTTGTTGTTCATATTGCTCGCGGTTACAGCGGTTATGGTCTTGCACATGCCGATCTAATCCAAGAGGGTAATATCGGGTTGATGAAGGCTGTCAAACGCTTTGATCCAACCATGGGTGTCCGCCTAGTTTCATTTGCTGTGCACTGGATTCGGGCTGAGATGCATGAGTTCATCCTTAAGAATTGGAGAATCGTCAAGGTTGCGACGACCAAAGCACAACGTAAACTCTTTTTTAATCTTCGTAGTTCTAAAAAGCGCCTCGGCTGGTTTAACCACGATGAGGTTCAGACGGTTGCTGAAACACTGGGTGTCTCCACTCGTGAAGTCCTTGAGATGGAGTCTCGCCTAAGTGGGCGCGATGTCGGTTTTGATGGCGCGGCTGACGATGATGATAAGGATAATAGTTCGTCCTTTATCGCACCCTCCTCATTTATCGAGGATAGCCGATTTGAGCCATCGACAATGGCTGAAGAGGAGCAGTGGACTGAGCATTCAAATAAAAGACTCTATCTCGCGCTTAAAGAGTTGGATGAGCGCAGTCAGGATATCATCAACGCTCGCTGGTTAGGCGACAGCAAGCAGACGCTTCAGGATCTCGCGGATAAGTACAATATCTCTGCCGAGCGTATTCGTCAGCTTGAGAAGAATGCACTGAATAAGCTCAAAAACGTACTTGTTGTTTGATCATAATCAACGAATAACTCCCTATAGGCTCCTTTTGGAGCCTTTTTTATTTATGTCTCTTACGAGTGTCAGTATAATCGCCCGCTTTTACTTATTTGATTCAAAACCGACACAATGCTCTGGAACAGATTTATCACGCTACTGAAATGGGTTTTACCAACCATCCTGATATTCATGGTGTCATTTCAGATCCATGCTCTGGAACTCACACCCGACGATAGCGGCGATCTTCCGGCAATTAGTTATCCAGAGGCGCCTGGCGCCTGGGATTGGATGTGGAATGGCTTTAAAGATATGCCTACCTTTGTTATGCGCCTTGGAAACGAAGAGTATTATGAGACGATGTGGTGGATAGCTGGAAGTACGTTGGTCTTGGTTAAGTATGATCAGCAGATCCTTGATGAGTCGAAGCGATTTGCACGTCGCATTGGTCTGATTTCTGACACCACCTCTGGAAGTGAAACCTATATTCTTGCTGAACCCTCGGTGAATGGGGTGAAGCTACCTTTACGTACTCCGAAGGGTGCAAACGCAACACTCTACTATCTGGGTGACGGTCTGACCCATTTTTCGATTGTGGGAGGATTAGTCGGTTATGGGTTATACAATGACGACAATCGTTCACTGAATACTGCAAGCCAAATAATGGAGAGCCTGATGGTTACCGGAACCTTTGTTCAGATCCTCAAGCGCTCAACAGGACGACAATCACCATTTCAGGCGACATCTGATGGTGGTCGTTGGACGGCCTTTCCACCGATGGATGTCTATAATGGTGAAGTATCAAACTATGATGCCTATCCGTCTGGTCATATCGCCACCGCGATGGCTACAACCACTGTGCTTGCGGCTAACTACCCTGAAAAGGCGTGGATAAAACCTACCGGATACACCGCGATGGGGCTGTTAATGTTTGCAATGCTAAACAACGGTGTGCACTGGGCCAGCGATTATCCATTAGGTATCGCAATTGGATGGTTAGCTGCGGATATAGCAATTGAGCGCGGAAAAACAAAGCGGCTTAATGCGATTAAAGGCAAGAGAGAAACCGGTATTCGTTTAAGCGCCATTCAACCCTATGGTGATGATGAACACCTTGGGCTTAATCTGAAATTTGAGTTTTAAATGAATCACTTTCTCAAAATCACTCTATTCTGTTTGAGCCTGCTCTCTGCTCACACTTTCGCCGATGAGCCACATCCTCATCAAGGTGTCCTCTCGCCCTTCCCCGAAACTGTTCCGGCAATTTCTCTGACTCAGGATGAGATCAGTCAGCTCAATCAAGGGGAGTACCTAATCAAACAGTTTGAGTCTGATTCACAGGGGGGTGGATTCATTGTTCAGGATATTAATGCCCCGATCGATACCGTGTGGAATCGTATTCTCAGTTTTTCTAAATATCCCGATTGGGTGAACCATGTAGAACGGTGCGAGCCTTACGAAAGATCAGGTAACCATCTTAAGGTTGAGTTTGTTATTGGAGCTATCGGCATTGAGTATCAGTACTTTATCGATCACATTATCGATCAGCCGAATCGTTACATTCGTTGGACGCTCGATTATTCCAGATTGAGTGAAATTGATGATGTTGTCGGGTTCTGGTATCTACAACCCAACGAAAATAATCCTGAAAAAACACGCCTCTATTATAGTGTCGAGATTAAGCTGTCTGGATGGATCCCGGGGTTTATTCAAGAGATCTTTAGTCGCAACGGTTTAATCGATGCAGCAACTTGGGTTAAGAGGGTTTCCGAGCCAGAAAAGGAGACTACCACTGCGCCGCCACCTGTAGCGCCAATCCTGATGATGCCGGTATCAGACTGATCTTCATCTTGTTCGAACTGTTATTCATTGGAGTAACAAAGATTTCATTCACATAGATCGCAAGTGCCGCAGCAGCAACCACATCTTCACTATAGTGCTGATCAGCAGCCACTCGACTCCAGCCAACATAGCTTGCAGCAATATAGGCAGGTATACCGTATCTCCATCCATAGCGTTTTTGAATAAAGCTGGCACCAGCAAACGAGGCTGCGGTATGACCCGAAGGGAATGAGAGGTTATCACCGACAGGACGAGGTTTTTGCACCAGATGCTTTAAGGCATGTGTTGTCATTATTGTTGTTGAAAAAGACTTGGTGAATTGCCAAACACCTTCATAGGATTCGTCATCTTCAAGATAGGCCGCAGTCATTGCCGTGAGAGGAAGGATTATCTGTAACGCATCGCCATAGCTCTCGAACTGCTCTTTTGCCGAGACGATTGTGGAGAACGAGAATAGTAAAATCACGGTGATCAAACGTGTTAGTTTCATAAAACAGATACCTAAGGATAAAAAATGTGCGGCGATTCTAGCCTAGCTTTCGTTTTTATTCGACCCGAGCCTGTCTTAGCGTTCGTCGTGGCGGCGATTACTTATCACAATCTGTTGTTGATCACTTAGTGCGGCCACATCCCGGGCAACAACCGTAATACCTGGTTGTACTCCGCTTTTAACCACCTGAAGTGAGCCGCTACGACCACCCAGAACAATCTGACGCTTGTGCAACACGTTATCGATGATCTCAAAGAGATACTGCTTCCCTCCGTCGTACAGTACGGCAGTAACGGGAATGACCATAACATCAGATGAAGCTTTGAGGGGAATCTCTGCTTCGGCGATAGCTCCAGGTTGAAAGGTTTCATCATCAATAGCGAGCACAACCTGACGGGTATTGGTCTTTGGATCTGGCTCCAGTTGGAATGAACGAACATGTCCTATAGCCGTTTTCTCGCCGACGTTTATCTTGATCTCCCCACCTAACACCAACTCATCATCCATTGAGGCCGAAATCGTGCTTCTCATCTCTAATGCTGTCGAGACGATTTCAATCAGGTTTTGATTGATCGCAGCATAATCTCCAATGTCGACATGGATCTGGTTTACAACCCCGGCAAAGGGGGCTCGAACTGTGGCACGTTCCAGTTTTCGTTCAACCTGACTCAACTCAGCCCCAAGCTGTTTGATACGGCTGTTAGCTGAATCAACACTAAACTGCAATCGCGCCACCTCGGATTTAAGCTGTAGTAACTGCTGGCGGGCATTTCCTAGCTGCGACTCACTGCTTAATGCATTCAGTCCCAGTTTTTCCAGTCGCTCAACCTCTCGCTGTTGCAGGTTCAGATTCTCTTTTGCAAGGCTAAGCAGACTTTTATCACGACTGATGGTTGCTCGCTCCTGCTCTATACGTGCCTCTGTTTGACTTTTTGAATCACGTAAATCTGCGCTATCAATCGTGAGCAAGACTGCATCGTGCTCAACATAACTGCCTGACTCAATATCGCGTTGAATGATCTTCCCGCTAACCTCTGCACGAAGTGTTACAGCACGCTGGGACTGTAAGCGTCCTGATATCCGCAGTGTCGGGTCAAGATCCTGCTGAACAATATTAACCGCCTCGATCTGTGCCGGAGCAATGCGCTTTAACGGCTGCTCGTTCTCAGGCTTGGTCGCAACGATTAATACAACAATCGCCGGTACGAGCAGTAACAAAAGCAGTGAGCCTCTACGATTTAATCTTCTTGGTGATAACATCAACTGAACTATATTCCTGTTAAAGCAATGAAAATTGCCGATTTTGAGGCACACCCCTATTCAAAATTTACGATGTGGCACCCCGGATAGCCCATCGATTATCTCTTCAGGGCTTTGATAATTATTCCAAACTATCGTTTAAATGGGATGAAGCAATACCCAACCTGCAATAGAATACCTAGAACTCAACGGAACAGCTAACCCATTGAAACCAATTATACGCATACATTTTCGATCTTTTTTTACGACAGCACTACTGATATCACCGCTATTCGTGACGAATCTCAATGCTGAAGAGAAAACTATCTTTCCTGAATGCGCTGGCGATCAACTGATCGCATCACCATCCAAACAAGCCGACACCAATTCCAAAGGAATTAACATCAGCGCAAATATGGCCAACGCACAAGGCGTTGATAACGCCTCCTTTAGTGGGGATGTCGTCATCGTCTATCAAGGGCGGGTTATTGAAAGTGGTGAAGCGACAATCAGCCGTGCTGATAATCGTATGAATCTCGGACAAGGCGTCACACTCTATACTGATAGCCTTATTCTTGAAGGAGACTCTGCCGACTACCAACTCGATAACGAGGGCGGACAATTTAATAACACCCGTTTTGACATTATCAATCATGCTGCTCACGGTAGCGCTCAAACTGTATCGATTAAAGGCGATCACCAACTAAACCTGAACGAGGTGAGCTATACCACATGCAACCGTACTAGCCCCGACTGGTCGATTAACGCTGAAGAGATAAACCTTGATAATGGCACCAACACGGGTGAAGCGTGGAATTTGACGCTGAACGTCAAAGAGATCCCGGTTTTTTACCTGCCCTATATCAATTTCCCGCTTGAAGGCCGCAAAACTGGTTTGCTGCCCCCGTCATACAGCAGTAGTGATCGTGATGGAAGTGACCTGATGATTCCGTGGTATTGGAATATCGCACCGAATATGGATGCCACCATAACACCGCGTATCATCCAGAATCGCGGCGGTATGATCGATGTCGAATATCGTTACCTGGATAGACGTAGCGAGGGCACAGTTGAACTCGGCTATCTCAATAATGACAAGCTTTTTTCCGATAGCCGTGGAGACATCGCCATTGATTACGCTTATTACAACAATGGGTGGTCGATTGAGAGTGACTATACCAATGTCACTGATAACAACTATCTTAATGAGATTGGAGTTGATGACTACGCCAACAGCGCCACCTTGCTAAAACAGCAAATTGCGATTGGATACAATGCGCCTGACTACGCGGTTCGAATGACAACGCTTCAGTATCAGTCACTCTCAACAACTGTCCCTTATCGTCAACTGCCCTCTATTGTCTATCATTGGAAGCCAATATCAACCAACAACGTCAACTACGGTTTATCGGGTGAGTGGAGTCGCTTTGTTCACAATCAGGCAGGGAAAACCGAAGGTAATCGTAACGATGTCTACCCCTATATCAACTATTCTCAAAGGTGGAGTTTTGGCTTTATAAAACCTGAGTTAGGAGTAAGAAGCACCCAGTACGCTCTTAGCAGCGGAGATCAGAGCCGAACCCTTCCAATCGCCTCGCTCCACGGAGGTCTCTATTTTGATAACTATTCAACCGATCAAAACGGAGAGTCGCTTCAAACCCTGGAGCCTGAGTTTTTCTGGCTCTATGTCCCGTATGAGGATCAAACTCTTCTGCCGACATTCTACAGTGCAGAGATTGAAAATCAGTGGCAACAGCTTTTCGCGACCAATCGTTACAGTGGTGCAGATCGCCAAAGCGATGCCCACCAAATCACGCTGGCTCTTAGCCATAAAAGCTACGATAGCAACAGTGCCAGACCCTGGCTGGAGATGCGAGCCGGCAAGATTATCCCTCTAAAGCAACCCCAGCTTCTTGGCACATCCTCTTGGGATAGCTCAAGCTACAGCAACCTGCTCACTGAGCTTATTTACCGTCCATTGCCCGATTTCTCATTGCGAACTCACGCGGCATTTAAAAGTGATGGAACGATTGATAACTCTTTGGGTCAATTATCCCTGAATCGCAATAACAACACCCTTTCGTTGAGCCTGAGGAATAATCGCTCACTCAAACTCAAACAGAGCGATGTGATTGTGAACTGGAATCTATCAGCGCAATGGCAGGGGATTGGGCGTTGGGTCAGGGATCTAGAAAACCGTCGCAATGAGTCGGTGATTGCGGGATTTGAATACCGTAGCTGTTGCTGGGCGTTGCGTCTGGTTGCAGAAGATGAATGGAAAAGTGACACCATGGACACAGAAAGACGCTACTCCGCCATGATCGAGCTTAAAGGCTTGGCACGACTTGGCGATACCTTGGAACAGTCACTCAATCTGGATTGATTGCAACTGCGCGACAGAGAATAGAGTGTTATCCTTGCGTGTTTAATATCGTCGCCCGAACAGAGGGCATAACCATCATAACTGGAACCTATAATGAGATTTTTACTGGTCACTCTTCTGCTGTTTTCACAAATCGCTACTGCTGCCGTTACCGAAATTAACAGTATCGCAGCAGTCGTTGACGATGAAATCATCACCCGGCAGGAGTTAAATGATCGCGTGGAACAGACGATCTCTCAACTTCGTCAAAGCGGTGCGCGTAAACTCCCAAGCATGTTGATCATCGAACGCCAGGTTCTTGAGCGCGTTATTATCGAGACCATCCAGCTTGAACGCGCAAAGCTACGCGGGATCCGCATCTCAGAAGAAAAGCTGAACGAAGTGATTGCTGATATCGCTGCTAAAAACAAGGTCTCACTCTTCGAATTTCGTAAGGCACTGGAAAAGGAGGGGCTTGACTACAATCAGTTCAGAAAACAGATTGCCAACGAGTACCTTATTAGTCGTCTTAAGGTGAAAGAGGTTGATGAGACCATTAATGTTACTCCGAAAGAGATCGATGAATTCCTTTTAACCAGTGCAAACAACGATGCGGATACTGAATACAAGCTCTCTCATATTCTGATAACAATCCCGGAAGCCGCAACACCTGATGTTGTCGATAAAGCCAAACAAAAGGCCATGGAGGTTTATCAAAAGATCAGATCGGGGGCAGATTTTAAAGAGATGGCAATCTCATTCTCTGATGGACAGCAGGCATTAAAAGGGGGCGATCTCGGCTGGAGAAAGACCAACTTTTTACCCACACTTTTTCTTGATGTCGTAAAACCGATGAAGGTCGGTGATGTTTCAATGCCGTTACGTAGCAGTAGTGGTTTTCATCTACTAAAACTTGATGACAAACGAGGCAAGGCACCGGCCTTGGTTAAGCAGGTTAATGCCCGACACATTCTTATTCGCACCAATAATAAGATCAGTGATCAAGAGGCTAAAAAACAGCTCGACATACTGAGGACGCGCATTCTTGATGGTGGCGACTTTGGACACTTGGCAAGTGCATTCTCTGCTGATCCTGGATCTGCGGCAAAAGGCGGAGAACTTGGGTGGAACGATCCCGAGATCTATGTGCCTGAATTTAAAGCAATGCTAAATCAACTTAAAATTAATGAGATTAGCAAACCATTTAAAAGCGCCTTTGGATGGCATTTAGTACAACTACTTGGTTGGCGTGAAAAGGATCAAACAGCACTGCTCGAACGTAACCAGGCCATGAATGCATTACGCGAACAGAAGATAGATGAGGCTCATCAAAACTGGATTAGACGAATTCGTGACGAAGCCTACGTCGAGATCCGATAGTTATGGCACTTGCATATACTCCGGGCGAACCTGCGGGAATCGGCCCTGACCTCATCATTAAACTGGTTCAGGGTCATCAGTTCGATTTAGTTGCGATTGCCGACCCAGATCTATTACAACAACGCGCTAAGCAGCTTGGACTGCCGCTTCAAATCTACCCCGCTGATGCCGCTATGCCTCCTAAACAGGGTATTCGTGTCGCCCCAGTAGCACTACACAAACCGGTGACTGCTGGTGAGTTGGACAGCGAAAACAGTGAGTATGTCTTAGAAACACTGCGTCAGGGAGTGAATGGCTGTCTGAATAATACCTATTCGGCTCTGGTTACCGGACCTGTCCATAAAGGTGTTATCAATCGTGCTGGAATCGACTTTACCGGACATACCGAGTTTCTTGCCAAGCGTAGCGGCGTCGAAAAAGTGGTGATGATGCTATCGACCGCCTATCCAACCAAGGAGAATCCCCAGCATGAGTTACGAGTACCGCTTGCGACAACCCATTTACCCCTCACCGATGTTTCTGCCGCAATTACGCCACACTCATTGATTCAGATCATTTCGATTATTGATCATACGCTACGCCACCAGTACCGCATTGAGAACCCCCATATTCTGGTGTGTGGTTTAAACCCTCATGCAGGTGAAGGTGGCTACCTGGGTATGGAGGAGATCAAGGTGATCACCCCTGTATTGTTATCACTCAAAGAGGCGGGGCTGAACCTTAGCGGCCCGGTACCGGCAGATACTGCCTTTACACCGTCAATGATCAGCAAGGCTGATGCTATTCTTGCGATGTATCATGATCAGGGGCTACCGACCCTAAAACACCTTGGTTTCGGAAATGCGGTCAATATTACTCTGGGATTACCCTTTGTACGCACCTCTGTCGATCATGGGACAGCATTAGATCTTGCAGGCACAGGCAAGGCCAATATTGAAAGTCTGATAGCCGCTATCCGATCAGCGATACGGATGACTACCCAGTCTAACCATTAGCTAACGCTTCAATAAGCGCCGCCCCAATCAGATTAAAATCACTACCCAAAAAGCCATCGATCGCACTGTTGTTGGTTGAGTTATTGCTATTGAGCAATAGCACAACAGAGACATCATAATCAGGGCTGTAATAGACGCGGCTCAGATAGCCAGGACCGCCACCTCCATGCCCATAGGTATCCTTTTGTATGGTATTGATATTCATCGACTCAAGAGCAACACCATAACCATAGTTACTACTTGCCGGTGTCGGTGATGCTAGTAGCTGGGTACGAGTCGCAGGAGCGATCGCACTGCCGTTATTGCTGTATAACTCATACCCCCATTTGGCAACATCACCTGCAGTCATGGCCATCCCAGCAGCAGCCCAAGTGGAGGCACTCATTCCCGTCATAAAGAACTGGTCAGCCGATGCCAAATTTCCAAAAACCGCTGATCCTCCTCTAACCGATAGATCATCATAGGGCTGCGCAAGGTTTGAAGGGATTGACTCCTGTGGAAGTAGCGCACCATCAATCCCCAATGACGAGAAAAAGAGTGTATCGAGAATTTGCGCAAGATTACCGGTTGCATGATGCTCAACAATCATGCCCAGTAGTACATAGTTGGTATCGCTGTATTGATGAGTTCCGACACCAGAAAAATTGGTGTTAACAAGATTAACCAGTCCGGCGGGATCCCACGCTGTACCTGTGACAATGTTCGTAACGAAGCTAGTGATGCCAGAACCATTATCGTTATAGTTAGCGATCCCTGATGTGTGCATTAATAGCTGCTCAACTGTCGCATTAAGATTAATGCGCTGGCTGTTAAAGCCTGACAGCGCAGCATGTCCACTGAGCACAGTGCTCAAGGTGTCAGTGAGTGCGTAATCACCATTTTCGATCTGTTTAAGCACCGCAGCAGACACCATGGTTTTGGTAATACTATAGAGTAAGCTTGGGGTGCTGGTGGTCATACTCGCGCTTTGTGATGCCTTACCTCTGGCATAGGTCCAGGTTGGATATCCATCCTTGTAGATGGCTACCGAGACTCCAGCAACATCCGTTTTTGAGGCAAATGCGGTGTCGATGACACTTTGGAAGTTACTTTTTAAGGATGAGGAGTAGACATTTGGATAGACCGTAACCGTCTTTGTGGCCTGTACGGAACCTTTGGAATCAGTGACTGTTAACGAAACTGTATAGTCACCTGGTGCAGCATAACTATGTGTTGGTGCCGATTCGGTTGAGTAGTTGAGATCCCCGAAATCCCAATGATAGGTGAGACCACTACTTTGAAGGTTAGAGGGGGTATTATTAAAACTCACCGCATACGCAGACGCTTGAGTATACGAAAAATCGACACTTCGTAATGGCCCACTCTCCTCTTCAGAACACCCCGCCAATACAAAGACCGTGGCTAAAGCGACTAAAAACATCCTCATATCTACACCCTAATAACTATTGCTTTTAGTAATTGTATTGAAACTTTTAAGTGAATGCCTTGCTTAATATCACTGTTATTCTAAATACCATCCTTGTTCAGGATCTTAGGAGCCTCTTCGATAATGAAATTTTTAAACGCTTGAGCAAAGGCAGAAAGACGCTTTCCCTTACGATGCACAATATGCCAATAGCGTTTACGCGGTGGAAATTCCATATCGAGTACTGCAAGCCGATCCAGCATTAGTTCAGTCTGAACCGCATCACTCGAAAGAAAACCCAACCCCAACCCGGCCTGCACACTCTGTTTGATCGCTTCATCACTACTAACCTCCATCCCTGTCGTAATATCGAGTTCGTGTGATTTAAAGTAACGCTCCATCGCATAACGGGTTCCAGATCCTGGCTCCCGTACCAAAAAGGTTTCAGCCTCTAACGCTTTGGGTGGAATCTTTTTTCGCTTTGCCAACGGATGATTAGCTGGAGCGATAATAACCAACTCATTCTCCATAAAAGGGGCGGCCTCAAGATCTATCTCCATGTTTTTAGGGGGTTGCCCCATAATCACGAGATCAACCTCATTATTAACAAGCTGCTTTAGGATTGCCTTGCGATTGGTGATATCCAGAACGATATTCAAACCTGGGAATCGTTGGTAGAAGGTACTTAATAAAGGCGGTGCAAAGTAGTTAGCGGTGGTTGCGACCGTAATGCTTAGTTTCCCATAATGCAGCCCTTTAATCCCATCAAGGATCGCCTTCATCTCATCAAGCTTTTCATGGATCAGTCGTGCATAAAGATAGACCTCATTACCCGCCTCGGTAAGGAAGATCTTCTTACCCAACTGTTCAAAAAGCGCTACTTCAAGTTGGCTCTCAAGCTGTTTGACCTGCATCGAAACCGCAGGCTGTGTCAGATGCATCTCATCTGCGGCCTTGGTAAAACTCAGATTGCGTGCCACCGAAGAGAAGACTTTTAACTGCCTTAGGGTAATATTCATATCGCTCTCCAATCTGGTTACTGCATATCATAAGCTATTACTTATGAATGTCATCATTATATTTTAGTTTATTTATAGATTGAAGCTGGATATATTAGCGCTCCACTGTGTTGCTGATTGTCTGTGTATGCCTTGTTTATTACTGACAACACATAACAGAATTTAGTTATTACTAACCTTATATAGGAGTACATCTTATGGATCAATCAGGTCGTTACGCTGATTTGTCACTGAATGAAGAAGAGTTAATCGCTGGTGGCAAACACTTGCTCGTTGCTTACAAACTCATTCCAGCAGAAGGCTACGGCTTTCTTGAGGTCGCTGCACACGTAGCTGCGGAGTCTTCTACCGGTACCAACGTTGAGGTTTCAACCACCGACGACTTTACCCGTGGCGTTGACGCGCTGGTATACGAAATCGATGAGGCCAAATTTGGAGATGATCCAGTTAAAGGCGGCGGCCTGATGAAGATCGCCTACCCGGTTGATCTGTTTGATCCAAACATCACCGACGGCACCTTTAACATCTCTCACATGTGGTCGCTGATTCTGGGTAACAATCAAGGCATGGGTGACCACGATGGTCTGCGTATGCTCGACTTCCTGGTTCCAGAGTGCATGATTAAGCACTTTGATGGTCCTTCAGCCAATATCTCTAACCTGTGGCGCGTTCTTGGTCGTCCAGAGGTTGATGGCGGTTATATCGCCGGAACCATCATCAAGCCGAAACTGGGTCTGCGTCCCGAGCCATTTGCCAAGGCGTGCTACGACTTCTGGTTGGGTGGTGACTTCATCAAGAACGACGAGCCTCAAGCAAACCAACCTTTCTGTAAGATGAAAGAGGTTATTCCTCTGGTTGCTCAGGCAATGGATCGTGCACAGCAAGAGACCGGCGAAGCCAAGCTCTTCTCTGCCAACGTCACTGCCGATTTCCATCAGGAGTTGATTGCTCGTGGTGACTTCATTCTCGAAGAGTTTGCCAAGTACGATTCAGCGGATCATGTTGCATTCCTGGTTGATGGCTTTGTAACCGGCCCAGCAGGTGTTACTACCTGTCGTCGTGCATTCCCTGATACCTTCCTCCATTTCCATCGCGCAGGTCACGGTGCTGTAACCTCTTACAAATCACCTCAGGGCATGGATCCACTATGCTACATGAAGTTAGCTCGCTTAATGGGTGCCTCTGGTATCCACACCGGCACCATGGGCTACGGTAAGATGGAAGGCCATGCAGGTGAAACTGTTCTTGCCTACATGCTTGAGCGTGATGAGTGCCAGGGTCCATACTTCTACCAAAAATGGTACGGTATGAAGGCTTGTACCCCAATCATCTCAGGTGGTATGAACGCACTGCGTCTACCAGGCTTCTTTGAGAACCTAGGCCACGCTAACATCATCAACACCTGTGGTGGTGGCTCATTTGGTCATATCGACTCACCTGCTGCTGGTGGTAAATCACTTGGTCAGGCATACGAGTGCTGGAGTACTGGAGCAGACCCAATTGAGTACGCGAAAGATCATAAAGAGTTTGCGCGCGCATTCGAGTCATTCCCTGCTGATGCAGATAAGTACTTCCCTGGCTGGAGAGAGAAACTGGGCGTACACAAGTAATCCCACTTTTTCCAAACCTGGAAATCAAAAAACCGCTCCTCGGAGCGGTTTTTTTGTTTATAGCGCACAAAAAAATACTGAAATGATCATTATGCAAAGCGCCAAAACACAAAAATTGTAGGCATTTTAAATACAGAGCAATGGGAATAGAGTCCAATTCATTGAATAATCATATAAATGACTCAAAAGAATAGAATATTTACAGATAGTGACAGTATCAATATTCTAATAGCTGTTAGCTTCCAACATCATGGATAAGGAGAAGAGATGAAATCAATGAAAACATCTGGCGTCATAAGTCAATATATATGCCGTCGTCATAAGTCGATAAACGTGCCAGCGGCATAATCAACCTGTTAGGCATACCGCGATGACATGGAGTTACGAAGAACTGGAGCAGCAACTCCTCGCTTATGGGCAAGCGACGACTGTGCGTGGCAATAAGCTCTTGAAGGTCTTCTTTGGCATTTTCGGAGCGGCAATTACGATCATCTTGCTTATGATTGTGTGCATCATCTCCAAGCCATATGCTACAGCGGGTCTGGTGGCTACTCTCGCGGCATTTGGTTTGTTGGCTACATACGTTATTGCCACCGCGAGAGCATTCCATAAAGTTCATGGGGTATTTTGCCCGCATTGCGGAGCCTCAATGGTGTGGTTCGGAAATGTTCTAGACGACCTTGAAGAAGACGGCCTTGAGAAGCCAGACAGCTTGGAGTGCCCTAAATGTCACAGCGTGGTGGTAAAGAAGAATGCCTAACCCTAAGGTCAAGTTCGCTCCGCTTCGCTGCGCTGGGACTGCGCTAAAGCGCAGCCCCTTACCTTCACGTTAGGCATTAAAGCTATGGAACGATATACAGTAGGTTTTATCTACAATCGCTGCTTTATACAGAAGGCAATAACACTTCCTTCTGGCGCACAAGTGACCCCATTGCCACAAACGGGATTTGCTGGCGAGATTCATGATGCCAAGAAGCAACTATCTTCAGTAAGGTTCACTTTTACACACAAAGACCTTGAAAACACTATAAAGAATTTTTCTAACACAGGTCATTGTGCATTAATTAAATTTGAAGACGTCGAAGCTGAGGATTTTATTCATGCAATAGAAAGCAAAGAGACTGAAGCAGAGAACTTTATGGGCGCTATATCTGTCGCCTCTGCCAATCCAGGCACGCAACT
This sequence comes from Thiohalomonadaceae bacterium, assembly GCA_050301795.1. Lineage (GTDB taxonomy): Bacteria > Pseudomonadota > Gammaproteobacteria > Thiohalomonadales > Thiohalomonadaceae > JBNKZU01. The sequence continues at coordinate 13,615 of JBNKZU010000010.1, read as the reverse complement.
TTGTTCTTACGCCGAAGGTGGAACAAGACCGGGAGTAAAATTCTATATACCTTCGGATCGAATAATTCGCCATGGTACAAATATTCCGGGATTCTTGGACGCATTACCAGATATTGAAAGGAAAGCACAAGAAGATCCTAAGCTGTCCCTTTTGCTTAGACTATTCAGGTCATCCTTAAGAGAAAGAGAGATAGATAATCAAATCTTATTTCAATTAATCTTATTTGAGGAAGCTTCAGATTCTGAACAAGGTTCGTTTGCTGAAAGATTAAGGAAATATAGTGAGAAAATTGGCTTTTCTGCCGACTTAGCTCTAGTGACAAACGAGTGCGGAGTAGAGCTACCTAAAGGAAAAGATGTAATAGATTTACTTGTGAAATTAAGAAATTCAGCCGCTCACAATGGAAATATAAGCGAAGAAAGCTTAAGAGAGTTTAAAGGAGAATGGGTTTTGCCAATTTTAAGTGATAAAGAAAAACTACATAAGCTTATAACTGAGGCGCTGAGGTATATGTTTTGCTGTTTAGTCGGACATACGCGTGACAAAATGGCTATAAAAATATCAGAGTCCATTGAGATAAGTTTTGATTAAAATGCCTAACACATATATGAGCCGTCCCGACGTCAATAGGCATTACTAAACAATTCGATCATCAATAATGGTGATCGAGTTAAATCGATTAACAAACTCAATGACTTCATCTGTCATCGTTGCTGTTAAATAGAATCGTTTACAGCAAATACCCCAAGGGCACTTCCTGCGGGCGCACACATAGAGGGTCTCTTATTGCAGTCTCACTGCTGCCAGCATGATCTCCAGTCCTTTGAGCTATTACTGGGTCACTACGACTGCATGGATGCAGGAGGTAGAGCAATGCATGGAGCAGCCACCTATAAGACATAGGTAAGGGGCGATAGCAGGATGCGGAAGCTTTGCCGAGGAGGACGGGAACGAGAAACGAATCCCAACATTGCTGTATTATTTGTTGGGCTTCACGGGTTCTGCCCAATCTATAGTTCTTTGCGCCTCAGCGCCTCTGCGAGATTTTTCACTGAACGAGAAGGATTAGAGCGCTTTCATTTTCCCGGATTTCACTTCGTGTCATCCGGGCTACCGGCCTCCTTTGCATAAGGCTATACTTATCGTTTTTATCAATACAATTTAATTTCATTTATAATAAACCTGATTATAATCTGTGGACATTAACTTATTACTAGCTGGAGAGCCCAATGAGTTCAGCCGATATTGAACAGTATAAGATTACCGAAGAGCCCTTTTATCAACCTCAAGAGAATGAGATTGGTCTCTATGAAGCCGCATACGCCTCTCGACTTCCCGTTATGGTTAAAGGCCCTACGGGATGTGGTAAATCACGCTTTATTGAGCACATGGCGTGGAAACTGGGCAAACCGCTCATTACCGTTGCCTGTAATGAAGATATGACTGCTTCTGATTTGGTTGGACGATACCTGTTGGATGCTAACGGTACTCGCTGGCTCGATGGCCCTTTGACAATTGCTGCCCGTATCGGCGCCATTTGCTATCTCGATGAAGTTGTGGAGGCGCGTCAGGACACTACGGTTGTAATCCATCCACTGACCGACCATCGCCGCACCCTGCCACTGGATAAAAAAGGTGAGCTGGTTGAGGCTCATCCTGACTTTCAGTTAGTGATCTCCTACAACCCTGGTTATCAGAGTCTGATGAAGGATCTCAAACAGTCAACCAAACAACGCTTTGTTGGCCTCGATTTTGACTATGCTCCATCAAAGGTCGAGATTGAAATTGTTCAAAAAGAGTCCGCTATTGATGAAGATACTGCGACAAAACTGGTCAAGATCGGCGAAACAGCGCGCAACCTCAAAGGCCATGGTCTGGATGAAGGCATATCGACCCGTCTGCTGGTCTATGCTGCAAATCTGATAAATCAGGGTATCGAGCCACGTGCAGCCTGTCGCATGGCACTGGTGCGTCCGATCACCGACGACATTGATATTCGCAGTACGCTGGATCATGCCATTGATTCGATTTTTGTTTGAGCTGATTTAGAGAGGTCTCGGTTGTGAGTCTCAAAGAAAACGAAGTTCAATTTCTACGCGAACAACTGCGTTGTAGCTTTAAAGATGTGGATAAATTTTTTCCACACTGCATCCAGGAGGCGGTCGATCTACTCTCGCTTCAAGGCGTTAGAGACTACCTTGATGGTGCCTCTATGGTCTGCATGATTGGTCGAGGTTTTGAACCTGTACTCACCTATCTCGAAGAGATGCCAATGGTTGCAAAACGTCTCGGTGAAGAGACATTGACCATGGTCTCTGATGCTGTCTGGAAGATGTCGCGTACCCCCAACGGCAATTCGATCTCCCCATTTTTACAAACGATCGGCGAAGCTTCGCGTCGATTAGGAAGCAAAGAGCAGCTTGAGCACTACTTTAAGGTCATCTTTGAAATGATGGAGCGAACAACGGGATCGATTCATGGTGTCCATACCACGATCCCAAGTCCTGGACTCCCCTATCTGCTGTATCAAATACCAGGACTGCTCAATACCCTCTCTTTAGAGGGGATCAATAACTGGATTGATAATGGTATTCGTAACTACGGAAATCACCCCGAAAGGCAGATCGACTATTTCAGCCTTCAGTCAGCCGATAGTCGAGCCATGCTACAGCGAGAAAGACATGGCACCCTGTTTATTGATAATGAACGCAAGCTGAATCTCTATCTGCAATGCCTATGGGAAGACAAGGATCATCTTGTCCCCTACACCTTTGGACTAGAGAAACAGGCTGACCTTCGTCCCTACTTCGATGAGTTTGGTGTCCGTATTCCTGATGTTTACGACGACCTTAATGGTGTTAATGGAATTGATCGCTATCGCGCACTTTTGGCGCATATTGCAGCTCACCGGAAATGGTCAACTGAGATGTTTGCTGATAACTACAGCCCGCTTCAACGTATGGCGATTGAGATCTTTGAAGACTGTCGAGTTGATTATCTAGCGATCAAGAAATATCCGGGGCTTAAGAAGCTGTTTTTAGCTCTTCATCCACAGCCGGGAGAAAATGATTGTGATCCCGAGAAGTCATCCTGTATTCGGCATCGGTTGACGATGTTCTCCTATGCGGCGCTGGATCAGAATCACAACTACACCAATAAAGATCTGCTGGAATTCGTTGAAAAATTCCATACGCTTATGCAGCAGGATAACCATACAACCAAGGATGCCGCATCGTTAGCAATCTCCTACATTGCCCGTACACGACGTCAGAAAGATCAGGCAGCAAGTATGTATTTTTCAAATACGCAGATCGATTTTCACGACGACAATCGCCACCTCTGGCGCTACATCGAAATGAGCGATGAAGAGGAGATGTTTGAGGATCTCAATCGACGACAGGAGCAGGATGATGAGCTGGATAAACTACCGCCTCGTCACTATCACGAATGGGACTACAACACTAAAACCTATAAAGCAGACTGGGTTAGCCTCTATGAGACACTGCATCCATCTGGCGATGCAGAATATATTGAAGCCCTGTTAAGCAAGCACGGCGCATTAATCAAAAAGTTGAAACGAATTCTCGATCTGCTCAAACCACAGCAGTATGTGAGAGTCCGTTACCAAGAGGATGGATCTGAACTCGATTTGGATGTAGCCATTCGATCATTAATCGACTTTAAAGGTGGCTGTAATCCTGACCCTCGCATCAATATGAGTCATAAACATGATGGTCGGGATATTGCGGTTTTTCTATTACTTGATCTATCTGCGTCTCTTGCTGATATTCCTGATGGCTGTCAACAGTCACTATTACAACTCAGCCAGGAGGCTGTCGCGCTACTCTCAATGGCTATCGAAGGATTAGGCGATAAGTTTGCAATTGCCGGCTTCTCCTCCAACACTCGCCATGAGGTTCGTTACCAACACATTAAAGGCTATAGTGAACATTGGGACGATACCGTAAAGTCACGTCTTGCAGCGATGGAAGCCGGGTATTCAACTCGTATGGGTGCCGCATTACGTCATGCTGCGCACTATATCGGAACCCAAAATAGTGATAAGAAATTGCTCCTCGTTCTTACCGATGGTGAACCCTCTGATATTGATATCGATGATCCAAGACTACTCATTGAAGATGCTCACAAAGCAGTTCAGGAGCTGGATCAGGAGGGAATCTATACCTACTGTATTAACCTTGATCCTAATGCAGACGAGTATGTCGGGGATATCTTTGGCAATCAATACTCTGTCATTGATAATGTTGAAAAGTTACCGGAGAAGTTGCCACAACTCTTTATGGCACTGACAAAATAGTCGAACTCAACACATTAGTCTCCATTGGAATTAGCTTAACAATGTTATAAATAGTGGCTTGCATAAGACCCACTTCACAAAACGCAAATGCTGGCACCTCCGATCTATTGTGATCTGATTAATAATTATATATGCTCAGATTTCTCAACCGAGGAGAAGACTATGTTCAAAAAAATTGCTAAAAAGATGATTGCCCCTATTACAATCGCTGCTTTTCTGATGGGTCAGATGGCTCCAGTATCTGCTGCGATGGTTTCAACCAACAACGCTGTGCAGCAGAGCTATGGACAAATGGATATCGCTCAGATCTCACAAGTGTTTGATCGTGATGACGTAAAACAACAGCTAATTGACCTAGGTGTGAGTGTTGAAGATGCACAGGCACGGGTTGCTCTTATGACTGATGCCGAACTCGCACAACTGAATAACCGTATGGGATCCTTAGAAGCCGGTTCAGATATTCTCGGTATTGCCTTAACAGTATTTATCGTTCTGGTTATTACTGACATGCTTGGCGCAACTGACGTACTGCCTTTTGTTAAGCCGATCAACTAAGCACACCTATTTCAATTCGACAGGCCAGGTTTTCTGGCCTGTTTTGATCTTGCTTCACCTATTTCTGTTTGGCTGTGCCGTCGACCCAACCATCCTCACGCTTGAAAAGAATTTAAGCTCAACAATCCCCTCTCAAACTGAGCTAACAGATGTGCCGTTCTTTGAGCAGGATCTATTCCAATGCGGTCCGGCATCTTTAGCGATGGTACTTAATGATCAAAACATCCAGGTTACCCCTGATGAGCTTAAGCCATTGATCTATATTCCTGATAGAGGCGGAAGCCTGCAATCTGAGATGCGTTCGTCAGTACGACAATATGGTGTCATCACACTACTGCTTAATGACGGGCTAAAAGGGTTAATCGAGGAGGTCGCTGCTGGAAATCCTGTTCTTGTCATGCAAAATCTTGGGTTAAGCTTTTTACCTCAGTGGCACTACGCCGTGGTTATCGGTTATGACTTAACGCAGCAGCAGATCATACTGAGATCAGGTCGTAATCGACGCCATACCAATAGCTTTAGGGTATTCATGAATACATGGCGTCGATCACAGATGTGGGGTCTCATCATACCTTCGAACCAAAAATTACCAACACATGTGAATGAACGAGATTTTCTGAATCAGGTCTCTGCTTTAGAACAGCGCTCCAATCTTAAGCAAGCTGAGCTTTACTACACATTAGGAACTGAGCGTTGGCCCGATAACGCACTCATTCACTTTGGGCTTGGTAATGTCTACTATAACCAGAATCGTTTGGTCGATTCTGAAGTCGCATTTCGCACGAGCATCGAAAAAGAGCCAACAAGCCCTTGGGCGTGGAACAATCTTGCGCAGGTGTTAAAAGAGCGCGGCTGTAACGATCTTGCTAAAGATGCAGAGCTCTGCTCAAAACTGCTTGAAAAAGAGGGAGAAAAAAGCGCCGAAATCATAAAGCAGAACAACCTGTGCAGACTGTTGCCCCTTTGCCCGAACTGATTATCGATATCGCCCTACCCATGGGGAGTTAATGGCAACACTGGTTGAAGGAAGCTGCTGAATATAGGCTTTAGCCTCATTAGAGGAGCTAAAGTTAGTCACTCTGACACGATACCAACTGTTACCCCCTTTAACGAAGTGATAAACCTCAACATGCTCGACACCTGAATCCATGAGCATACTTGCTACACGCTCAGCATTCTCCTCTTTTTTATATGAGAGCAGGTTTAGAACCCAACCACTTTCGGTAACCACTTTAGATGGTGTAGGTGCCGGCTTTGGGACTGCTGCTACAACAGTCGGTTGAGGTGTTTTTGAAACCTTCGTTGTAGTTTTGGGTACTGTTGTTGCTGGAGGTACCGGTTTCACGACAGCACTTATCTTCACTGGGGTGTCTGATGCTGCTTTAGGTGTCGCTGTAACAATCGGTGGTGTCGCCTCGATCGCTTTAAGCTTTGACTCTAATGAAGCGACCACACTCTCAAGCTGCTCCACCCTTCCTTCCATCAAATCAAATGCTGAGTTATTGCGGTTTTGCAACGCGATTTGTTCAACCTTCTCGATCTGCGCTGTATTGATATTCAGTTGGTCGTTAACCTTAACTATCGTCTGCTGCTGTGAATCGATCTGACTATTGATCGATTTAATGTCTGTTGATATGGATTCGATCCGCTCTCCTGATGTAGCAACCTGTCGACCAAGTGCCTCAAATTCAGGATTTTTTGAAATATCGATACCCTTAATCCCTTTTATTTGCTCAAGAGACGCTTGCACATCGGAAATACCTTTGGTGGCAGTAAACGCAAAATAGGCCGCACCAGCGCCAATCATTAGTGAAATGACCATGAGTGATACCGTAACCGCCGACACTCCTGTTGTGTGGCCACCACCAGATGTCGCATGGTTATCGGAAGGATGAATGCTCTGAGTATCTGGAGCTATCACCTCTTCATTACCTTGCGTTTGGAGATCATCCTGTGAACTGTGTTGCTCGACCTTACGGGCAGATTGTTGTTGCTGCTTATCGCTAGCGGCTTTCTCTTGCTCTTGAATTCGTTGAGCTTCTGCACGTTTTTCCTGTTCAGCTCTTTTTTTCTGTGCGGCCTGTTTTTGAAGCTCGGCGCTCCGCTTTAATGCTTCCTGTTTTTGTCGTTCAGCCGCCCTTTTCTGCTCTGCCAGTTTTTTCTGTTCAGCGAGCTTTTTCTGTTCCGCGATCTGTTTCTGCTTTGCGAGCTTCTGCTGCTCCTCTTCAATCTTGTTTAGATTGTGGGTTAGCTCATCAACCTCACTTTTTTCCGGGTTTTCTCGACTCCCTGCGGCTAACTCGGAAAACTTCAACACTTTACCACCTGATTTTTGAGGGGGCTTCTCATCAACCGCTTCATCGATATTAGTCAAATCGATCGTGGGTTCAGCCGCACTGATTTCAGAGTGAATAATGCTACTATCATCGTAATCGAGGAACTCATCATGAAAATTTGCCAATAGCTCATCCTGAAGCAGATCTGAATTGCTTCGATGCTCATTTTGCTCTGGCTGTTGCTTTTCACTCATTATTTTATTATTCCGGTCATTATTTAGGTATAGCACATGACAGTTAGATAGAAAAGTTAAAGTAAAACATAAGGAAATGCAACCTAATCATTTGAATATGAATCATTTTCTGTTTATTCAGTCGGTCACTCACCACGTCCAATCTTAAAAGTGCGTTTTATTTAATGATTTGAGATCAAGCGAAAATTGTTACTGTATTCCTGGATTGTGATCGTTAGAATGGTCGCTTCGACGAAACCTATTGAAACTTACTCTTATGAATCAAACGCTCCCGCCTCTGTATCTGAAACCGAAAGAAGAACGTCGAATTCATAACGGCCACTTGTGGATCTACAGCAATGAGATCGATAGTAAACGCTCACCTCTAAACCAATTTCAAAAAGGGCAACAGGTTGCTGTTATCTCAGCAAATGGTAAGTTTCTTGCCAATGCCTATATCAATCCAAACTCTTTAATTACTGCCCGTGTATTCAGTAGAGATGCAAATAGCAGGCTCGATCGATCACTGTTAGTCCACCGACTCAAGATTGCCCTCTCTCTACGTGAGCGCATATATTCTGAGCCCTATTATCGATTGGTTTATGGAGAGGGTGACTATCTCCCGGGGCTGATTGTTGATCGCTATGATGGTGTTGTCGTAGTTCAAATCAACACTGCCGGTATGGATGCCCTAACAGACGAAATTATTGATGCACTAGAGAAGGTGCTTAAACCCATCGCAATCATATTGCGAAATGATAGCTCCGCCAGAGAGCAGGAAGGATTGAAGTCAGAGATTCGCGTCGCAAGTGGCACACTGCCAGAACGGGTAACGGTTAAAGAGAATGGTGCCCATTTTGTAATTGATCCCATTGAGGGTCAAAAAACCGGATGGTTTTATGACCATCGTAACAATCGCCAACGTATGCAGCCTTACGCCAAAGGATTGAGGGTTCTTGATCTCTTCAGTTATATCGGTGGCTGGGGAATTGAAGCCGCAGTTGCTGGCGCAAGTGATGTAGTCTGCGTTGATGCCTCTGAAAAGGCATTAAACTGGTTGGAGCAGAGCGCCGAATATAGTCATGTTCGTGATAAAACTACCATCATTGAGGGCAATGTGTTTGATGTAGTTAAGATCCTGAAACAGGATAATCAGCGATTCGATATGGTCATTCTTGATCCACCAGCCTTTATCAAGCGCAAGAAAGATCTAAAAAAGGGGATAGAGGCTTATCACCGAATCAATATGTTGGCGATGCAGCTATTAAGCCGAGATGGACTCCTTGTTTCTGGATCATGCTCTTTTCACCTCCCTTGGGATGAGCTACGAAAAGGACTTCATCAAGGTGCGAGACATGTTGACCGACAACTCCAAATCCTGGAGCAGGGTCATCTGGGCGTTGACCATCCGATCCATCCAGCTCTACCCGAAACCGATTATCTGAAATGCTATATCAGCAGAGTTGTTCGCACTTAGAAGGCGAAGGTATACTTATTCGATGTTGCAATATCCTGAAATCGATCCCGTCGCACTATCTCTAGGTCCGCTTAAAGTGCACTGGTATGGCCTGATGTACCTATGTGCCTTTGCAGCCGCATGGTGGCTCGGAAGAGTTCGCTCATCACAAAAGGGTTGGAAATATAGCGAGGTTGAAGAGGTTATTCTCTATGGCGCGATGGGGGTAGTTCTTGGGGGGCGTGTCGGCTATGTGCTGTTCTATAACTTCTCCGCCTTTATCTCCAATCCGCTGATACTCTTTAAGGTCTGGGAAGGCGGTATGTCATTCCATGGTGGGCTTATTGGCGTTTTGATTGCCATGTATCTTTTTGGGCGCCGTTATCAGCGTCCTTTTTATGCCGTTATGGATTTTATTGCACCATTGGTGCCTATCGGTTTGGGTACTGGTCGAATCGGCAATTTTATTAATAGTGAATTGTGGGGCAAACCCACCGATCTACCCTGGGCGATGATTTTTCCAAACGGTGGACCTTTAGCGCGTCATCCATCAATGCTTTACGAGGCAATACTTGAAGGTATTGTCCTTTTTGCAATCATCTGGTGGTACTCCGCAAAACCGAGACCACCCATGGCCGTCGCAAGCCTATTTGCCATCGGCTATGGCGTTTTTCGCTTCCTTATCGAATTTGTTCGTGAACCGGATGCCCATATCGGTTATCTCGCCTTTGGATGGTTCACCATGGGACAACTACTCTCACTCCCGTTAATCGCTGCGGGAGTTATTGTCATGACTCTCTCTTATAAAAAACACAACACAGGAAAAACGAATGCGGCAATATCTTGATCTGATGCAGCACGTACTTAATCACGGTGTACGAAAGGATGATCGCACCGGTACTGGCACGATGAGCGTTTTTGGCTATCAAATGCGTTTTAACCTTTCAGAAGGCTTTCCGGTAGTTACGACTAAAAAGTTGCATCTTCGCTCTATCATCCACGAACTACTCTGGTTTTTAAAAGGTGATACCAACATCAAATACCTGAAGGATAATGGTGTCTCAATCTGGGATGCGTGGGCGGATGAGGATGGAAACCTTGGACCCGTTTATGGTTCTCAATGGCGATCATGGCCGACTCCTGATGGTCAGCATATTGATCAGATCTCCCAGGTGATAGAGCAGATTAAAAACAATCCCGATTCACGTCGGATTATTGTTAGTGCGTGGAATGTTAGTGAGATTGAAAATATGGCACTCCCACCATGCCACGCCTTTTTCCAGTTTTATGTCGCTGAAGGCAAGCTCTCTTGTCAGCTCTATCAGCGTAGTGCCGATATCTTCTTGGGTGTTCCATTCAATATCGCCTCCTACGCACTACTCACAATGATGATGGCACAGGTATGTGGACTTAAACCTGGAGATTTTGTTCATACCTTGGGTGACGCCCATCTCTACAGCAACCATATCGAACAGACCCAGCTTCAGCTTTCGCGTGATCCCTTACCGCTACCGACAATGAAGTTAAATCCTGAAATTAATCATCTTTTTGATTTTACTTTTGATGACTTTGAACTCGTCGGATATGAGTCTCACCCCCACATCAAAGGCGCTGTTGCGGTATAGATAAAGGTCGTTTCATGAAGATTTCACTTATTTGGGCTATGGATAAAAACCGACTTATCGGAGTCGATAACGCACTACCGTGGAAACTACCGGCTGATATGCAGTGGTTTCGCCAACACACTCTAAGCAAACCCATTGTAATGGGACGAAAAACCTTTGAATCTTTTGGTAGCCGTGCACTTCCACAACGCACCAATATTATTGTTACTCGCGATGCAGGATATCGTGCTGAAGGGGCGATTGTGGTTAATTCAATCAACGAAGCGATTGAGGCCGCCAACGATGCTGAAGAGTTGATGGTTATCGGCGGTGCATCATTCTACGAACAGATGATGGTAAAGGCAGATCGTCTATACATCACAGAGGTACAAGGTGAGTTTACAGGTGACGCCTGGTTCCCTATTTACGATCAGAACCAGTGGAAAGCCATCAGTAAGGTTGTTCATGCGGTTGATGAAAAGAATCCGTTTGAGTGTCACTTTATGATCTTTGAACGAAACCAGTCCGATCAAAGCATTATTTAAAGTTCTTCATCCAGATTAGAAGGTTTTTATTCATCATCGGTTTTGCAACCGCTTTGCCTTGAATCGCGTCACAACCATACTTCTTAAAGATCAATAGCGTCTGTTTATCCTCGATTGATTTCGCAACAACGGTCATCTTTGAGGTGTGCGCCAATTCAATCATCAGATTTACAAGCGCCTCATTTACACTGTTATTAAAAAGTTGGAACGAGTATGAGCGATCAATCTTGATGATATCCGCAGCAATATCTCTAAAGTGGGAGATATTGATCGGACCGGTTCCAAAATTATTGATCGAAATCGATATCCCCTTCGCCCTCAGTTCCCGGAACAGATTACGCCGTCCTTCACTCTGGTGACAAAAAGCTAACTCGGATACTTCCAGGTTCAAATCCACCTCATTGCGTACCCATAACTTCTCAGCGCTTTCAATAATATCCAGAAAGTCAGGCTGTTCGACCATGACATCCGGCATATTGACACCGACGACCAATTTTCCAAACTTGGTTGGCCACATAGAGCTTTGTCTTAATGCGCTATTTAACAACCAGGCAGTCATCGGTTTTAGAAAACCGATCTCCTCAGCAACCGGCAAAAACTTATCTGGAGTTATGACACCCCGTGATGGACTTTTCCAACGAAGTTGTGCCTCCGCACCCATCGGTTTACCAGTGCGAAGCGAAATGATGGGTTGGAAGATGGTAAATAGCTCGGAGCGCTCAATAGAGCCCTCTAGTTCAAGTTCAATATCCCAGTTATCGGCAATCTCCAGTGGATCTTTTTGAACAAAAACCTCTACTGGCTCCGAATCCTTCTTTGCCTTTTCAAGCGCCTCCTCTGCCGCAGATAAAAGATGCTCAATAGATGTGCCATGTTCTGGTGAGATTGAAATTCCGATATGAGACTCACAAACGACACTATACTCTTCGATCTCAATCGGTATGGTTAATAGGCGGTGAATCTTGAAAGCTGCGAGCTCAGAATGCCCCTTATTCGTGATTTGGGAAAGAATCATTCCAAATTTATTCCCATCGATACGACCGACAAAATCGATATCTCGCTTAACCTCCATCAGCTTTTGTGCAACGGCAATCAGAACCTTATCGCCCATCGCAAAGCCGAACTTCTTGTTGATCAGACTAAAGTGCTTAATGTCGATTAAAATAAGTGCGAGCGGCACCTTGTCGCTCTTAATCCGTTCGATTTCACTGCCTAGAACATCTAAGAATGATTTTCGGTCTAAAAGATCTGTAAGTGGATCATTCAATTAATCTTTATTCCTAGGATTAGTTATAAAAACAGCTCAGCCATATCGATACCAAAAGTATCGGGATTAACTCCACGTTTAATCGCAACCGTCATTGGCAGCTTAGCGAGGTCAATATGTCTAAACGGATTCATCGGCTTTTTATGCTTATCCAGTATCAGCATAATGGTCGGACGTAGCTTTCTCAGGCCGTTAACAGAGATCACCGCACCGACATCCCCAGTATTCAATTCAACAAGGGTGCCTGTAGGATAGATACCTACGGCCTGAATAAACTGCTCAATTAACTCAGCCTGAAACAGTGTGTCGCGATGTTTATAGAGCTCGGCAATGGCTTGGTGCGATGATAGCGGCTCTTTATCTGTGTAAGGCTTTTGGCTTGTCATTGCGTCAAAAGTATCGGCAATCCCTGCTATCTTGCCATACAGTGGTATCTTTTCATTCTCAAGCCCTTGAGGATATCCACTGCCATCAAAACGCTCATGATGTGTTGCGATCATCTGGGTGACCTCTAACGGCATGGTTCCTTTAGCATTGTGAAGAGCGATTTGAAGACCAGCGTTGACATGGTTCTTAATGACCTTCCACTCCTCATCATTGAGTTGTTCTCTTTTACCTAATATGCTGGATGAGATCTTTACATTACCGATATCAAGCAGAAGTCCACCTAAAGCCAGCTCATTAATCGCATCCAACTCAAGACCGAGATGGCGTCCAAACATCGCACACCATACTGAAGAGCCTAAAGCCCGCGAGTAGTTATATTCGCTATGTCGGCGCACCTGGATCAGCCAGACGGATGCCGCAGGGTTACGAATCATACTATCGACCATGTGAGTGACGCCTTTTTTAACCGCGTCAATATCGATATTTCGTCCTTTCTGTAGATCCTCTATGACATTTTTATACTCGTTTCCGAGTTGCTCACAAGCCTTTTCCGCATGCTTGAGCTCATCAGTCATTTTGGTTCTATCGACATAGGTGTTTCTGCGTAACCCTTCATAGTAGTTACTTTTCTTCGGTGGGAGATATTTCGCTTTGTTATCCGAACTCTCTTTTGGTTTTGCTTGTTGATAGGTCTTCTTATCGCCTACAATCCAGTGCTCCATATCCGGCGTCGGGCCTTGCTCAACATCAACATAAACATAGTTGCAGACCTTTCTTAGCTGCTCAATATCATCATTGCTATTGATCTTGAGCCCCTCAAGTAAAAACGGTGTCTTGATCCAAGGACGATCCAGCTTTGATACAAACATACCAATTTTTAGACCATCAATTGTCGTTTTTAGCAACTTCATTCATTCACCATCAATCAAACCATATGAAATCTATTTAGCTGAATTTCACCCCGGAGTCGTTG
>JBNKZU010000009.1:0-5611 GCA_050301795.1 Thiohalomonadaceae bacterium | reverse complement strand
ATAATGGCAATGTTACGGCACAGCATCTCTGCCTCTTCCAGATAGTGCGTCGTCAGAATGATGGTTGTTCCCATTTTGTTGACTTGGCGCAGGAAGTCCCACATTGAACGGCGTAGCTCAATATCAACACCTGCGGTGGGTTCATCAAGGATCAGAAGTTTTGGTTCGTGCACGAGCGCTCTGGCGATCATCAGGCGACGTTTCATGCCGCCGGAGAGTTGGCGCGCCATATCTCGACGCTTATCCCACAGCCCGAGAGATTGAAGTACCCAGTCGGCACGCTTTCTGGCCTCATGAACCGGAACGCCATAATAACCGGCTTGGTTGAGTACAATCTCCTCAACGGGTTCAAACTGATTAAAATTAAACTCCTGTGGCACCAGGCCTATCAGCCGTTTAGCCGCCATTGCATCATGATCAATGGAGTGACCGAAGATCTCCACATGACCGGCGCTCTTATTGATTAGCGAGGTAATGATACCGATGGTGGTTGATTTTCCAGCACCATTCGGCCCGAGCAGAGCAAAGAAATCACCTTCGTGTACCTGAAGATCGATCCCTTTCAATGCAGTAAAGTTATTCCCGTAGGTCTTTTTCAGACCTTTGATCGCAATCGCTGGTTTCATTTGTTACAGATTAATTATTTCAAGGTTTAGTTGACTCTGCTCCAACATTGAAGGAGAGCTGATGACAGCGGTATGGGCACGATCCTTTTGCAGATAACGCTCTGCCACTCGTTTTAGATCCGCTTCTGTCACCTCAAGCACACGCTTTCTAAAGCGCTGACGGTGTTCGATAGTACGCCCATGCAGCGCTGCATGGAACGCTGACTTGGCCTCGCCGGCAGGTGAGCCGGGTTTATCAATGCTACTTATCACACCGAGTATGGCCTCCTCGATCTGTTGCCACGGATGGTGATTTGAAAGCAGCCAGTCAATTGAGGCATCAAAGTCGTTTAAGGTGCCATCCAGGCGAGGATCTCGGTAGGAGTAAAAGCGGAAGGCACCATTATCAGCATCGAATGACGCACCGCCACCATAGGCACCACCTTTTTCCCGAATCGCGCGGTGCAGGAAGTTATTTCGCAAGAATCCTGAAAGTACCATAAGCGCAGGCGCATCTTCATGGGTGGCGGTGATTGTATGGTAACTCTTTGCACAGAAGTTCACCTGTGTAGAGGTAGACCACGCCTGATGAACGGAACCTTCAGGTGTGGGTAATTGCAGGCTTTTTAGCGCTGTTGCCGTTGAATGTCCCTGCCACTGTTGAATAAAGCTCTGTTCTGATTGTTCACGGATCTGATCTTCGCCAATCAACAGCAGTTGCATTTGCGATTGCCCAAGTAGTTGCGCGATTGCTTGTAGCTCCTCGCATAATGTGGCAATTGTGGTGTCGTCCAGTGAGTCATCAAGCTGTTTGATCCAGCGAATGCCTTCAAGCCCTCCCCAACGATGGTGCAGAAGTGATGTAGGGGTCAGTCCACTACTCGCAGCACTCATCGCAAGCATGTGACCACTGCCTGTGACACGCTGCTCTTGTCCCATACGCTCTTGTGCGATGAGTTCACGAATACGTGTGAGTTCATCAAAGCGAGGGGAGTTAAGTGTTTGATACATTAATTCGGTTAACGATGCCTGATTGCGTGCCAGAGCCTTACCAGAGAGGGTGAAAAATCCACGGTAGCGATTAAAGTCATCCACAGCGCTACGCACCGTGGCACTGGAACCAATGCCTCCGGTAACAGCGGATTGTAATATTTGAGTTTCAAGATAGCTTCGACCATGACTCCCGACCTCTGTTATGACCTCGGTAAGAAGTGGTAAAAGTTGTAACTGTCGTTGGTTGAGTGCTGGAAGGTCAACAATCAGTTGCTGGTAGACAAGACCATTCGTACTGCGTGAAAACCAGGTTGATGATATCTCTGCGAGCTGTCCCTGTTCACCAACAGGGATGGTAAGCTCATCAGGGATATCCTCAATGCCGACTTTCGGAAGAAGTTCAGGATCATCCTGCTCTACTTGGCGAGCTTCAAGCTCATGTGTTTGTTGGATGATTTTGGCGATCTGTTCCGGGGTGAGTGACGCTTTTACACTCTCCAAACGCTCTTTTTCACGTTTTGTCCGCTCGGCGCTTAATGTGGTGTCCGGCTTCATGATCAGTCGAACACGATGAGGATTGTCCAGTAGCTTGCGTACCTCTGATTTAATAAAGTCAGGGTCTTTAATCTGTTGATGGAGTCGTTCAAGGATGGGATCAATATCAAGAATATCAGCCGAATTGGCGCCGTAGAGTGTTCCTCCAAGTGCATGAACCAGCAGTTGTAGTCCATAAGGGAAGCCATCACCGCTAATCTCACGTTGAGACAACTCCAACTGGTGTAACACCGCTTCTACCATCTGTTGCGGTACGCCATCTGATGCGATCTGCTCAAGTGTAGAGAGGATTAACGCCTCAACAGCATCTGCATTCTCCTCATTTGAGCCTTCAAGACCACAGCTAAAGACCATCTCTCGCATCGAATCGGTGACCCCACATAAAGGAGAAGGGGATTGGCCTAGCTTGCTGGTCTCTAATACCTGACGTAGTGGTGATGCACTATTCTCCAACAACACACCGGAGAGCAGATGAGCACGCATCACAGCTTCGGCATCAAAGCTTTTATCCATCAGCCAACCTAAAACAATATGGGTGCGATTATTGGTTGAGTCCCCCCCATCAAATGCATATCTGTCTTCGATAGTGATGGGTTGTGGCAGACGCTGTTCATCGTTGATCTCAATATTGAGATCCTGACGTTTAAACTGGTTTAGTGCCAGTTCATCAAATCTTGCCTGAAGCTCATGGGCGGGGATATTGCCATAGGTCATAATCACCGCGTTTGATGGGTGGTAGTGGTTTTGATGAAACGCCTTTAATTGTTCGTAGCTGAGATCAGGGATCTTCTCAGGGTCGCCACCACTGTTATGGTGGTAGGTAATCGTTGGAAATAGTTCACGACTTAGAGCCTGCCATAATGCCGATACCGGTGAGCTCATTGCTCCTTTCATCTCGTTATAGACCACACCTTTATAGGTCAGAGCAGAGGATGGGTCGTCAGCGCTTTCAAACTCTACACGGTGACCCTCTTGGGCAAAGTCGAGAGGATTGAGATTAGGATAGAACACCGCGTCCATGTAGACCTGGAGAAGATTATCAAAATCCTTAAGGTTGCGACTGGCAAACGGGTAGGCGGTCCAATCACTGGATGTGAACGCATTCATAAAGGTATTTAGCGAGCGGCGTGTCATCATGAAAAAGGGATCGCGCACCGGATATCTACGGCTACCACATAAAGAGGTGTGCTCAAGAATATGGGCGACGCCAGTTGAATCTTCAGGAACGGTACGAAACGCAATCAAAAAGCTGTTTTGATCATCATCGGAGGCAAGATGAATATGTTGTGCCCCGGTTTGCTTATGCTCAAATTGTTGAACCTCTACATGTAGTGATTCAATGGTCTGGCTTGAACGCCATTCAAAGCTTTCGTGAGTTTCAGGTCGATTTGAAGATTCCATATTGCCCCGTGATATTGTTTATGGGTTGTCGTTTGTTTTAGGTAAGGCCGCTATTATAAAAGACAAGCTGATAGCATGTTGGAATAATTACCGATAATGATGAAAATGATCGATACCCACTGCCATTTAGATGATGCTGCCTTTGATTCTGATCGAGAGGTGGTGATTCACCGCGCACAAGCATTGGGCGTTACACGGATGATTATTCCGGGAGTGACGGCAAACAGATGGCATCGAATAAAGGCTTTGTGTCAAAACTATCCATCACTCGATGCGGCTTATGGCCTTCACCCGCTATTTATGGATAGACACCAAGAGGGGGATATTGAGCGCTTATCTCAATGGGTCGAGCAGGAGAGTCCAGTTGCGATTGGAGAGATTGGTCTGGATCTCTACCACAAACAAGCCTCATTAGCGCAGCAACAACCACTTTTTGAGAGGCAGCTTGAGATTGCAAAGTACTACGACCTTCCGGTGCTGCTGCATGTACGTAAGGCACACGATCAGGTGATTGCGCTTCTTAAAAAGCACCGCATAGAGCAGGGCATCGCCCACGCTTTTAGCGGTAGTGAGCAGCAGGCTCGACACTATCTGGATCTGGGGCTGAAGCTGGGGATTGGTGGCATGGTGACTTACGAACGCTCAACAAGGGTGCGAGAGATGGTGCGGCAGCTCCCGATTGAGGGTCTTGTGCTGGAGACCGATGCCCCCGATATGGTTGTGGCTTCGCATCAAGGGGAGCGCAACAGCCCGGAGTATCTTCCGCAAGTTGCAGAGGCGTTAGCACAGATAAAGGGGGTGCCGCCAGAGGTAGTGGCTGAGGTGACTACCCACAATGCACAGCAATTGTTCAGGCTTGTGCCCTGAGCATCACCTCTATCTCCTCTGCGCTCACCGGACGGCTGAATAGATAGCCCTGTCCCTCATTGCAGTGTTGTGCTTTAAGCCACTGGAGCTGATCCTCGCTGTCGATGCCCTCGGCAATCACCGCCATGCCGAGGCTGTGCCCCAGAGTAATAATGGTGTTGGCAATATTGAGGTCATTTTCACGTTTGAGCGCATTGATAATAAATGAGCGGTCAATCTTTAAACGATCAAAGCGGTAGTTTTTGAGGTAACTCAGGGATGAGAATCCAGTGCCAAAGTCATCCAGCGCAAGTTGCACACCAAGATCGTCTAACTGCTGTAGCAACTCCCCAGTGGTTTGACTACCTTCGAGGAAGATCGCTTCGGTGACCTCAAGCTCAAGAGAATGCGGCTCTAGGTTGTTCGCCTTCAATGCACCTTGAACGCTCTTGAACAACTGTCCCCTTATCAATTGCACCGGGGAGATATTGACAGCGATTCGCTCAAGCTCAAGCCCTTCGTCGAGCCACTTTTTGAATTGGATACAGGCAGTATAGAGCACCCACTCCCCAATGCTGAGAATGATACCAGTCTCCTCTGCGAGCGGAATAAACTCATCGGGCATCACCAGATCCTTGCCATTGCGTTTCCAGCGAACCAATGCCTCAACACCGATGATCTTGTCGGTTGCAAGGTCGTATTGTGGTTGGTATTGCAGGAAAAGCTCGCCATGATTTACCGCCTCACGTAGCCCTTGCTCCATATCGACACGCTTGGCGGCCTGATGGGTTATATCCTCGGTGTAGAACCAGAACTGGTTTCTGCCGTGCTCTTTGGCACGATACATCGAGGCGTCGGCATTACGGATCAGGGTCGTTACGTCAAGACCATCATCGGGATAGACACTAATGCCGATACTGGCGGTAACCACCAGTTCGCGGCTAGAGATTAAAAATGGCTCGGCAAAAAGTCGCAGGATCTTTTGTGCGATAGTGATGATATCGTTGGTATCCTCTACCTCTTCAAGCAACAGAACAAACTCGTCGCCGCCAAGACGGGCGATGGTATCAACCTCTCTGAGGGATGCTTTTAACCGCTTGGCAACTTCCAGAAGCAGGGTATCGCCAGTGGGGTGTCCGAGAGTATCGTTAATGTTCTTGAACCCGTCGAGATCAATAAATAGCAACGAGATCTTTCCCTGATAGCGACTG
>JBNKZU010000008.1:0-69609 GCA_050301795.1 Thiohalomonadaceae bacterium | reverse complement strand
ACTTCGCTTCCAGTTGTCCGTGCGAAGATTTGTGAAAGGGTAGACGCGCTTGGGGAATCCACCATGATCTTGAAGAAAAAACGGTCAAGCTGGGCTTCTGGTAATGGATAAGTGCCGTCCATCTCCAGTGGGTTTTGGGTGGCCATTACAAAAAAAGGCGCATCAAGCGTATAGGTTTTCTTGGCGACTGTAACAGTACGCTCCTGCATCGCTTCTAACAAGGCGGATTGCGTCTTCGGGGGGGCACGGTTGATCTCATCAGCCAAAACCACCTGTGAAAAGATAGGGCCAGGATGAAAAGTAAACTTTTCCAATGCGCGCTCATAAATCGTCGCGCCGAGAATATCTGCGGGAAGCAGGTCGGATGTAAATTGCACCCGATTAAAATCAAGTCCAAGAGATCTGGAGATCACCTGAGCTAACGAGGTTTTTCCGACGCCGGGAATATCCTCAATCAGCAGATGTCCACCTGCAAGTAGAGAGGTAATCGCAAGGCGAACCTGATGACTCTTTCCAAGGATCTGGTTATTAACCTGTTTAATCGCATCGTGAAGTTTCTGGTAACTCATATTAGTGGCACTATTTCCTGATATTGATTAAAAAATGATCGCCTATCACAGCCAAGAACGCAAAAAGAGATTCAAGACCGCCCTATTCGTGGCGCATCCATTGATGAAATCGCTTAAGTAAACGAAGCGCGAATGGAGGGGTGTGCGCGCGCTTCCAGTTTCCGGCGGCATATTTATTGGCCTCGGTCATGGTCGGGTAGATATGAATCGTTGCCAACAGTTTATTTAGTCCAAGACCATATCGCATAGCGGTGACAAATTCGGCAATCAGATCGCTTGCATGCTCTCCGGCGATAGTAACACCAAGGATCCGATCCTTTCCTGGCGCCGTCAGCACCTTAACCATGCCATAGGCCGAACCGTCAGCAATGGCACGATCAAGATCCTCAAGACCATAGGTAGTGATTTCAACCGCAATCCCCCGCTTTTGAGCCTCCATTTCATTAATCCCGACGCGGGCAATCTCAGGATCGGTGAAGGTTGCCCACGGGATCACCGAATAATCGACCTTAAACCGTTTAAAGCGACCAAACAGTGCATTCACTGCGGCATACCACGCCTGATGTGAGGCGGTATGGGTAAATTGATAGGGGCCAGTGACATCGCCCACGGCATAGATATTGGGGTAGTTGGTTTGTAGAAAGGCGTTGGTTTCTATGGTTCCGTTCTCTCGTTGTGGTATCTGTAAATCCTCGATACCAAAGCCACTGATATTTGCTGTTCGTCCAAGCGCAATTAGTATTTGGTCGAATGGAATTTTGACGTCCTCACCTTGATAGCCGCAGATTAAGTATTGCTCGCCATCTTCTATCGTGACCGCTTTTGCTTCATGGTTAAGATAGAGATGAATTCCATCACGCTGAAAGGCGTGTGTCACCATTTCCGAAAACTCGGAATCTTCCCTCGGCAAGATGCGATCACCGCGCTGGATAAGCGATACCTGTGATCCAAGACGAGCGAATGCTTGAGACAGTTCACAACCAATGGGGCCTCCACCGAGAATCAGCAACCGTTTTGGCTGCTCGGTTAATTGCCATAGATTGTCGGAGGTCAGATATTCAATATCTTCAAGACCGCTAATGTCAGGAACAAACGGCTTTGCACCGGTAGCGATCACAATATTACGGGTAGTGAGGGTTTCACCATTGACCTCAACCTGCCATGGTGAAGTGATTCGAGCCTCACCGCTAATGACATTCACCCCCAGCTTGCGATAACGCTCAACAGAATCATGGGGCGCAATATCGTTAATAACATTCTGAATACGCGCCATTATTGCGGCAAAATCAATTTCAGCCGATGGCACTTTTAAGCCGAACCGATCCGCATGAGCAACTTCATACGCAAGTCGCGCACTTCTAATGAGTGCCTTTGACGGAACACAGCCCGTATTGAGGCAATCGCCTCCCATTTTGTTCTTCTCTACCAGAGTGACCTTTGCTTTTAGCGCAGCGGCAATATAGGCAGAGACCAGACCGCCGGAGCCAGCGCCGATCACCACAAGGTTATGCTCAAACCGCTTTGGTTTTTGATATGGCTGATAAACCTGGTGTGTTTTAAGGGTTTCGACAATCCGTTTTGCAATCAGAGGAAATACCCCAATCAATATGAAAGATCCGATGAGTGTCGGCGAAAGAATGCCCTGAATGGCATCGAGCTTGGCGAGTTGAGTTCCGGCATTTACATAAACCAGAGTACCGGGCAGCATTCCGATCTGGCTAACCCAAAAAAAGGTGATCGCCCTCATTCGGGTTAAACCCATGAGCAGATTAATCATAAAAAACGGAAACAGTGGAACTAAGCGCAATGTGAACAGATAGAACGCCCCTTCACTCTTAATGCCCTGATTAATGGCTTCAAGTCGTTGACCAAAGCGGGACTCAACCCAGTGGCGCAGGAGATAGCGCGAGGCAACAAAAGCTAATGTTGCCCCGATGGTTGAAGCAAAGGAGACAATAACAACCCCACCCAGATTTCCGAAAAGGAGACCAGCAGCAATCGTAAGTATCGTTGCACCAGGGAGCGAAACCGCAACACTAATGACATAGATAAAAAAATAGATTGTGATGAGTAACACCGGTTGTTGCTGATAGTATGCGTTAAGTGCATTTTGATGAGCCTTGATGGCATCAAGCGTCAGGTATGATGCAAGATCGAAATAGAAAAAGATCCACACCACTATAGCGATGAGTAACAGAAGCAAGACTTTCGTTGCCTTCATGAAAAAGAACCCTTTTAATGGTTTAAATAGGATATCCCTGTTGGCGATCTAAAATTCAATAGCAATCATCAAAAAAGAGGCGACAATCTCTATAAGTATAGGGCGAGATTAGCGATATAAACCAAAAATGGGTAAACAACAGAAAATAGTCAATCTTGGAGTGCTGCTAATCATCGGGCTGATTTCGGGGTGTTCAACCATAAGCTACTACAAGCAGTCGATTAGTGGCCATCTTGAGATTATGAGCAAACGCCAGAGTGTCGATGAATACCTGTTAAAAACAGATATCAGTGAAGCGCTTAGAAAACAGCTTGTTCTCAGCCAGCAGGTGAGAAACTTTGCTACTACTGAGTTGGATCTGCCGGATAACGATAGCTACCGGGAATATGTAGATCTCAAGCGGGATCAAGTGGTGTGGGTTGTTTCAGCCACCGAGCCGTTTGAGACCAAACCGATCCAACACTGCTTCTTAATTGTGGGCTGTTTAAGCTACCGTGGATTTTATCAGCGAGAGGATGCGCAGCAGTTTGCAGATCAGCTAATCGCAGAGGGAAAAGATGTGATGGTTGGCCGCTCCCGCGCCTATTCAACACTGGGTTGGTTTGATGATCCGTTATTAAACACAATGGTTAATGGAAATGAGAGCAGCATGATCGAGGTAATCTTCCACGAACTGGCGCACCAGAAGATCTACCATAAAGGCGAAACCGAGTTTAACGAATCGTTTGCAACCGCCGTCGCTCAAGAGGGGGTACGGCGTTGGTATCGCCAGCAGAGACAGGATGACAACTATCAGGCATATCTTAAACAGAAAACACGACAAAACGAGTTTAATCACCTAATGGCAACAACCCGCCAGAAGCTAGAACAACTCTATCGCAGCAAGATAGCGGCACAAGAGATGGTGTTAGAAAAACAGCGGCTTTTTTCCGAGCTACAAACTCATTATCAGCAACTAAAACAGACATGGGGCGGATATAGTGGCTATGATGAATGGATGGGGCAGAAGCTGAATAATGCTCATCTTGCAATGATTGCGACCTATCATCGTCGGGTGCCGGAGTTTTTAGCGATGATCGATTCAGTGAGAGGGAACATGTCACACTTTTATCAAATGGTTGAGATAGAAGACAAACGAAAGCGAGTTGATATCAGTGCTATTGAATAAGGCAGTTTAAACACCCATTCCGTATAGATAGCCTGGAGTTTCGAGATGATTATCAAAAAGCCGGAGAAAATAGCACCATCAGAAATCACACCGGAAGAGATCTATCATCAACGCCGAAGCTTTATCAAGCAGGGAGTCGCAATGGCAACCTTTGTGACGGCACCAGCACTGTTTACTGGTTGTGGTGATGGCCAACAAGCAAATGCGGCAATCGATCAAAAGCCGCTTGCAGATACACCTAACAGTTATGAGGATATCACCTCCTACTGTAACTTTTATGAGCTAGGTACAGGTAAGACCGATCCGAAAGAGAATGCCGATCAACTAAAAACAAAACCTTGGCATGTCACAGTTGAGGGTGCGGTAGAAAAACCAGGAACCTATTCGATTGAGGATCTACTTAAACCACATACAATCGAAGAGCGTATCTATCGCCTAAGATGTGTCGAGGCGTGGTCGATGGTGATTCCGTGGATGGGTATTCCTCTATCTGAAATCATAAAGCGGTTTAAACCGACATCAAAAGCAAAGTTTGTACAGTTTGAAACCGTTTATGATCCCGACCACCTTACAGGTCAGCGTCGTCGAGTATTGGCGTGGCCGTATGTGGAGGGGTTGCGTATTGATGAAGCCATGCACCCGTTAACATTAATGGTGACAGGTCTTTATGGAAAAGCACTTCCCAATCAGAATGGTGCACCACTTCGTCTTGCCGTTCCATGGAAGTATGGTTTTAAAAGCATTAAGTCAATCGTCAAGATGCGGTTTGTAGAGACCATGCCACCAACAAGCTGGAACAGAGCCAATCCAGATGAATATGGTTTTTATTCAAATGTAAATCCTGAGGTGAACCATCCACGATGGAGCCAACGACGTGAGCGACGTATCGGTGAGTTTCGAAAACGGCCGACATTGATGTTTAATGGCTATGCCGATGAGGTCGCTCATCTTTATACAGGAATGGATCTCAAAAAATATTTTTAATGAACAAGTTTAAAGCAATCGTCTTTACGCTCTCACTAGCGCCACTTGCCTACCTGATCTGGCAATACTTTAATCATGACCTTGGGGTAAACCCCGTTGAAACCATCAATCGTACTTTGGGTGATTGGGCGTTACGCTTCTTGTTGCTAACACTTTCGATAACACCACTGCGACTCTATTTTAAATGGAATCGCCTGGTGCAGGTAAGGCGTATGTTGGGTTTGTATAGCTACTTCTATCTAATCCTGCATCTAAGTAGTTATTTGATTATCGATCAAGGGCTCTATTGGCCTGAGATTATCGATGATATCTATCAGCGACCATTTATCACGGTAGGGATGATTGTGGTCGTTATGTTGACACCTTTGGCCATCACCTCAACTAACAAGATGATTAAGCGCCTTGGAGGCCGCCGGTGGCAGTTGTTGCATCGGCTTGTTTACCCGGCATCGATCCTGGCAGTTGTCCATTTTTGGATGATGGTTAAGGCGGATATACTGGAGCCGGCGATTTATGCGGTAATCGTTGCAGCACTTCTGGTATTAAGGCTTCCAATCCTTCAAGCAGTAATTTTAAAACGATAAATTCCATGTGTCATTTAAGCGTCATATTAGTGTAAGCAAATCGACACAATAGCGATTTAACATCCCATAGAAATTAACTCATTCTTGTTTTAACAAGGTTTTTTTATATCTATTGGAGTGTTACATGCAAAAGAAAATTATCTCATTAATAATGGCTGCAGGAGTCGTTATTCCAGTGGCGGCAAATGCAATTGAAGTCGCAGACAAAAAGCTGGAAGTTTATGGAAAATTACATATGTCCGTTGATTCCAGCAATCCTGATGTTGCAGCAGAATCTACTCAAACCTCAATCTCAAGCAATTCAAGTCGACTCGGTTTTAAAGGTGAAGTTGAGTTTGAAAATGGTATGAAAGGGATCTACAAGCTTGAACAGGAGGTCAACTTTGATGAGGCCAATGGCTCTTTTGCAACACGTAACTCCTATGCAGGACTAAAGGGTGGATTTGGAACCGTGTTGATCGGGCATCACGACACCCCAGTGAAGAGTGTAGGCGGCAAGTGGGATCTCTTTGGTGATACCATAGCAGATCGTAGAGCAGTACTCGGTGCAGCATCAGGCAAAGGAAACAAGCTGAATGATCGTGGCGAGAATGCGATTATGTATAGCAATAAATTTGGCTCAATTAAACTTGAGGCGATGTATTCAGCAAGCAACCCAACAGCATCGGTCAGTGGATCTCTGGATGATAACAATGCAGATATGACCAGTGTTGCAATCTTCTATAGTGAAGGGGCTCTGTTTGTTGCAGGGGGTATTGAAAGTTGGTCTGACCTGGGCGGCGAAAAGGTAGATAACACTCGCGTCACAGCCGTTTATAAATTAGATGGTGCAAAGGTTGGTCTGATCTCTGAGATCACGGATAGTAATACTACGGGTTCAGTTTGGAAAAGAAATGTGATTGGGCTTAATGGCTCGATGAAACTCAGTGGACAAACTGATGTTCGTTTCCAGTATCTGAGTGCAGGCGATTATGATGGAACCTCTGATAGCGGGGCAACAATGACCGCCATTGGCGCATTCAGCAAACTGGATAAAATGGCAAAAATCTATGTGGTTTATACCTCAACAAGTAATGGCGCCAATGCAAAGTTCCAGGGTGTAGATGGTGGCCATGGCGACGAGCTTAAAACGGCAAATGGTGGTAGCCCATCGGCGCTGTCATTGGGATATGTGTTGAAGTTCTAACACAGACTTATCCACGGATGGATGCTGTTCATATCTGAATATCTTCTTGATTTGGCGGTAGTACCTTGGTGCTACCGCTTTTTTTGCATTAGAGGATGTGGTTTTACGATTTCGCAGTGGTTTGAAGCTTGATCTGTTGTGTCAGAGCCTCACTGTTTCTGAGTGAGAGAGAGAAGACCGTTACCTGTGGATTAACACCAAGACTGCTTGGGAAGATCGAGCCATCCATAACATGCAGATTTGCAATGTGATGATGTTTTCCTTGTGAGTTGACCACACTTCTCTTTGGATCTTCTCCCATGCCACACCCGCCCATCAGATGGGCGCTGAAGAGTTGCAACTTTTTCTTCTCAGCATCCAGATGCTCAAGATGGGATGTGAAGGAGGATAAACTGTTTTGCCTTATCGCCTGTGTATGCATCGGCATCACCCATTGTGCGCCGGATGCAAACTGTATTGTTGCCATCGATTTCAGTGCTTTAAAAGCACTTTGGATCAATGAGTCGCTAATTGGGTAGTCGAGTTTCGGCTGTTTAAATGCGTTTAGCCTGACTGTACCACCCTCATCTGAGGCATGAAAACCATCACGTAACAGTGCAATCTGCACATGCAAGTTGGGATAGAGCTTCATCAACCGGGCATGATCAGATCCAAAGTGTTTGAGCGTTGTTGCCATCAG
This sequence comes from Thiohalomonadaceae bacterium, assembly GCA_050301795.1. Classification (GTDB taxonomy): domain Bacteria; phylum Pseudomonadota; class Gammaproteobacteria; order Thiohalomonadales; family Thiohalomonadaceae; genus JBNKZU01. The sequence goes on along the minus strand of JBNKZU010000008.1, from coordinate 62,218 downwards.
GATAGGGTGTACCGGAGGTACCTCAATCTTGAATCCATACGCCTCACTATTGACATCATCACCCCATAAAAAATGATCACTGTAGATCGTTTGGGGTGCGCCCTTATACATCTCCACAGGTTGTTTATAGAGCGCGGTACTGGCAATGGTCGGATGACAATAGGTGCGTTTGCCGATACGTTGATGTGGATCTGGAAGTTCCGACCTCAACATCAATCCAGGTGATGCTATTGCTCCGGCTGCGAGAATAAAATGGCTGGCATGTATGGTGACACTGACACCGCTGTGATCGGTCAATTCCGAATTAAGCGCCTTTGATTGGAGGGTCTTGATACGCCCATTGTGGTGTTCAAAGCGCCACGCTTCTAGTTCAGAGATTAGAAGTGCGCCATCTTGAAGGGCTTTTGGGATAGCGGTCTCCATCATCGACTGTTTTGCGCCAATCGGACAGCCCAAGCCGCAGGCGCCAATAGAGGCACAATCGATCTGGTTGCGTCGAATTAAGCCGTTATGCCAACCCAGTTTATTGGTGCCTTTTTGAAGTAGAAGGTTGTTCTGATTGTGCGGGCCCTGCCAAGGCTTGATGTTTAACTTTTTTTCAATGCGATCAAAGTAGAGGTTGAGATCGTTATTACCTAAACCCTTTACACTAAAGCTATCTCTCCAATACTTCAGGGTTTGCTCAGGAGTGCGAAAGCTGGACATCCAGTTAACGGTAGTACTGCCACCAACACATTTTCCCTGGAGAAGTTGAATTGCTTTATCACGGGTTGTTGCCGAGGCAACCTCATGATAGCGGTAGAGATAGGCTTCAGCCTCATTCATATTAAAATCATTACGATCGTGATACGGCCCTTTTTCGATAATGACAACCTTAAATCCGGCATTGGTCAGAGTCTCAGCAGCAATACCTCCTCCGGCACCGGAGCCGATCACAACAATATCAGTCGTTAATTCAAGGTTGTCCTGAAGCTGGCTTGCGCGAAGGTGTTGTTTGGAGTTTTTCATGACGGTGATTGTCCGGTTATTGTTACCGGGCCGGGGTAGTGAATCGATGGCCACGATTGCGGTGTTGAATACCACGAGCCAAGGATAAGATCATGTAGCCCAATGTAGGCGTCACCAAGGGATTCCAGATTGCCCGCCTTCCAGTTGTTCATAAATGTATTAATATCCTTGTCGGAGGCCTCGTCCCAGTTGGCCCAAAGGCCTGTCACAACCACGCGACTGAGGCGGTTCCCCATTAATGCCAACAGATCAGATAACTCCTCCTGAATATCCTTTCCCAGATAAGAGATAGTAGTGTCGACTCCTTGAACGACTTGATCGAACTCTTTTTGTGTATAGCCCGAGTCGTTAAGCAGAACCGGGATGATTGCCCTGAAAAAAAGCAGATCCTGATCAGAAATAAAGCGTAACCCACTGCGTTTTGAGGCTAATGATAGCTGTGGCAGTGACAGCAACAGCGAGGTCTTCAGGCTGTATTTAATAAACGCTCTTCGGGTTAAGCTCACGGCAGATGCTCCTATTGAGTTTGGTGTCTTTTTTGGCGGCTTCTGGTATTTCGAGAGTTTTGAGTAGAGAGTTTACTCTGCTTAAGCCAAGAGGGGTGACCCTTAATCCCACTATGGTTAAAGTCTATCAAAAGGTTGTGTTCAATTAACCTGCTATCGATATGGTGTTGAAGAGACGCCCACCGATGAATCATGGCGAACATACGATCAAGGTTTATCCGATGTGTTTGTGCCGTCACCTCAAAAAGCCAATCACTCAAGGTTAAAAAGTTTTCAAAGGGGTGATCACCAAGCAAAAGGGAAAGGACGTTTTTAAAGCGCCCCGAATTGGCAATCTGATCCCAGTAACGTGCAAAACGTGACAATCGGCGCATGGTGGCAAAATCGATATCGCGTGTTGCGAGGATGTCATAGGGCGGTAGAGGGCTGAAGCGTAACTGGTAGCGCTCGGTATGTTGAATAATCGGCGAGCCGCGCAGGCGCTTTAGAATACCCACCTGAATCTCATCCGGTGTCAGCGCTACCATTTTATTAAAGCCCTTGGCGAAGCTCGCCATGTCCTCACCCGGCAGGCCGATAATCAGATCGGCATGGGTATGAACCGTTCCCAGCTCTTTTAACCAGTGCATGTTGTCGGCGCTTTTATCATCATCCTGCTTGCGTTCAATCAGCGCCTGCACCTCGGGGTTAAAGCTCTGTATACCAATCTCAAATTGAAGGGCGTGTGGTGGGAATTTTGCAATCATCTCCCGCAGACCATTCGGCAGATGATCCGGGATCAGCTCAAAGTGCAGGAACAGATCATCACTGATGCGATCTAAAAAGAACTGCAAGATCCTTTTAGAGGTGGACACCTTCAGATTAAAGGTGCGATCCACAAACTTGAAGTGACGAACCCCACGTTGATACAACCTCTCCATTGCGGCCAAGAACTCATCCAGTTCAAACGACCACACCGTTTTATCAAGCGCCGATAGACAGAACTGACACCGAAAAGGGCAGCCGCGTGATGCCTCGACATAGATCACACGATGGGCAATGTCTTCATCGGTATATTCGTCATAAGGCAGTTTGACCTTTAAGGGATCAAAGGGTGGGGCGAAAATGATGTTTGAATCCGGTGGTGAACCATCAACCAGTTGTTGGCAGAGCTGCGCAAAGCTCAGATCGGCCATGCCCTGAACGATGTAATCAGCGATCTCCGGGTAGGGCTGTGTCTCGATCTCGTGGCTCACCTCGGGGCCACCAACAATGATGGTAATTTCCGGTGCAATGGCTCGGAGTGTTTTGATCACCGCAATGGTTTCGGTGGTGTTCCAGATATAGACACTAAAGCCGATAATGATCGGGTCTTTTTTCAGCAGCGATTCGGCAATGTCGACCGGGCGCTGGTTAATGGTGAACTCAACAATCTCGGTATTATCGTAGAGCGACCCCATATTGGCCTTAAGGTAGCGCAGTCCAAGTGCGCTGTGAATAAAGCGGGCGTTGAGTGTGGTCAGAACGATGGATGTCATAGAATAATCACCACAGAGAAGAGCGCCCCGAGTACCTGTTTGAAATAAAGGTGCATCATAACAGAGGAGAAGATCATGTCAGCAAGCTGTAATATTGAGCCGCCGGATTATAGCGGCGTCACCATTATCGAACCGGAGGTTCTGGTTGATGATTACAGAGCTGCAATGACGATAGCGGATACCGTAGCCGAGCAGCACCTGGGTGATTACATGTTGCTCTCATGGTATGACCGCGACCGCGATTTTGAGTCCCCGCAACACAGTAGCGAATGCCATCAGGATTCAGCTACTCCGGGATATGTCGATTATGGCCTTTATCATGGCGCGACATTAAAGGTTGATTTTGAGAAGGGGCGGTTCGTCTTTTTTTATCTAAAACTATAATTTTTCATCCACAATACTGTTTTTAAAATTACGTTTCATTGCATGACATAGAGGGTGTGATGGATGTGTTCTATTATTCCTATACAACTTGGCGCATGATGTCTTGATATTTGGAAACAAACAAAAACTAAAAAGGCATATCGATTTAATGAAAATACTTATTCGCAATCTTGCACGTAGTACAACAGAAGCAGAGTTAAAAAACCTCTTTGATGAATTTGGTGCCGTACAGTCGTGCAATTTGGTGCTAGATAAAGAGACCGGACTCTCGAAGGGCTTTGCATTTGTAGAGATGCCGAAGCCGGGCGAAGCCAAAGCGGCGATTAAAAACCTCAATGGCAAGAGTATCGGCAATAGTAAAATCCGGGTAAAAAAAGCAGAAGAAAAGAGTAATCCATGAGAAAGGAGTCATCGCTATGATGAAAATAAAATCATATCTGTCTGTTATTGTTCTGACACTTTTGAATACAGAGGTTTATGGTTTTGATGTCAGGTTTGCCGACGCGTCATGGGACGGCATTAAGGTTCCGGCGGGACAGCAATGTTTGAGGTTTGGCGGTATTAATCCAGCAACACCGAGGCTAATCGTGGGTGATATACCAACAGGAACCACAGCGATTGAGTTGGAGTATAGTGATCGCGATTATCAGAAGATGGATAATGGCGGCCATGGAAAAATGAGTTTCGTACTTGGTTCTTCAATAACAAAGGTGGAGATCCCTTCGGTTCCTGGGCATAGCTTCAATCTTCCGGTCGGGTTTAAAACCATTGCTGCACATCTTAGTCCCGGATGGGACAAGGCTGGAGCATATATGCCACCATGCTCAGGTGGTAAGAAACATGCCTACTATGTGACAGTGAAAGCGGTTAATGGGAATCGAGTGACTGCCGAAGCGGTATTAGAAATGGGCGATTATTAAAACGCTCTATTAGCCATAAGGTGTAAAATAGCATCACGCTAACCATTATCAGGCTTGGGAACAGGTGTCTAAAGACGAATCATTTAACGAACGCTTCAACGGCATCACCCGCCTTTATGGTGTGGAGGGTGCTGAGAAGATCCGCAATGCCCATATCTGTGTGGTGGGTATTGGTGGCGTTGGCTCATGGGCAGCCGAGGCGTTGGCACGAACTGGTGTTGGTGAGATTACATTAATCGATCACGATTCGATCTCACTCTCTAACATCAATCGCCAGCTTCATACACTTGACGCGACTGTAGGGCGTGAAAAGGTCGCGGTGATGGTGGAGCGTATTGGCGAGATTAATCCAGATTGTGTGATTCATGGAATTGAAGATCGATTGACCTCGGATAATCTTTCACAGCTTCTTCATAGCGGCCTTAGCGGCGTGATCGATGCCATTGATGTGATCAAATACAAGGCGGAGATGATCTACTACTGTAAACGTAACAAGATCCCGATGGTCACTACCGGCGGTGCGGGTGGGATGCGAGACCCTTCTCAGATAACAATTGCTGATCTCAGTCGCACCACCAATGATCCTCTCGCAGCAAAGGTACGCAATCAGTTACGGCGATTACATAACTTTAGCCGTAATCCCAAACGTAAATTTGGCATTGAGTGTGTCTACTCTACTGAGCAGCCGGTCTACCCCAAATCTGATGGAAGCGTCAGCGGCGAAAAGCCGGGTGTTCATGGGCTGAGCCTCGACTGTGCGATGGGCTACGGCGCCTCGGTTGCAGTAACCGCCAGCTTTGGACTTATGGCTGTATCAACGCTTCTCAATCGGTTGGTTAAATAGATGGCGCTTATTTGGAGCCATACGATTGATGATCGTACCTATGAGGTTCGTTCAGCGGGAGCCACCCGTCGTCTCTATACCAATGGTGCGTTTCACTCCCAATACAATCCGAATCAGCCAGTCACCGGGAACGTCTGGGATCTGCTGTTTCTGCCTTCAATGTTTGCACCACGGGGATCGATCAAGCGAGTCCTGATGCTTGGTGTTGGTGGTGGTGCGGTCATTAATCAGCTAAACCATTTCATCAAGCCGGATGAGATTATCGGAATTGAGTTAGATCCTGTTCATATCAAGGTTGCCAAAGAGTTTTTTGGGTTACGTCAGAAGAATGTAACGATCATCTGTGATGATGCCCGCGCCTGGCTGGAGGAGTATCAGGGGGAGCCATTTGATCTGATTATTGATGATATTTTTATTGATGGCATTGCCGAACCCTATCGTCCAGTCTTCGCGGATGTGCAATGGTTTGAGTCACTGACCAACCATCTTGGTAACAGTGGAGCGGTGGTCTTTAATTTTGGTGATGAGCATGAGCTTCAATCATCAGGATATTTTGAAGATAAAAGAATCACGAAAAATTTTCTTTCGGCATTCAGGCTAATAACACCACTGTATGAGAATGTAATTGGAGCCTTTCATCGTCGCTATCATGAAATTTCAGAGTTGAAGCGAAATATAAGGCAGATCAATGAACTCAATGAAGATCGTGCCGATTGCAGGCTAAGCTATGCAATTAGCAGAATTGATCGATAAATCGAAAAGACAATGCTGAATATTGACTACCTCTCAATCAAACTCGGCAATCATAAGGTGATTGATGATCTGTCACTCAATATTGGTGAGGGGCAGGTATTTGGATTACTTGGCCCCAATGGTGCCGGCAAGACGACGTTAATTCGTACCATTATGGGGCTTGTACGCGCACAGTCCGGTGAGATCACCCTCTTTAATCAATATCAGCCAGGCGCTAATGAGGTGCGGCCATTAATTGGTTATATGCCACAGCAGTTGGCGCTCTACTCGGGTCTTTCGGTGATGGAGAATGTGCTCTTTTATGGACGTATTTACCACATGGCGGAGGATGAGCTTAAAAGCAGAGCAATTGAAGTGCTCAAGATGGTTGAGCTTTCTCAATGGCGTGACGAGCTGATCGTGAATCTTTCAGGAGGCATGGTGCGTCGAGTGTTGTTGGCGACGGCGCTGATCCATAAACCCCGCCTGCTGATTCTTGATGAACCGACTGCTGGCGTTGATCCTCTACTTCGTATCCGGTTTTGGGATTGGTTTTCGCAGATGGTTGATAGTGGTACATCAATCATTGTTACCACTCACAATATCCCTGAGGCATCGCGTTGCCAGAATGTTGTATTTCTGCGCCATGGCAGATTGTTGTCAGAGGGAACACCTCAAGAGCTGATGGCGCAATATCACAGCAAGGATCTTGAGGAGGCGTTTGTGGTGGCAACTAGGAGCAATGCCATCGAGGCGGAGAAGATCGTATGACAACAAGATGGATCGCTTGGCGTATTATTCGTGAGATTGTGCGAGATCGCAGAACCGTAGCATTTCTGCTGCTGGTGCCCATCGTTGTGATGACGTTAGTGTTTTTTGCGATTGTTGAGGATGAGAGCGTCAAGGTCGGTGTTGTCACGCGGGGTGTCGCCCGCCTGTTTGATGCTGAGCTGGTCAATGCGATCGAGCAGGAGGATAACGTCGAGATCGTCGCACTTAATATCGATGATAACGAGATCGATAGTGATGTGATTAAGGCGTTAATCAAAAAGGATCTCATTAACCGGGTTGCCGATACGATTCTCTATATTGATGCGGATCTGCTGAATGATCGCTTTGATGGTAAGCAGGGCACGATGCACGTCTATGTTGAGGGCACACATCCGACGATTACTGCGGCAGGGTTAAGTGCTATCGCATCATCAATGGACGATCTGGCGGCATCGCTACCTACTGTGATCGACGCGTCATGTTCAGCCTTTTGTGCCGATTCAGTTAATTCGTTACCGATGGAGATAGAGGAGCACTATCTCTATGGCTCTGGCGACTATCGCATGGTTGATTTCTTTCTTCCCGTTTTTCCGCCATTTTTTGTTTTCTTTTTTACCTTTATTCTAGCAACGGTCACTTTTCAGCGAGAACGGGTTAACGGCACACTGGAGCGTCTTATGGTTGCTCCGATAAGTTTTGGTAAGGTAGTGAGCGGCTATATCGGCGGCTTTTTTATCTTCACGTCGGTACAATCGATCATCATTTTGGGTTATGTCCTATTTTTAATCAGCTTTCCTGTTTCATGGCCTCAATTAGGCTCAATAGCACTGATCACCATTTTGATGATGATGATTGGATTGATGTTGGGACTGCTTGCATCGTTTATGGCACATAACGAGTTTCAGGCGGTACAGTTTATTCCGCTGGTGATTCTGCCACAGATTTTTCTAAGCGACATGATTTGGGATATCAAATCGTTTCCACTCTTTTTTCAGATTCTCTCATATCCGTTGCCGTTGACTCACGCCAATGGGGCGATGCGGAATCTGTTGCTTAAAGACTATTCGCTCCTTCAAAATGCCCCCGAACTGTTGATACTGGTCGGGTTTATTGTGTTGATCTATTTCGGATTAATCTCGGTTGCCCGTAAAGGTCGGGGCATCTAGTCGAGTTCCTCAAGGTGGCTCTCGTACACCGCAATAAGCTGTGCGCCAAACAGAAGAATCACCGCTGCAATTTCAAAACAGAGCAGAATAATAATCGTTGTGGCGAAGGTGCCGTAGATCACATTGACTAGAGACAGGGTGCTCAGATACCAGACCAGAACGGTTCTGGCAATTTCCCAAAGTAGTGTAGCGAACACACCACCAATTACAGCATGGCTCCATGCCACCTTTCCGGCAGGAAGGATTTTGTAAAAAGAGGTTAATACCAGCACCTCACCAATAATCGAGAGCAGATAGAGCATGATTCCGCTATGGGCTGTGAACCAGTCATTGTGAGGCAGAGTCTGGAGTAGCGTTATCACCAATGTAAATAGGGTCAAACCCACGACCAGAGCAAACATATAGAGATAGGGCAACCCTATGGAGACGATAAAGTGGCGTGGGTTCATCCGGGATCGGCGGTGAAAGATCACCTGCATCGCGCTCTCCAATATCGAAAAAGCAAGGGAGCTGAAAACAAAGAGCATGATCACCCCGACAATACCTACAATGCGCCAGTTGCTAATGAATCGATTGAGCTGATCGATGATGATCTCGACCTGATTGGGCGCAAAATGGCTTAGGCTTTCAGAGATGATCTGTAGCAGTTTTGCTGGATCAAAGAGCTGAGACAGGATCACCAGAGTGATGGCCAACAACGGAATTAACGATAACAGCGCGTTATAGGCGATTGCACCGGCGAGCAGCAGCCCGCGATTGATTTGAAACGACCTGAGCGCATCAAGAAATATCTTTTGAGGAGTATTCATCAATAGAGAAGCCGCATATAGCGGCTTCGTTTGTTCCAGTGAGTTTAGTAACCGTAGCCTCGATAGTAGGGGTAACCACTATAGGCACCATAATAAGGATAGCCGCCATAACCATAGCCAGGGTAACCACCATAACCATAGCCAGGGTAACCACCATACCCGTATCCGGGATAGCCACCATAGCCATAGCCGGGATATCCACCATAACCATATCCTGGATAACCACCCCAAGGGCCGCCATAGTAGTCATTATCATCAAAAAACTCTTCAGCCCAATACATCGGAGTCCATACAGGCCAGCTATTCCAGCCATCATTCCAGCCATTTCCCCACCAGGCAAAGCTGTTGGTCGAAGCGGTAATGAGAAGTGTGGCCAATAAAATTTTTAGATGGTTTCTCATAATCTCTCCTTCGTTGTTGTTGTGTCATACTGGTTAATATAGTCTAAGAACTATTATGGTACACACCACTTAGGATGTGAGAGTCAACAGATGAGTGATGATCTTTTTGCAGTTGTGTTTACAGCTAGATTGATCGACGGTGTCGAACCGTCGGTTGCCCAGGCCAGAGTGGCACAGATCTTTAAGGTCGAGCCAGAAAAGGTTGCCTATCTCTTTACCGGCAAGCAGGTGGTGGTTAAGAAGGGGCTGAATGAAGCCACCGCAAAGAAATATCAGCAGGTTCTCCTTAAAGCCGGCCTGTTCTGTACGCTCTACAATCAATCGGCAGCAGCCAGAAAGAAGGCCGAAGCGGCAGCGCCACCAAAACCACAAGCACCACAAAAGCAACCCCAACTCAAACCGGTTAAAAGTGAGACCGATCCGAGTGCTGGCGAGCCAGCGCATCGGTCGGTGGTAAAAGAGGCACCAACAACTCTGGGAGAGCTTGGAGCTGCAGGAGTTGAAACACACTGGGATCGCCTCGAAGAAGAGCATGATGATGCACCACCAAATGTCGATCTCAGCGGTATCGATTTGGCGGATAAAAATCAGGAGATCGTTGTTGAGGCGATAGAAGCACCAGAAATTGAAGTTCCGGATCTAGAGGTTGATGCTCCCGGAACGATTTTGATAGAGACGGAGATTGTTGAAGATCTGGAGGTGGATATCTCAGATCTTCAGATGGATGCGCCGGGTGTAATACTGGTGGAACATGTTGAGGTAGAAGAACCAGAGATAGACATCAGTCATCTCTCTGCGGCACAGCCACCTGCGCATTTCTAGTTGTATTATTCTGTATTACCCATATGTTGAATTGTCCGTATTAACCCTGAGCCATTCCTGTGTCTGAACGATTTAGTAAGCGTTTACAAACATTTGTAGAAAAAGATGTCGTCTCTCTTCTGACCCGAACAGCCATTGGTCTTGAGAAGGAGGGGCTAAGGGTAGACAGGGATGGTTATCTGTCACAGACGCCTCATCCAGAGATTTTTGGCTCACCATTAACCAACCCGCATATCACCACCGACTACTCTGAAGCGTTAATGGAGATGATCACACCGCCATGTAATTCTGTGGATGAGGTGATTGATTACCTGGCAGATATTCATACCTTTGTTACTAGAGGGCTGGATGATGAACTATTGTGGAATGCCAGTATGCCCTGCAAGATTAAGGGAGAGGCATATATCCCGCTGGCACAGTATGGCTCATCCAATGCCGGAACGATGAAAACGGTCTATCGTCGTGGGCTGGGTTATCGTTATGGACGCACGATGCAGGTGATCGCAGGAATCCATTTTAATCACTCATTCTGTCACTCCTTCTGGGAACACTATCAGCAGATTGAAGGTGATCAGCAGATACTTCAGGACTTTATTACCGAGCGCAGTTTTGGGCTACTGCGTAATCTGCAACGAATCGGCTGGTTAATTCCCTATCTGTTTGGTGCATCGCCTGCGGTGTGTAAATCATTTCTAAATGGTAAAAGCTCAACACTAGAGAGCTGGAATGAAGATACCTTTTATCACCCTTATGCAACATCATTACGAATGGGTGACATTGGTTATCAGAATAATCGTGAAAACGAGATTGGGGTCAAGGCGTGTTACGACAATCTGGAAGAGTATATCGGTGCAATTACCTATGCGATTGAGACCTCCTATCCCGGATATGAAAAGATAGGCGTTAAGGTTGATGGTGAATATCGACAGCTCAATAGCAATATCCTACAGATCGAGAATGAGTATTACAGTACGGTAAGACCCAAGCAGCCCCTGATTGGGAATGAAAAACCAACAAGAGCACTCAGAGCACGGGGTGTTAAATATGTTGAACTGCGTTCGATAGATATTAATCCGTTTTCACCCATCGGCATTGAGCCGGAGCAGCTATATCTGCTGGAGTTGTTGTTTATCGAATCACTGCTTGAATGCAGTCCGCCAATCTCCCCGTGGGAGCGGGCAGAGATCGATAAAAACGAAATGCTGGTAGCACAGATGGGACGCAAACCAGGGTTAATGCTCAAACGCAATGGCGAAGAGATTCTGTTGAAAACATGGGCACATGAGATGCTCGACAGTTTGATGCAGGTTGCCGAATTAATCGATCAGCAACAACAGACAAACAGGTATTGTGAGTGTGTAGAAAAGGCTCGCGCAATGGTCGATGACCCGGAAAAGACACCTTCAGCACGGGCATTACGTGAAATGAGTGAGGCCGGGATCGGATATTTTGAGTACACACAACAACAGTCGCAGGACTCAATGAAAAACAGCATTGCTCGACAGCTTGAACCGGATAACGAGCATACACTTATCGATACTACCAGAGAGTCAGTGAAGGCTCGCCAACGGATAGAGGCGGCGGATAGCTGTACGTTTGACGAGTATCTGGAGAACTATTTTAGTCAATGATGATCGGAATCATATAGCCATTGTTTAATTATTGTTAAATCGTCAGTAGTTTCCAAATTTCTGATTTGGAATAATCTTCTAATCGTTACCGTCATCAGCCGTATAAAATTGACAGGATAATATAAATATACCTTTAAAGAGTTAGTTGATACAGGATACATCATTGCAAGAAAATTCCGACTCGGAAAAGCTTTTTTAGTTAATACTTTCATAGAATTGAGGATATCGTGTCCATCCAGAATGCTCAGTCGTTTTTTTGCTTTTGCAATAGTTATATTCTGCTGAGATAAAAGAAGAGCGCTATCAATAACGTCAGTTGGAACGGAAATAAAGGTATTGGCAGGCCACTGGATGGGTAACTCAGCAAAATAGTGATTAACAGTTTTTAATACCAGAAGAGCTCCCCTTGTAGAGTGATTGTTTTCAGATATCTGCCAGAAAAGTTTCCAGTCTATTACGTGTGTTTGGATAAGATTGGCAATGTCTGAAATAATCAATGGACCGTTATCAAATAGATGATGATATGAGGCGTGCTCAATCAAGTTGAGCAACAGATCTGTTTCAGATAGGAAGGTAATTGATTTGTTTGCAACATTTCTATTAATAGATCGTAGCCAGCAATCATGAACCCATTGATTATTCTGGTTGTTATTTTTGGATATTGATAAATGTATTTCGATCTTTATAAGATTATCTGGTGTTGATATTGGTGCCAGGTGTTTACGTCCTTCATTGATATATGCCTGAGGGTCTCCTGCGCTGTTTGTTTTTTTGTAGCCACAATCAAGTAGTAAACTATATGCTCGAATAACATTTTCCTTAGATACAAGAATATCCAGATCTCGCATAGGCCTTAATGCAGGTTCAGGGTATGCATAAAACGCAAGATATGCTCCTTTTAATGCAATAAATGGAATATTAGCGTTAGATAAAGCATCGCTTAATTTGATTAATTCACGTTGAAGTTGTAATGAACGAAGGGCTGATTTTTTGTACTGTTGAGATAACGAATTTTGGATATCTTCTGGGATTAGCAAATGCTTTTGTTCTTGTTTTAGTCGCCAATAGAGTAAGGGCCCTAGTCTATGTTGTTTGACTATGGACATGATGGTTTTCCACTGATTCTCAGATAGAGAATTCACCTGCTCTGCGGGTACAGGCTGTTGTAGAAATAACAGGTCAAGAACAAGTTTTGATATTTGCTGTGGCATCATTGGTTTATATACAAAATAGAGTACTTCACAAGGGTATCCTATTAATACCTTGATACCAAATAGAGACACGATTTGTCTCTTTTTTGAACGGGGGCTATCAGATTTCTCAATTGAGATGAATCCTCAACATAATCAGATAACAATGGTTCATTAGAGGGAGGATTTCTTTTGTCGTCGAAAGTTCTGAGCACAATTAAAAATGAATATTTGCATCTGAAAATAGTTGTGCTAGGTTTTAAGCTCAGAAAATAAAAAAGTGACGTGGAATATCTTGTTACGGATAATTCCATAGAAAAGGTTCCAGGAGGAAGTGTGTACATGATAAAAGGGTGCGAGTGTCTGATTGGCTTAATGATAGTCATATAAGGCATTTGTTTTGAATCAGGAATCTCCTTACTGAATCTCAGTTCAAGTTCTTCATTTTATTATCAAGATTATTGGAATGAGTCTCCTGTGAATATTTATAGCCCCGTTGCATATATTGATCATATTCGTCTCCAGACTGACTGGGCAAATGTATTTATGTGAACCTGAATTACTAAAAAATAATAAGGTACAACGGTAGTTGATAACAGAAAACGAGTAGTATTTTTTTAATATTTATAAGGAGAGTAAAAAATGCCTGTGGATCCACTTATCGGAGAGATCGCAATCTATCCATACAATTTTCCACCAAAATGGTGGGCTTATTGTGAAGGTCAGTATATTACCATTTCTAACAATACAGCCCTGTTTTCCTTGATCGGTATAACTTTTGGTGGCGATGGGCGTACTAACTTCAGGTTACCTGATCTTCGAGGTAGAACACCTGTTGGTATTGGAACAGGGCTCGGACTTATCCCTATAAGATGGGGGGAGTATGGGGGCGTAGAGTCTGTTACATTAGATATCAGTAAAATGCCAGCTCATACACATGCGGCGGCGGTAGCAATTAGTCCGTCATCACACAGTCATACAGCAACACTATATGGTGAAGCAGTTGATGCAACATCACAGAATCCATCTGGAAAAATGCTGGCAAAACCAACAAATTCGGATAATAGTGTTAAAACCTATGTGCCTCCAGATCCTAAAGAAAACAAGGAGATGATGTCAGAATCGATAATCGTTACTGATACTGCTTTATCAGCTTCTGCGCAGATACAGGACACAGGAGGTAATGCTGCTTTTGGGATTCGAAATCCATATGTGGGTTTAAACTACTGTATCGCAATGGCAGGAGCCTATCCGTCAAGAAATTAGACAGATACACACCGTAGTATATTTTATATCTGGCCGGGGTTTTCAATACCGGAAGATATTATTCACTGTAGATGCCATTACATAGGAGAATATGTATGCCAGAACAACCATTACTCGGAGAAATAGCAATCTATCCATACAATTTTCCACCAAAAGGATGGGCATATTGTATTGGTCAATATGTACCTATTACAGACAATCCAGCCCTGTTTTCCTTGATCGGAACAACTTTTGGTGGCGATGGACGTTCCAACTTCAGGTTACCTGATCTTCGAGGTAGAACACCTGTTGGTATTGGAACAGGACCCGGACTTAACCCAATAGATTGGGGGGAATATGGGGGGGCAGAGTTTGTTACATTAGATATTAGTAAAATGCCAGCTCATACACATGCTGCGGCGGTAGCAATTAGTCCGTCATCACACAGTCATACAGCAACACTATATGGTGAAGCAGTTGACGCAACATCACAGAATCCATCTGGAAAAATGCTGGCAAAACCAACAAATTCGGATAATAGCGTTAAAACCTATGTGCCTCCAGATCCTAAAGAAAACAAGGAGATGATGTCAGAATCGATAATCGTTGCTGATACTGCTTTATCAGCTTCTGCGCAGATACAGGATACAGGAGGTAATGCTGCTTTTGGGATTCGAAATCCATATCTGGGTTTATGTTACTGTATTTCATTAGATGGTATTTTTCCGTCCAGAAACTGATACCAGATATCAGTATGAATTGGAAACAACGAATCATTTTGGTGTTTCTGCGGTCTTCAGAATATCAATACGGGTTCATGCTGGTGGATACGAACAAGATGTAATCGTTGATATTGGCAAAGACCAGGTTTATTGAAATATTTTTTTAAAACAGATCAGGAGGATGAGTATGAAAAAAATAGAGTCATACGCAGTAATGTGGCATGTGGATCACGATGAAGGAAGTATTAATCTTCAACTTGAAGATGGCACCAGCAGAATGATTCAGCTTTCATCAGCGTCAGAAGGGAGTTTTATTACAGATATTCTAAGGAATGAAAACCCGGTATATATTCATGATAACCATAATCAGATTATTACCGGAATTGAGCCTGTAGGTGAGGGAGAGAAGGAGGAAGATTAATGCTGTTTGTAAATAACAAGCTCTGAATAAAGAGTCTTAAACCGTTTAAATATATTAAGGAGAGATAAAATGCCAGTAGATCCATTGTTAGGTGAGATAGCGATTTATCCATACAATTTTCCACCCAGAGGCTGGGCCTATTGTAACGGACAGATAATGGCGATTTCAGATAATACAGCACTATTTTCATTACTAAGTACAAATTTTGGTGGTGATGGACGTAGCAGTTTTGGTATTCCTGATCTTCGGGGTCGTACCCCTGTGGGCGTGGGGCTAGGGACAGGTCTTACGAACATTTTCCTTGGGCAGCTTAGTGGGGAGGAGTATGTGAAATTGGGTATTGCAAACCTGCCAATACATACTCATTCTGCAGTTGTAGCGATCAATCCTGCAAGCCATAGCCATACGGCGGCACTTTATGGTGAGGCGGTGGACGCTACATCACAGAATCCATCAGGGAAAATGTTGGCTAAACCAACAAGCTCTGATAATAGTGTCAAAACTTATGTACCACCCGATCCTAAAGAGAATAAGGAGATGATGTCTGAGTCGATAGTTGTCGCGGATACACCATTAACAGCGTCTGCTCAGGTTGATAATACAGGAGGTGGGCTGGAGTTCTATAATCGAAACCCGTTCCTCGGATTACACTACTGTATTGCTGTAGTTGGAACCTATCCATCCAGAAACTAGAGACAGATCCATTTAATAGATTAGAAGAAAATGGCATATGGAAGTGCCATGATCTATTCATTAAGAGCTATTAAATTTTTTCAAAAAAAAACAGTCATTGTCACAACTCATATATTATTTAAAACAATAATAATCTGGAAATAATTATGCCGCTTAAGATTGGTTTACTGGTTCCTGGTTCAAATTTTATTCCTGTCTTTGCAAAAGACTATATAACGGCTATTAAAATGGGTCTGGGTTCTATTGAGTACGAGCTATATATCGAGTCTACCAGCTACAATGCTGAAAGAGATTCTCTTGAAGAAAAAGTTCAGAAACTGTTAATAAATCATCAGGTAGATGTTGTTATAGCCCCCTTAAATGTTGCCTTAGTCGAACACCTTAAAGGTTTTTTCAATAGCAATCGGGTTCCATTGATTGTCAATACACTGGGTGAAGATCTAATTTTTGATACAGCTCAGGATCCTTATGTTTTTGTTAACTCATTTAATTTGTGGCAGACCGCATGGATGAGTGGTTATTGGGGTGCCGAAAACTATGGAGGGAGTGCCTGCAGTATCGCAGCTATACATGATGGTGGCTATGGGATGAATTTTGCATTTGGGCTAGGTCTTGAGGCAAAAGATGGACAGATAAAACAAACGGCCGTTACTCATCGTGAATCAACAACAGAGGATCCATCACAACAACTTGAGCAGTTAATGACGAATGATCCTGATTTTATATTTGGCCTGTATTCGGGCAAGGAGGCAATATCATTTTTTAATGCTTACAAACAAGGAGAATATCTGACGAATATACCTCTTATCTGTTTACCGACAACAGTTACAGAGATTAACAGGCGTGAAATAGAAGACCATTCACCAGAATTTAAATATATTTCCTGTTGGGACATGAGATCAGAGGCAGCCATTGACTTTTCTGAAGCGATTATTAAGGAGACAGGTCGAGAAGTATGTGGATATTCATTACTTGGTTATGAAACAGGACAGATGATAGCAAAAGCCCATGAAAGAAGAGATGACAAAAGATCAAATGGTGAAGATTTTGGAAAAGCATTGTTGGAAATAGAGGTTGATGGCCCAAGAGGTGTAATAAAATTTGACCCAAAAATACATGAAATCCAAACCAAGAGTTATTTAGTAAGAGTTTCATCTTTGAATAATGGCGCGATAGAACAGAAAACAGTTACTGAACTAAAAGTTCCACCACTACTTTTTGAGCAGATGGAACTGGCCAGACAAAAATTGACTAAACAGGGGTGGCTAAATCCCTATCTTATTGCGTAACAGGGTTATTATACGACTATTTCAGGAGGAGAAATGGAAACACGTTATCCATGTTGTAAAAAATTACCCCTAACTTTTGATGTTGGTAGATTACATGCGGATCTTGACATCGTCTCTGAAAACGTGTGGATTAAACATTTTGTTCCAGATAACTACGAAGGTGAATGGAGTGGTTTGCCGCTAAGAGCAAAAGTTGGAGCTACACATCCTATACAGCAAATGTATTCTGATCCCTCAGCATCTGAATGGGAAAATACAGAACTACTAAAACAGTGCGGTTATTTTCAGGAGGTACTTTCTCAAATTCACTGTGATCTGACTACGGTGCGATTATTAAAACTAACAGCAGGTTCACAAATTAAGGAGCATACTGACTACGATTTGAGTATAGATAATGGTGTAGCTCGTTTACATGTACCAATTACTACAAATCCAGATATTGATTTTATCGTCGCAGGGAATTCAGTAAAAATGGCTCCGGGCGATCTCTGGTATTGTGATTTCACAAAACCTCATTCTATTAATAATAAAAGTGAAAGTGATCGCATTCATATAGTTATAGATTGCATATCAAATAAATGGTTAGAATCTGCAATTAGTAAAAATTAAGTCTTGGAAAATATATAATTGTAGTATTGGCAACAAACGATCTAAAAAACCGGGACTCATTGGTATAATTTAAAGTAATAACATTCTTATTTTTGCACGATGATCCCTATTAGAATTGGTTAGTTGTACTTTTAAAAAATGAAATGCTTGTCAGAAGCATCAGGAAATATAGTGTATAGATATAAAGCATTTGGACTCAATATAAACAGTGATATAGAGCTTCCATCTTTACTGGAAACAGATCAACCGACGATAGATATTGAAATAATCAGGGGTGAAGTAAATAAGAATGGTCTATCGACACCAGATGTAATAAAGCCATTTAGTCAGCTAGCAAAAAATAAATTGTGGCTGCATATACCTGAAATTGCCTGGTTTTATATAACTGATGGCAACAGGATTATTGTTGAGCCTGAGTCTGGTGCCGACATGCAAAGTGTTCGCCTTTTCCTGCTAGGCACCTGTATGGGTGCTGTAATGCACCAGCGAAACCGCTTGGTAATTCATGCTAATGCAATTCGTTTTGGTGATGGTTGTGTGATCTTTATGGGTAATTCAGGTAATGGAAAGTCGACCCTTGCAGCACGATTTCATCAATTAGGTTATGAAGTGCTGACTGATGATCTGGCGGTTATTGATGATGATTTAAATGTGCTTCCTGGTTATCCTCAAATGAAACTATGGCAGGACACCGCAGATAAACTGGGTATTGATACCAATAAGCTCAAACGAATACGCTTGCAAATAGAAAAATATGCCTATCCGATTACAGACAGTTTCTGTAAAGAACCATTGCCTGTTAAAGCTGGGTATGTTTTAAGGACGCACAATCAGGAAGAATTCATTTTTGAACCACTTAATGGCGTAAAGAAGTTTAACCCTCTTAAATTCAATACCTACAGGGTTCAGCATCTTGAAGGGCTTGGCTTAAAATCAACACATTTAAAACAGTGTGCAAAGCTTGCAGATAATATTAACTTAACTCGAATTACCCGCCCAATTCAGGGTTTTCATCTAGATGAACTGATAGAGAAGATTGAGGCTGACCTTAAACAACAGGATGTGTTGTGACAATTGGTAATCATCAGCCAAATATCTACTGGCTTGCCTCCTATCCTAAATCGGGTAACACTTGGACACGGGCATTTATTGCTAATCTTTTAAATGAAAGCTCAGAGCCAGTTGATATTAATGAACTTAATACTGGCGCAATAGCAAGCAGCAGGGAGTGGGTGGAATCGGAGCTTGATTTTGATATTGATGAATTGTCGCATGATGAAGTTGATCGTCTTCGTCCTACTGCCTACCGCTCAATATCCAATCATCTTGAAACACCCGAATATCATAAAATCCATGATGCCTACACCTATCTACCTAATGGTGAACCGCTTATTCCGGCAGAAGCTACCAAAGGAGTACTCTGTATTATCCGAAATCCACTCGATATCGCTATTTCTTTTGCTAACCATTGTAGTTGCTCAATCAATCAATCGATAGAAAATATGAATAATCCGAAATTTGCATTTTGTAATAGTACAAAACATCTTTCTAACCAGCTAAGACAGTGGTTATTAAGTTGGTCAGAGCATGTAACTAGTTGGGTTGAAGCCTCAGGATTGAATATTAAAGTGGTGCGTTATGAAGATATGAAACAGCGCCAGTTTGAAACCTTTACAGAGATAGCCTCTTTTCTTGAGCTTCCTGATGACACACAATCAGTCACTGATGCACTGGAGCAATGCGCAATGGAAAAGCTACAGGCTCAGGAAAGAGATAACAGTTTTGTAGAAAAGTCACCAAAAGTAAAAAATTTCTTTCGAAAGGGAATTGTGGGCGATTGGCAAATTACACTATCAGAAGAGCAAATAGACAGGATTATTAACGATCACCATCTGGTTATGCAGCGTTTTGGATATCTGGATGAAAATCGCCAACCAACAGAACTAATTACTCTGAAATAGATGAGCACAATTCACGCATGTTTTACCCCTGAACAACCTCATAGTAGTGAACTCACTAAACAGATGCTCTCTGCTTCCAATTATTGGGTGCCAGATTCAACAAGTGAACTTCAGTTAGACAATGGCTACTGTTCACTTGCCAGGGCTTCATTGTTTAATACTCAGTTATCTAGGCAGGAGTGTGTTTATCAGGATAAAAATACCGGAAACATTATCACAGCAAATGCCAGGCTTGATAATCGGGATGAACTGGGACGTAAATTACAGATTGAAGGTGAAGAATTATCACAACTAACTGATGGACAAATTATTCTAAGATCATATCAGCAGTGGGGTGAAAAGTGCCCTCAATATTTGTTGGGTGATTTTGTCTATATTATTTGGGATGAGAAGCGGCAACATCTTTTTTGTGCGCGGGATCACTTCGGTATTAAAGTATTGTTCTATTGTGAGACTGAGCAGGGGGTGATGCTCACCAATGAGCCTAACGCCTTTTTCACCACAAACTGGATCAAAAAAGAGCTTAATGAACAGTGGCTGGTGGAAACACTATGGAGGTTAGGGATAACAGCAAGGATGAGTCCTTATCTGGGAATTGAATTGTTTCCGGCTGCTCATTGTATGGTTATCAACGCATCGGGCACCCACCTATCGTGCTATTGGACACTAAATGATGATCAGCAGTGGAATGGACTATCGGATGAAGAGCAGATGGCGGAGTTAAAACAGCGATTTACAAAGGCTGTAAAAACCCGTCTTGATAGTAGCTATCCGCTCGGAAGTCAGTTAAGTGAGGGACTTGATTCCAATGGGATAGTAGGATTTGCAGCACAGATACTAAAAGAAAAACCACTTTATACATTTTCCTATCAGTGTGAACAATTAGATGAGCAAAACCGTGATGTGTGGGGCGAAATATATCAGGATATTTTTGAAATGTTGGCACTGCATAAAAACCTTAAACCGGTCTGGACAAAAGAGCCAATAAGCGAACAGCAGCATCTTGAGGAAAGGGAGCAGCTCTATAATGATCTTGGTTGCGCTCTAATGGCACAGCATGGATTTGATTATCATATGCCTCTGGCACAAAAACATGGGATACGTACCCTGCTTTCAGGTTGGGGAGGGGACCATTGTGTTTCAGCATATGGCGACTATTATGAAAGCGAGCTTTTCAGTCGGCGTGAATGGAAACAGCTCCATCAATTATTAAAAAGCAAATATCGGCGAGGTAGAGGTAATACACCATATAGAGGCTGGATGAATCTGCTGTTGAAGCATATAACGCCCTCTTTAAAACGGTGGTTAACACGGCATAGAAATGGTCTCGAAAAAACGCTTTGGCAGGGTTCTAAAAAAAATCTGTTGAGCCAACAATACCAAAAAAAATATCAACTAAAATCTAAGCTACTTAACTTTATTAACAGTTATCAACGATATTCAGTTAAAAGTCATCATAGACGGGAGCTATTTGAGATTGGAGTTGAGTGGCGGTTAATTGGGTCAGAGTTGACAGCCAGAAAATACCGAATTGAGTATCGCTACCCAATGCTTGATATTCCATTAGTGGAATATGCTTATAATATGCATCCGCACCTGAAAATATATAATGGCATTGAGCGTTACATGTTCCGACGAATACTTGAAGGAGTAACAACAGAGCGGATACAGTGGCGGCAAAAGGCCGATATTAGCCATCCGAAACCTCAATCTCAACAGTGTGATTTTTCAAAAATTAAAACAGATCTCGAGAAATACTTATCTAGTAGCCAACTTAATATTAACTATTTTGATAAAGCACAGTTAAATAGCATTTTAGATGTAATAAGCAAAAGAAAACAGCAGGATTGCACAACGAATAAAACAATTATGTCACTTCATCAGATTGTTATGGTGTTAAGTGCTTTAGAATAACTGATAATTGAAACAGGCAATATAAAGATATCTCCAGGATAGTTATTGCTACTATGTACAGGCCGTTGATAAAGCAATTTAATCGTGTTTAGAAAGTTGTGTTAGCGATTAAATGTAATAGTTAGTGCTGATTATTGTCATGTCTGGAAATGAGTTTAATTTTATAAATCATTCAATGTAGATAGAGTGTTTTAATGTCGAATGTCATAAATCTCACAAAAGAATTTAAAAAATTTTCTGATCCAAGACTTAAATATGAAGTTTCAAGTAGATTAATAGAGTTTGATATAGATATCGTACACTATTTAAAAGTCTATTATATGTATCTAAAAAATGGATCAGATCGAAAGTGTATTTGGAAATACCGTATATCCTTCAAAGCTTTACGGCGGTCGACCATATAATTTTAATAATTCATTAACAGATAAACATATTGAAACGCTCAACAAAAAAAGCATTGGACTAACATTAACATTAACTAATCACTATTTTGATAAGGGGGTGTATGAGGCGAATGAGCATTTGTTAGAAAGACACCATCAAGATGGAAATTTTATTGTTTGTTATAACGATGAATTAGCCAAACAGATTAAAAAGGATTATCCGAAATATAAGATTAAAGCGAGCTTAATTAAAAACCTTAACACTATTGTAAAAGTAAAACAGGCATTAGAGTTATATGATTATGCTGTCATCCCGATGGAGATGAATGATGATGATGCTTTTTTAAAAGCGCAGCCAGAAAAAGAGCGTATTATACTTTTTGGGAATGCAACCTGTGCTTATGGTTGCCAATCTCGTATATGCTACGCGGGGATCTCAAAACAAAATCGTGGAAAAAACGAGATTGCAAAATGCTCCCGGGACATTATTCCCGGACAGAGCACAGGACATATATATTTTGATGTTAGCAAGTTTGCAGACATGGGCTATAGGCTGATTAAACTTGTTCCCAATGCATACAACGTCCCCTCGTTTATTCATAATAATTTGTTAAATAAGAGTAAAAAACAACGATTAATCGAGTTATCCCTTTTTAATCCAGACTGGATTATACAATCGTATCCAAAGTGTGGACGAACATGGTTGAGAATGATACTTGGGCACTATTTAAATTCGGTGTTTAAACTGAATGTAAATGTAAACCTACAATCAGTTTTCACCCTTCTTCCAAATGACAACACAGGATTAAAAGGATTTAATAACTATCAGTTCTCACACATGAAAAACATACCTAGAATTATCTGGAGTCATAGTCGGTATAAAAACAAATATTTTGAAGATAAACCATATATTCTGTTGCTTCGTTCTATATTTGATACGGTGGTATCTGATTTCTTTCATACGCGACATCTATTTGGATATGAAGGGTCTCTTTCACAGTTTATTCGCGATGAACAAGGTGGGTTTGCAAAATATTGTAACTATCTGAACTACTGGGGCGAAAAAAGTGATCAAAAGCCTGCGCTGGTAATTACCTATGAGCAGTTGCATGAAAACACAATAAAACAATGTAGGGGGCTTATTGAGGCTTTAGGAATACCCGTTAACATGGAGGGTTTAGAACAGGCAATAGAGTTATCGAGTTTTAATAAAATGAGAGATTCAGAAGAATCTCATGGGGTTGCAGATCTAAAAAAAGCCATTTCAGACAGTGAAGGAGTACGTGTACGAAAAGGTATTGTAGGAGGGTATAAGGATTATATGAATGAAAGCGATATAAGATATATCAAAAGCGAAATTAAAAAACGGTTAACAGCTCCAGTCCTGAAATTGGTTGAAAAATACAAATTAGACCAGTAAATAGGCCAGCATCCATATATGGGCTATATTTTTTTTAATCTATGTACTACTATGTGTGAGTGTATTTAAAGAAGTAGCTAATTTAAATCAATGAGTTATTGAGAGGTAGGAAATGGATAAAGAGAAGCACCTTGACAAGGCAGAGGGTAAAACTATTGATTCGACTAATAATAAAAAGCAGTGGAAAGCACCGAACATAACCCAATTAGAAACATCAGACACAAAAGCTAAGAGTTATTATTCGACCGAGTTTGGGCCATTCGACGGCCCGAGCTAATCTTCTGTATGGCACAGCCATGGCTCTGGCAGAAAAGGTGTTTATAACAAGTTAAGTGGAATGAGCCAATCTGCCTGGAGTGGCTCACCACTTAATTGGTTATACTCCGCTGTAGTTGATGTCGTTTTTCGTATACGACTAGTGACAACATACTGTTGGAGAGTGGCTGTTAATCAGTAATAACAATAAGATTATTTTCAGCCATTTCAGCTAAAAACTTTTCCACATCACTCTTACATTGTGTTTCAGTGACTTCAAATTCTTCTGTTAATTGTTCGATTAAATTTTTGTAAGTGCAGGGTTTTTCTACTATCTCCCAGATTCTTTTTGCACTAACATCCAGCCCGTAGTAATCACCGGTTTCGATATTCATCATTACAAGTTCACCATCAATTTCTGCTTCAATATTTCCTTCAGCACGATGGATAAGGGTGTTTAAAGATATTGATGTGTTCATATATTCCTCGTTTATATAGTAATGTCCATGTGATTAGCAAATTATCGTATATGATATTGCCAATACTCACACAGTATAAATACAGATACATAGAATTGATGGATAAAGTTGTAATCATTATTGCAATAGTTAAAAAAACACGGTGAAATTATATGTATAATCCAGGTAATACCATTCCTGAAAAGATAGCAGCTCCCATTAATTATGTATAAATATCAAGCATTCGGTCTCAATATTCATAGCGAAATTGAACTTCCATCCTTACAAGTAAGTGAAGACGCAAACTCAGATATAGAAATAATCAGAGGGGAGGTGAATAAATCCGGTCTTTCATCTCCTGATGTAGTCAAACCATTTAGCCAACTAGCAAAAAATGAGCTATGGCTGCATATCCCTGATATTGCATGGTTTTATGTCACAAATGGCAATCATATAGTCGTTGAACCTGAAAAAGAGAGTGATCCCCAAAGCGTTCGTCTTTTTTTAATGGGAACCTGTATGGGAGCCATCATGCATCAGCGTAACCGCCTGGTGATGCATGCCAATGCGATTCGTGTAAAAGATAGTTGTATTATTTTTATGGGTGCATCGGGTAACGGTAAGTCGACACTGGCAGCAGCCTTTCAACAGCGTGGTTATGAGATCCTCGCAGACGATTTGGCAGTTATAGATGATGATTTAAACGTCTATCCCAGCTATCCACAAATCAAGTTATGGCACGATACAACCAAAAAACTCGATATTGATCACAGTAAATTGAAACGTATTCGACTTCAGGTTGAGAAGTATGCCTATCCGGTTACCGAAGGTTTCTGTACACAGTCATTACCGATAAAAGCAGGCTATATCCTTAATAACCATAATCAAAATGAATTCCTTTTTGAGCCACTTCAGGGCGTTGAAAAATTTAACCCGCTACGCTTTAACACCTATCGGATACAACACCTGGAAGGATTGGGCCTGAAAAACAGCCACTTAAAGCATACCGCTAAACTGGCAAACACTATTTCACTGACACGTATTACCCGACCTAATCATACGTTTGAACTGGATAAATTAGTGGAACTGATCGAAGAGGATCTAAAAAAACAGGGACTTTTATAATGGGAGCCTCAGACAATAAAACGGCAAACATATATTGGTTAGCTTCCTATCCAAAGTCAGGCAATACCTGGACGCGCGCCTTTATTGCCAATCTGCTACATGAAAATCCCGATCCGGTCGATATTAATGAGTTGTTTACCGGGTCTATTGCCAGTTCGCGTGAGTGGGTAGAACATGCGCTGGACTTTGATACCGATGAGATGTGTTTGGACGAGGTGGATAAGCTTCGCCCCACGGCCTACCGATGGCTCTCATCACAACTAGAAGAGCCGGGTTATCACAAAATCCACGATGCCTACACCAAGCTTCCCAACGGCGAGCCATTGGTTCCTGTAGAGGCCACCAAAGGGGCATTGTGCATCATTCGTAATCCACTTGACGTCGCCATCTCTTTTGCGAACCACAGCAACTGCTCGATCGATCAATCAATAGAAAATATGAATAACCCTGAATATGCTTTTTGCAAAAGTACTAAAAGAATATCCAATCAACTCAGGCAGTGGCTATTGAGTTGGTCTGACCATGTCACAAGTTGGGCAGATGCACCAGGGCTCAATGTAAAAGTGGTGCGTTATGAGGATATGAAACAGCGCCCGTTAGAGACCTTTACGCAAATGGCGACATTTCTTGAATTGCCCGACGATGAGCAGTCAATCAACGATGCGTTGGATAAATGCAGTATCGATAAGCTTCAGGCACAGGAAAAAGAGAAAAGCTTTAAGGAAAAAGCGGCAAAATCAGAAAGCTTTTTTCGCAAAGGGATTGTTGGTGATTGGCAGACTACTTTAACCGAACAGCAGATAGAGAACATTATCAGTAACCACTACCAGGTGATGCAACGCTTTGGTTATCTGGATGAAAACCGCCAACCAACTGAACTGATTACCCTTAAATAGATGAGTACCATCCACGCCTGTTATACCCCACAAAAAGCTCAAAGCAAAACCGCGATTGAGCAGATGCTTATCGCCTCCGATTATTGGAAACCGGATAAAACCGATAACAAAATATCAAACAATCAACAGTGTACTCTGGCTAGGGCTTCACTTTTTAATACCGAGTTATCCAAACAGGAATGTGTCTATCAGGATGAGCAAAGTGGCAACATCATCACTGCCAATGCCCGTTTAGATAATCGTGATGAACTGGCACAAAAACTCGATACTGATGCAAAAACACTATCACAGTTAACCGATAGTCAGATTATTTTAAAGGCCTATCAACAGTGGGCGGAAAAGTGCCCTGAATATCTGTTAGGCGAGTTTGTGTTCATCATATGGGATGAACAGCAACAACAGCTATTCTGCGCACGGGATCACTTTGGTATTAAAGTACTGTTCTATAGTCAAACTGAACAGGGGGCGATGCTATCCAATGAGCCTAACGCCTTTTTCACCACAAACTGGATCAAAAAAGAGCTTAATGAGCGTTGGTTAATAGAAACCCTTTGGGGACAAGGACCATCTACAAGAATGAGTCCATTTGAGAATATTCACCTGTTCCCTGCTGCACACAGCATGGTTATCAACCAGTCAGGCGTCCAGCTTTTACGCTACTGGTCATTACAAGATAGTGAACAGTGGCGTAATCTCACGGATGAAGAGCAGATAGCTGAGCTAAAAACACGCTTTAAAAAAGCAGTAAAAACCCGCCTCGATAGTGCCTATCCATTAGGTAGCCAGCTAAGTGAGGGGCTGGATTCTAATGGCGTGGCTGGTTATGCAGCCCAAATGTTGGGGGAACAGTCGTTATATACCTTCTCCTATCAATGTGAGCAGTTAACCGATCATAACCGCGACGTATGGGGGCAGACCTATCAGGATATCTATGAAATGCTCGACATGCATGAAAACCTGAAGCCAGTCTGGTCTGAATCACCCATCAGCGAGCAACAGCAACAAAAAGAGATAGAGCAGCTTAACCAGAATCTTGGTTGCGGGTTTATGGCGATGCATGGTTTTATTCATCACATGCCACTGGCAGAAAAGCTGGGCGTGCGAACCCTGTTATCAGGCTGGGGTGGTGATCACTGTGTAACTGCCTATGGTGACTATTACGAAAGCGAGTTGTTTAGTCAGTTAAAATGGCGAAAACTTCATCAGTTACTAAAAGACAAGCTCCTGCGAGGCCGAGGTGGTAAACCACATAGGGTGTGGATTCAATTACTATTAAAACATATTGCTCCCCCAATAAAACAGTGGCTGTCCAGACACAGAGGCGGCCTTGAGGCTGCACTTTGGCAACGCTCAAAGAGCACGCTGTTAAGCCAAAAATATATAAAAAAATATCAATGTAAAAAGCAGCTACTCGATTTTGTAAATAACTATCAGCGCCATACGGTAAAAAGTCATCATATTCGTGAGTTATTTGATGTAGGAGTAGAGTGGCGCTTAATTGGTTCAGAGCTTACAGCACGTAAATATCGTATTGAATATCGCTACCCGATGCTTGATGTACCATTGGTGGAATTTGCCTATAACATGCATCCCTATCTGAAAGTATATAAAGGCACAGAGCGCTATATGTTCCGACGAGTGCTTGAAGGTGTAACCACAAAGCGTATCCAATGGCGACGTAAAGCCGATGTTAATCACCCTAATCATGATCAACGAGTTGCTGATAACACCGAATTAAAAAGTGAAATTGAAAAACTACTAAATAGTGGGCAATTGAATGCAAAATATTTTGACAAAGCGCAGTTAAAAAACGTCCTGGCAGCGATGGTTAATAAAAGTCAGGATGATTACATAATGAATCAACAGATTAATACACTTCGGCAAGTAGTTGCTGTGATGAAATCACTCAAATGATTGTACTAAAGTGATAATAAAAGAAGATTATTAGGGAGACGCTTTCCTTTATTTTGACAGGGCAGTGCAGAAGCAGTGAGTGTTTTGAAGAACGAACATACTCCCCATGACTGACTTGTTGTCCTAATATTTATTGTGTTTGCTCTATAAATCGATTATTTCCCAATACATATGTTCACTGGTTCCTTCTCGGATCTCATCTATCAATTCACTATATATTTTGGATATTAAGATTATAGAAAACAATAACGAAAGCCGATCAAGATTTGAACTATCCATTAGATCTACGTACCATTTTGTAACAAAATTATTACTGGAAAATCACAATGAACCTAACGCCTGAAAGCACCATTCAACAAAACTCGGATTTCATCCATGCTGAAATTGACGGCGAAACCGTCATGATGAGCATTGATAGCGGTGAATATCATGGCCTGGATGTGATTGCCAGCCGAATATGGGAGCTGATAGAGACACCGGTAACGATTGACACATTAGTTGCACAAATAATGGATGAATATGAAGTTGAAAAAGAGCAGTGTCAGAGTGACGTCACTGTGTTTTTAGAAAAAATGGCCGAAGATAAACTGATTATTGTTTCCTGAAACCATGTTTCAGAAACTGTTAAAAAAGCTAAAAACAGTCCTAAAACTTCCACTTAGAGAAAAAATATGGCTTTTTCTCTTTTATCCGTATAGTGGGCTTCTTCGGGCGGCGATATTGTTGCTGCCGTTTAAATGGTTATCACGTTTTTATGGCGTTTATTATCAGAACACTCAGCTTTCACCTCTTGTCTCTGCAAAAGAGCAGATGACGGCATGGCGCCTGGGAAGAATTGCTGAGATGACAGCAAAGTACACGCCCTGGGAGTCAAAATGTCTGGTACAGGCGCTGATGGTTAAAACAGTACTTAATTATTATCGTATCCCCTATGTAATGCACCTGGGCGCCAGATTAACAGAGGATCCCAAAGAGCCAATGAAAGCTCATGCCTGGGTTAAAGTTGGTCGATGGATTGTTGCTGGAGGTGAAGGGCATCGTGCTTATGGTTTGACGGCGACCTTTGTTTCTCCTTCACTGAAAAATATCGTGCACTAGCATTATGAAGAATTTTAAGCAGTTATGGCTGGCATTTAAAAAGTTCTATCTATTTAATTCGTGGAAACAAACTACCATTCTGGTATTGATGTTGTTACAGGGGTTAACAGCAGGCATAGGTTTACTCTTTATTATCCCATTGCTACAGGTGGTCGGTTTTAAAATTGCAGGGGGATCCCAAAATAGCATTTCTGACTTTGCGCAAAATGTTTTTTCAACTTTAAATATTCAGCCTGATCTTATTAATGTTCTAATTAGCTATATCGTCATCATTGCAGCTATCGCCACACTTCGTTATCAGCTCACGCTTAAATCAACCTCCATCCAGCAGGCGTATATAGGATATTTACGTAACAGACTATACCGCAGTCTTTTACACTGCCACTGGCAGTTTATCATTCAACATAAGATGTCCGATTTTATACACAGCTTGTCAGGACAGGTGCAGGCAGTGGGGCATGCTTCAAACCTGATGTTAAATCTGCTTAGCCAACTGGTAATAACCTTGGTGATGATTATCCTGGCAATGTTGCTTTCATGGAAGATGAGCTTGCTGGCACTACTGGTGGCGGTAGTATTAATTGTTATTCTTCTTCCGGTTAACCGTTTAATCTATGGCTCAGGGAAAACTCAGTTGCAAGGCTATAAATCAATCTTTCAAATGCTTAATGAACAGCTAGGCAGCTTGAAGATGATTAAAAGTTATGCCAGTGAACACTATTATGGCGATCAACTTCAGAAAATCAGCCATACTCTTGAAGCACAACAACTGGCTTTTGCGCGCTTAAATGCGATAACCCAGTGGATCTCACTGGTTAGTTCGGTGGCAGCTTTCAGCCTCTTTTTTTATGTGGCTCATTCGGTTTTGGTTATTCCCCTGGCAACTATATTGCTATTGCTGGTTATATTTTCACGCCTGCTACCACAGATCTCTTCTATACAGAAAAACTATCAACAGCTACTGCACAAACTACCGTCTTTTAAAGATATAGAACAGATGCAACAACAATGTGAAATTGCACAGGAACCACATCACATCAACGCCCACTGTCCTGAGCTTAAACAGAAAATTAGCGTACAAGCATTAAGCTACACCTATCCGAATAAAGAAAAGCCAGTTTTTGAAAATCTCTCTTTTGAGATAGAAAAAAATGAGACTATAGCGCTGGTAGGACATTCAGGAGCGGGTAAATCGACCTTAGCTGATCTGATTGCAGGTTTACTGGTTGCCGACTCCGGGGTTATCTATAGTGATGAAACCGCACTAACTGATGAAATTCGTCTCGCCTGGCGTAACCATGTTGCTTATGTGACTCAGGAGGTTTTCCTGTTTCATACCACCATTCGTGAAAACCTCAGTTGGGTATCAAGCAAACCCCTGACAGATGATGAGCTATGGGAAGCGTTAAATCAGGTAGCAGCAGATGATTTTGTTAAGGCTTTGCCTCAGGGTTTGGATACGGTGATTGGGGATCGAGGTGTCAGACTCTCTGGTGGTGAGCGCCAACGACTGGCTTTAGCTCGGGCACTACTTTCAAAACCACAATTGCTGATTCTCGACGAGGCCACCAGTGCTCTGGATCATGACAATGAACTAAAGATCCGCCAGGCGCTTAAGCATCTTCACGGTAAACTGACCATACTCATTATCGCTCACCGCGAGACGACGATTGCTCATGCGGATAAACGCATTAGACTTGGAGCTTCTGCGTGAAGAGCCGTTTTCTTAAGCAGTGGCAGCAGTTTAAAAACAAGATCCTGTTTAGAAAAATACCCTTTGCCATTCTTAGTTGGCGTTATCTGTTACCTAATCAGTCACTGGCGATACAAACCCACAAGCAGGCGTTAAAAAAAGCATGGCCACAACTACCCCGACCCTTGTGGTGGTTAATGGCAATTTATAACTACACCCTTTGGTATCTATGGTTTGGGTGGAATATGTTCTTTAAAAGCTGGTTTGTCGTAAGAAAAAAACACCCGCAAACCATTTCAAAAAGTGCCTCTAGGCAACTATTTGAGCTGCTGCTTTTGACGTTTGTCCACACCATACCACCACGGTTCTATTACCAGTATCGGCTCTATTCACAAAAAGAGTCCCAGTGGCTGGATTATATCTATACCCATGAACTGCCAGCATGGCACCAGGCACAGTCACCTGATATGACAGATGAAGAGAGTCGATTATTGAGCGACAAGGTCTACTTTGCCGAGCAGATGCAGCAGACAGGCCTGCCAGTGATTAACACCATTGCCAAGTTAAAGCAGGACTCAAAAATAGAGCCATCTGATTTATGGAAAAAACAATCGCTGTTTCTTAAGCCGGTAAGGGGAAGCCGTAAAGAAGGGTGCTATGAGCTTATTTATTCTAAGCAAGATAATAGCTACAGCCTGAGAGCGGAAAAAAACTTTGATGATAAACAGGCTATTTTGGATCATCTACAACAACAGCTTTCCCAACAAAGCCTGCTAATTCAGCCTTTGTTACAAAATCATGCACTCATTGCACCTTATTGTCAGAATGGGCAATTGGCAACGATTCGTTTTATAACGGGTATTGATGGCCATCATGTCGTTGTACCGCTGTTAGCATTGCTTGAAATACCTGTGGCTGGTTTGAATGTTGTGATTCCTCTGCCGATTGATATACATAGTGGAGAAGTGTTACCTGCAAGGGTTTTAAAAATGCCGGAAAGAAGTGCTCCAGTAGATATCTCACTGCTATACCACCAATTATTACCTCAATGGAACAATGTTATTGAAACAGTTATCCATGCTCATCAATACTGCCCGAATACTAAAACCATCGGTTGGGATCTGGCGCTCACTGATCAGGGGGTATATTTGATTGAAGGCAATATTAATTGGGGAGTGGCAGCGCACCAGATGGGTAAACAACCTCTTTTGCAACAGGATGGTGTGTTTATTAGTCTATTTCAGGGTGTTGATGATGAATGAAATAGATTTCTGGGAATAATCGTAGGGAATCAACAGGGGAGCTACTTGGGTAACTATTTTTAAATCAATCACGTCAGGTGAGTAGTTACATTATCTGCGCCGTTGAAGGCCAAGTGGTGCTTGTTTCCGTTAATTATTTCCACGAACTTTATCATTATGGCGCGGATTCAACCCGCTATCGCCTGATAAGCAAACTAATCAGGTGCCAGTTAATGTCATCACCCTCCTGTATGTATCAGATGCCCTCTTTTCGTCCCTGATATTTAACCTATAATGAAATAGTCTGTAAAAAAAGCTCAATAAAATCCTTAGAAGAGAGAGATAGAGATCTATATCAGAAGAACAATCTGTCAGGAGAGTAGGGTTGAAGATCTTTCGAATCATTATTTTGCTTGTTTTAACAAATATTCTGATAGCTACAGAATCTGTTGCGAATGAGCAGAATGGTACAACTGCGCCTTCAATCATTCATTTTGAGATATTTCAAGAAGATCCAAATGCAACACCTTTATCATTAAAGCAGGCACAGGAGCGATTCTTGACCGGCCAGGTCGAGACCGTTACAAGTGGAGTATGTTCCTTCGGACTCTTTGCCCCGCCAGTTTGGGGTCACCTCACGATAGAAAACCCAGTCGAACAGATCAATCAAATTGCGGTTGGCTCAAGTTGGATCGATTATCTGGACATCTATCAGGATACAAAAGAGGGAATCAAGGTCTGGAGAAGCGGTGATGAAACAGCAGAGATGCAAGGTTTTTTTCCGAGCGTTGGCTTTCTGTACAACACATTAATGACCGCTGGAGTGAATGAGATATGGTTTCGCGCAGAGTCGACGGCAGTCTTTGATCTCTTTGTTGTTGTGGATTCAAAAGTGAAAGCGGACGAAAGAAATCGTATTGTTTCGGTTTATTATGGTCTTCTATATGGATTCCTTCTGGCGTTAGCGATCTACAATGTCATTCTATCTCGAAGTCTTGAACAATATAGCCTGCTCTTTTATGTAGGCTACATCCTATCATTCGTTATCCTAAATCTCAGCCACTCAGGGCAGCTCACCGCCTGGCTTGGACCAAATAGTGGCCAACTCCGAGATCATATCAGTTGGACCTTCATATTGGCCTGTGGGGTTAGTGGTCTACTCTTTGCCAGTTCCTATTTTCAGCTTCGACTTTATGCAAATCGTTTATGGCGAGCCATCCTTATTTGGTGTGGTGTCTGGAGTGCGCTGATTATTGGTAGTCTTATTCTCGGTAACCAATACGTTGCAGGTGTTTTTGATCTGATATTTTTTTCAACCTTTACCGTGATTATGGTAGCCATCGGTTTTTATGGGGTGATGAGGAAATGGGAAGCCGCAGGGTTTTTCCTGGTTGCAGTATTCATTGGTATGACAGGGATGTTGCTGACCTTATTCTCAGCTTATGACGTTATTCCTTACTCTTATGTGACGTTTCATGCCTCTGAAGTGAGTATCATGGTTGAGGCGGTCTTGCTCGGTATTGGTATGTCCGAACTGCTTCATAAGCAGAAAATAACAAGCCTGAAGGTCGAGTATCTGGCAGCACATGATCCCTTAACGGGTTTAATGAATCGTCGGGCATTTATTCATGCAACAAAGCCATACTTAGCATTAGCAGCAAGAAGCAAGCGCACCATGAGTTTGATGATTCTGGATTTTGATCATTTTAAAGAGATCAATGATCGCTTTGGTCACAATGTTGGTGACGAAGCACTGGCGAAGATCTCACATATTCTTCAAATGCAAACACGTGATTCAGATCTGCTCGCTCGTTGGGGTGGTGATGAATTTGTGTTACTGATGCCTGAAACGTCGCTGGAAAAAGCGTCAATCTTTGCAGAGCGTATCCAGTTAAAGATTCAAAATACGCCGATAATTGAAAAAAAAGGCGCAACACCAATTTCATTGACGGTTAGCATCGGCGTAGCAGAATATATGGAGTCTGATGATAGCCTAAAAACACTCATTAACCGTGCAGATATGCTGTTATTAATCGCAAAAAAACAAGGCAGAAACCAGGTTATGGTTAGTGCTTAGCGCGGCTGATTAAAAGTGATGGTTTGACATGTCTTTTATAAAAAGAACAACCTATAATTGTTCACGAATTTTTGTTTCATCCTGTCAGATTAAACAGCACAAATAGCACGGGACAATGAATTCGCGGGTGTAGTTCAATGGTAGAACTTCAGCTTCCCAAGCTGATAGCGTGGGTTCGATTCCCATCACCCGCTCCAAACCCCTCCAAACCTCACAACCTCCCTGATATTCATCCATGATAATGGGCTGAGTGGGTTGCGAATGATCACCAAATGATAATTATTGGTTTTTATCCAAACTACTCCGTAAAATAGCCATCCCTTTTAAGCGCAGTAACGCTATGTTTTATCAAGATCAATTTGATGTCATCGTCATCGGCGGTGGTCATGCCGGAACCGAGGCGGCGCTTGCTGCTGCGCGCACAGGCGTCAATACGCTATTGCTGACACACAATATCGAGACACTGGGGCAGATGTCGTGTAATCCGGCGATCGGCGGTATCGGTAAGGGTCATCTGGTAAAAGAGGTGGATGCGCTCGGGGGTTTTATGGGCGCAGCAATAGATCGTGCCGGGATTCAGTGGCGCACATTAAACGCCAGTAAAGGCCCCGCTGTTCGTGCAACCCGTGCTCAGGCAGATCGTCAGCTCTACAAAGCAGCGATCCGATACCAACTAGAGAACCAGCCAAACCTCTCTATTTTTCAGCAAGCGGTTGAAGATCTGATTGTGGACGGTGACAGAGTCGTTGGTGTTGAAACGGCGATGGGGCTGAAGTTTCATTCAAAAACAGTGGTACTGACTGCAGGAACCTTTCTTGGAGGGCTGATCCATATCGGTCTTGCCAACTATCAGGGCGGCCGCGCAGGTGATCCGCCATCAAATGGTTTATCACGTCGATTGCGTGAATTACCTTTTCGTGTGGATCGCCTAAAAACGGGAACCCCGCCGCGCATCGACGGGCGCTCGGTCAATTTTTCAGTACTGGAGTCACAACCTGGTGATGATCCGATGCCGGTGTTTTCATTTATCGGCGATGTTGCACAACATCCGGCTCAAATCAGTTG
This sequence comes from Thiohalomonadaceae bacterium, assembly GCA_050301795.1. Taxonomy (GTDB): domain Bacteria; phylum Pseudomonadota; class Gammaproteobacteria; order Thiohalomonadales; family Thiohalomonadaceae; genus JBNKZU01. The sequence continues at coordinate 27,038 of JBNKZU010000008.1, read as the reverse complement.
CTACATTACCCATACCAATGAACAGACTCACGAGATTATTCGTGGCGGTCTTGATCGCTCACCGATGTATTCCGGGGTCATTGAGGGGGTCGGGCCTCGTTACTGCCCATCTATTGAGGATAAGGTGGTGCGGTTTTCCGATAAATCGTCTCACCAGATCTTCGTAGAGCCCGAAGGACTGACAACACACGAGCTATACCCCAATGGTATCTCGACCAGCCTGCCATTTGATGTGCAGATCAATCTGGTGCGCTCAATGAAGGGTTTTGAGAATGCATATATTTCACGCCCTGGTTATGCGATTGAGTATGACTATTTTGATCCGCGGGATCTAAAGCCAACCCTTGAAACCAATCAAATGCGAGGACTCTTCTTCGCAGGTCAGATCAATGGCACCACGGGTTATGAAGAGGCAGCAGCTCAAGGTCTGTTAGCAGGTGTTAATGCATCGTTAATGGCACAAGAAAAGGAGGGGTGGTCTCCTCGTCGGGATGAGGCCTATCTGGGAGTTCTGATAGATGACCTAATCACCAAGGGAACTCGCGAGCCTTATCGGATGTTTACCAGCCGCGCCGAGCATCGTTTGTTGCTGCGAGAGGATAATGCCGATCTACGCCTGACCGAGACAGGTCGTCGATTGGGGTTGGTCGATGATATACGCTGGCAGAGGTTTTCAGAGAAGCGCGAATCGATTGAGCGTGAACAGCAGCGCCTTCACGACAACTGGGCACGACCCGGTAAAATGGATAAACAGCAGGAGCAGGCACTACTGGAGAAGCCATTAAGCCGTGAACACCGACTCATTGACCTGTTGCGTCGCCCCGGTGTGGATTATCAAACACTGTTACAGTTTGCTCCGGATCTGGAGCCATGCACCGATAGCGCTGTAATTGAGCAGGTCGAGATTCAGGCAAAATATGCCGGATATATTGAGCGCCAAAGTGAGGAGATTGAACGCCAGCGTCGTCATGAAGAGACACGAATACCGGAGAGTCTCGACTATCTTAAGGTAAAAGGGCTATCCGCCGAGGTGCAAGAGAAGTTGCAAAAGCAACGTCCACAAACCATAGGTTTGGCATCACGTATGCCGGGAGTTACACCGGCGGCGATCTCAATACTGCTGATCCATCTTAAAAAACACCACTCCTCGGCATTGGTAAAATGACACAATCCCTACGCGAGACGATCGAAAAGGGGAGAAGCAAGCTAGGCCTTGAGCTGAACACGCATCAGATTGATCAGTTGGTGCTCTATGTTGAGCATTTGGAGCGTTGGAACCGCAGCTTTAATCTGACATCGATTCGTGATCCGATTCAAATGGTTAAGCGCCACCTGCTCGATAGCCTTGCGATTGCCCCCTATGTTGCTGGGGAGCGTCTTATCGATATCGGAACGGGTGGTGGTCTCCCAGGGATCCCACTGGCGATCTGTTTTCCACTGAAGACCTGGTTCCTGCTTGATAGTAACGGAAAAAAGACCCGATTTCTGACACAGATGAAAGGGGTATTGGGTCTATCCACATTAGATGTGGTACATTCACGTGCCGAGCTGTTCAGACCCGATGAAGGGTATGATGTTATCTTAAGCCGGGCATTTGCCAAAATCAGCGATATGATTGAAGTAACGGCACATCTGTTAAAACCTGGGGGTCGGTTTTATGCGATGAAGGCAGGTGGCGTCGATGATGAGCTTCAAGATCTACCGGATGGATATCAAGTAGATCGTATTATCGAACTGAAGGTGCCAGGACTTGAGAATGAACAGCGCCATCTGGTTATTATCAGACGTAACTAAAGGAAAACCTGAGTAGGTCAAACAAAGATGACAAAAGTAATAGCAATCGCAAACCAGAAAGGTGGTGTTGCCAAAACAACGACCTGCATTAACTTGGGGGCGTCATTGGTTGCGACCAAAAGAAAGGTGCTAGTTATCGATTTTGATCCACAAGCCAATGCAACGGTGGGGAGTGGTATTGATAAAGATGAGCTTAATCTGAGCAGCTATCATGTGCTGTTAGGACAGGCGACAATCGCAGAGGCAGTTAAGCGATCAGAATCGGGCGGTTACGATATTTTACCTACCAGTGGTGATCTGACTGCTGCCGAGGTCGAGTTGATGAATACATTGGTTGCACGAGAACAAAAGCTAAGACAAGCGCTCAATGCAATCAAGTCGAATTATGACTATGTCTTAATTGATTGCCCTCCCTCGTTGAATATGCTGACACTCAACGCATTGGTTGCCGCCGATTCGGTAATGATTCCGATGCAGTGTGAGTATTATGCGCTTGAAGGTTTAAGCGCACTACTTAAAACAATTGATGAGATTCGTTCATCAGTAAACCCTGATCTTGAGATCGAGGGACTACTTCGAACGATGTATGATCCACGCAATAATCTGTCAACCGATGTCTCCGCACAACTCACAGAGCATTTTGGAGATAAGGTCTATCGTACGGTGATACCTCGAAATGTACGCTTGGCCGAAGCGCCTAGTTACGGCATGCCTGCACTGGCATACGATAAGACCTCACGAGGAGCGGTGGCATATCTTGCGCTTGCCGGTGAGATGATTCGAAAACAGCAGCAGTCTGTAATTAACCATTAATAGATTGAAGAAGATTATGGCAGCACGAAAGAAAGGTTTAGGAAAAGGTTTAGAGGCTCTGTTAGGTGCGAGCGCCTCAAACAACCGTGTCGATGACGCGACTGATAGTGAGCAGATTGATGGCGTTTTAAAGGTGCTCCCTGTTGATGTACTACAGCGCGGTAAATACCAGCCGCGTATTGATATGAATCCTGAAAGTCTTGAAGAGCTTGCGGATTCGATTCGCTCACAAGGGGTTGTTCAGCCAATCGTTGTTCGTCCAATTGGTATACCTGATCGATATGAGATCATTGCTGGTGAGCGTCGTTGGCGGGCGTCTCAGCTAGCGGGTTTGCATGAGATACCAGCGGTTATTAGAGATGTGAATGATCAGGCCGCAATGGCAATGGCGTTGATCGAAAATATTCAGCGTGAAGAGCTCAACCCAATGGAAGAGGCTCATGCCCTGCAAAGGCTGATTGAAGAGTTTGGTATGACACATCAGATTGCGGCTGAAGCGGTTGGTCGATCACGTGCCGCTGTTTCAAACCTGCTAAGGTTGTTAAGTTTGACCAGCGATGTAAAACGTATGCTCGAAAATGGTGATCTGGAGATGGGACATGCACGTGCCCTGCTTGCATTGCCGGCAGAGACGCAGGGAGCAATTGCCCGATTGGTTGTGGGAAAAGGATTATCAGTACGGGAAACTGAGCGCTTAGTTAAACGGACATTGGAAAACCCGGCGAGCGATAGCAAACCTAAAGTTCGTCCAGATCCAGATATTCAACGTCTTGAGCAGGATTTAAGCGAGAAAATCGGTGCCAAGGTCGCTGTACAATATGGCTCAAAAGGGAAAGGGAAAATGATCATCCACTATAATTCTTTGGAAGAGTTGGATGGGATCATCGAGCACATTAAATAAACTAATAGCACCAGCTTAGTGCATCGACAGTGACGATCTATCTAAGCCATTGAAATACCGTATTTTAATAAATTAGAAGATACTTAATCGTCAGTATGGCGTTGAAAATATTAAGCTCTATTTCAGTTAAAACCCGTTTTTATATAATAATTATTTATCGGTCTATCATTGACGTTATCACGTTCAAAATTATATACTCCCCGCCGCTGAGACAATTACTCCACTTGAATCAATGAATATTTTCGAACGCTCTTTACAGCGCTCGTTACGGTTTCGACTGCGCTTTCAGTTTTTATCAGCTGTTATTGTGGTTATTGCGTTCGGATATCTTTCGGGTGATTTTCTTGCGGCAGCATTTGGTGGGATGATTCCACTTTGCGGCACACTGCTATTGATTATCCATAGCCGAAGAGCGCAGAGGATGGGAGCCACCGATAGCGGTACAAATATTAGAGTGCTTTATCGCTGTGCGATAGAGCGCATAGTGGTCGTAGTACTACTATTTTCCTTGGGATTGGGATTATTGGGTTTGGAGCCATTGCCATTAGTTACAGCTTTTGTAATTGGGCAGGTGGTTTTTTTAATGGGCGGACTAAAAGCGCAAAGATAAAATGTCAGGCGAAACAATTTCATCAACAGATTATATTCGACACCATTTGCAGAATATGACCTTCGGTCAACATGCGGATGGTTCTTGGGGCTTAGCTCACTCTGCGGCAGAAGCAAAAGAGATGGGCTTTTGGGCGATCCATGTAGATACACTGGGCTGGTCGCTGGTTCTGGGTATCTTTTTCCTATGGTTGTTCCGTAAAGCAGCAAAGACAGCGACCACCGGCGTACCGTCAGGATTACAGAATTTTGCAGAGTGGATTGTCGAGTTTATTGATGAAAGCGTGCGTGGCTCATTTAGTGGTAAAAACCCACTGGTAGCGCCATTGGCGATGACCATCTTCATCTGGATCTTCCTGATGAACTTCATGGATCTGATCGCCGTTGATTTTCTACCACAGCTTGCTGGCTGGATAGGCGCTACATTCTTCGGTGCTGATCCTCACCATGTCTACTTTAAGGTCGTTCCAAGCACTGATCCAAACGCAACCTTCGGGATGGCAATCTCAGTATTCTTCCTGATGCTCTATTACAGCATCAAGGTAAAGGGTGTCGGCGGTTTTGTCGGCGAGCTAACCCTGCAACCCTTCGGTAAATGGGCAATGCCTATTAACCTCTTTCTGGAAGGGGTTACCTTAATCTCTAAGCCCATCTCTCTCGCATTGCGACTCTTCGGAAATATGTATGCCGGTGAGATGATCTTTATTCTGATTGCAATCATGTATAGCGCAGGTTGGGGATTGGGTCTGTTTGGCGGATTCCTGCATCTGGGTTGGGCAATCTTCCATATCCTGATTATTACACTTCAAGCGTTCATCTTTATGACCTTGACGATTGTATATATGGATATGGCTCATCAAGAACACCACTAATTCGATTTTGTTTTTTAATTTAAACTTAAGTAAATAGGAGAAATTCCAAATGACTGAAGCACAAGCATTTTTGTATATTGCAGGCGCTTTGATGATGGGTCTGGGTGCCCTAGGTGCCGCTGTTGGTATCGGTATCCTTGGCGGACGCTTCCTTGAAGGTGCTGCTCGCCAGCCAGAGCTGATCCCGATGCTGCGTACGCAGTTCTTCATCGTAATGGGTCTGGTTGACGCGGTTCCAATGATCGCCGTTGGTCTTGCCATGTACGTACTCTTCGCAGTCGCGGGCTAATAAACGAGTTTTACTCATAACCATTAGCTAAATTAACGCGAGGTGAAGGCATGAATATCAATGCAACATTAATCGGACAGGCGATCACATTCTTCGTTTTTGTCTGGTTCTGCATGAAATATGTATGGCCACCAATCATGAGTGCTCTTGAAGAGCGTAAAAAGGTCATCGCTGATGGTCTCGCCGCTGCTGAGCGTGGCAGACACGAACATGAGCTTGCAGAGCAGCGTGCAAAAGAGATTCTTCGTGAAACCAAAGACGAAGCTTCAAATATCATTGCTCAAGCGCAAAAGCGTGCAAGTGAGATTGTCGAAGAGGCCAAAGTACAGGCTCGTGAAGAGGGTGATCGACTGGTAACAGCAGCGAATGCTGAAATTGAGCAAGAGGTTAACCGTGCGAAAGAACAGCTTCGTGGTCAGGTTGTCTCGATTGCTGTAGCTGGCGCTTCTCGAGTGCTGAAACGTGAAATCGACAGTGAAGCCCATAATGAGCTGCTGGACGATCTCGTTTCTCAGATATAAAGGTTGTCAATATGGCTGAAAAGACAACAGTAGCACGCCCTTATGCACAAGCAGTCTTTGCACTTGCACAAGAGCAGGGTGATCTGAAAGGTTGGTCTGAACTACTGCAACTTCTGTCACAGATTGTATCTGATGCAGAAATGTCAGCTCTGCAGAACAATCCTTCCATCTCTGATGATCAACGTATCGATATCATTACCTCTATTTGTGGTGGTTCGCTTACTGAGTCTGGTCTCAACTTTGTGAAGGTGCTTGTAGAGAATGATCGTCTAGAGCTGTTACCTGAGATATCAACACTTTTTGAAGCTGAGCGTGCAAATGTTGAGGGTACCATCATCGCTGATGTTATCTCGGCAACAGTATTGAATGATGCTCAGAAGCAGAAGATTGCTGATGCACTTAAGGCGCGTTTTGGACGTGAGATCACTCTAGAATGCGAAATTGACGAGTCACTTCTTGGCGGTGCAGTTATCCGTGCAGGAGATGTGGTCATCGATGGTTCGGTCGTCGGTAAGTTAAACAAGCTTTCAACCCGTCTTGTTAACTGAATCGGGCCAGAAAGAGGACAGGAATAATGCAATTAAATCCATCTGAAATTAGCGACCTGATTAAAAAGCGGATCGCAAGTTTTGAAGCAGTAACCGAGGCACAGACTGAAGGCACAGTCGTAAGTCTGAGCGACGGTATTACACGTATCCATGGTCTTTCTGATGTTATGTCAGGTGAGATGCTGGAGTTCCCTAATAATACATTTGGTATGGCACTGAACCTTGAGCAAGATTCAGTAGGTGCGGTAATCCTTGGTGATTACAAACACATCTCTGAAGGCGACAAGGTTAAATGTACTGGTCGTATCATGGAGGTGCCTGTTGGTGAAGGACTTCTCGGTCGAGTCGTTGATTCTCTGGGTAACCCGATTGATGGCAAAGGTCCGATTGAGAGTACTGGCACATCACCGATAGAAAAGATTGCTCCAGGCGTTCTTTGGCGTAAATCGGTTGATCAGCCACTGCAAACGGGTCTGAAATCAATCGATGCGATGGTACCGGTTGGTCGTGGTCAACGTGAGTTGATTATCGGTGACCGTCAAACAGGTAAAACAGCGGTTGCTATCGATGCCATCATCAATCAGAAAAACACTGGCGTTAAGTGTATCTATGTTGCCGTTGGCCAAAAGGCCTCATCGGTTGCTAACGTGGTACGCAAGCTTGAAGAGCACGGTGCAATGGATCACACCATCGTGGTTGCAGCTACAGCGGCTGAATCTGCAGCAATGCAGTACATTGCGCCTTACTCCGGCTGCACTATGGGTGAATACTTCCGTGATCGTGGTGAAGATGCGCTGATTGTTTACGATGACCTTACCAAACAGGCGTGGGCATACCGTCAGGTATCTCTGCTGCTTCGTCGTCCGCCAGGTCGTGAAGCCTATCCTGGTGATGTTTTCTATCTCCACTCGCGTCTGCTTGAGCGCGCAGCCCGCGTCAATGCCGATTGGGTTGAAAAGATGACCGATGGAAAGGTGAAAGGTAAAACCGGTTCACTCACCGCGTTACCAATCATTGAAACTCAGGCTGGTGACGTATCAGCATTCGTACCGACCAACGTAATCTCAATTACAGACGGTCAGATCTTCCTCGAATCGGATCTGTTTAACGCAGGTATTCGTCCTGCGATTAACGCGGGTCTTTCAGTATCTCGAGTGGGTGGTGCGGCACAGACCAAGATCATCAAGAAGCTTGGTGGTGGTACTCGTCTTGACCTTGCTCAGTATCGTGAGTTGGCAGCATTTGCTCAGTTTGCGTCTGATCTTGATGAGTCAACACGGAAGCAGATCGCTCGTGGTCAGCGTGTTACCGAACTGATGAAGCAGTTCCAGTATGCACCAATGAATGTGGCTCAAATGGCAGTCTCGCTGTTTGCTGCAAACGAAGGTTTCCTTGACGATGTTGAGGTGAATAAGATTGTCGATTTTGAAGGGGCTTTACAGGCTTATATGAAATCGGATCAATCGGACTTGCTTGATAGCATTAATGCAACGCCTGAGCTTAATGAGGACGTTGAAAATGCACTGCGTGAAGCTTTGGAAAAGTTCAAGGCAACGAGCACTTGGTAAGTCTGGGGGACGAATAGATGGCAAGCGGTAAAGAGATACGCACAAAGATTAAGAGTGTAAAAAACACTCAGAAGATCACCAGTGCGATGGAGATGGTTGCAGCATCGAAAATGCGTAAAGCGCAGGATCGAATGTCAGCGACCCGTCCCTATGCTGAAAACATCCGTCGTGTAATTAGTCATCTCGCTTTCTCTCATCCTGAATATTCTCACGGCTTTATGGATCAACGCGATCTGAAGCGTGTCGGTATGATTATTGTCACCTCTGATCGCGGCCTGTGTGGAGGTTTGAATACAAACCTTCTAAAGGCTGTGATGAAGCAGATGAAAGAGTGGGATTCGCAGAGTGTTGAGATTGATCTGTGTTCCATTGGAAGCAAGGGAACCAGTTTCATGAAGCGCTTCGGCGGCCACGTGGTTGCAGAAAAGAGTCACTTGGGTGATGCGCCAAAGATTGATGATTTAGTCGGCCCGATTAAGGTCATGATTGACGCTTACAACAATGGTGAAATCGATAAACTCTATGTCTGTTACAACGAGTTTGTTAATACCATGACACAAAAGCCTCAGATTGATCAGCTTCTACCGATTGAGCCACAAGAGCTTGAAGAGGATCTCGGTTATCACTGGGATTACATCTACGAGCCTGAGGCAAAAAGCGTGTTGGATGGTTTGTTGATGCGCTATATCGAATCACTGGTTTATCAAGGCGTCGTTGAGAATGGTGCCTGTGAGCAATCGGCACGAATGGTCGCAATGAAAGCTGCAACCGATAATGCGGGTAGCATGATCGATGAGCTTGCGTTGGCATACAACAAAGCGCGTCAGGCATCAATTACACAAGAGTTGTCAGAGATTGTTGCTGGCGCAGCAGCTGTATAGAGCGTACGCAAAAGATTTAAGGTAATAAATAGGGGAACTGATATGAGTTCTGGAAAAGTTGTACAAATTATCGGTGCGGTAGTCGATGTGGAGTTTCCACGCGATGCACTACCTAAGATTTATGATGCACTGGTTGTTGATGAAGCAGGTTTGACCCTTGAGGTTCAAGGTCAGCTTGGAGATGGTGTTGTACGCACCATTGCTATGGGATCGACCGATGGCATCAAGCGTGGAATGACCTCAAGCAATACCGGAGCACCAATCTCTGTGCCTGTGGGACAGAAGACACTTGGTCGCATTATGGATGTATTGGGTAATCCGGTTGATGAAGCAGGTCCTATTGGCGAAGAGATGAGATCGCCCATTCACCGCGAAGCACCTGCTTATGCCGATCAGGCTGCAAGTGTAGAGATTCTCGAAACCGGTATTAAGGTAATCGACCTTGTTATGCCGATTGCGAAGGGCGGTAAGATCGGGCTGTTCGGTGGTGCGGGTGTAGGTAAGACCGTAACCTTGATGGAGCTGATTCGTAACATCGCGGTAGAGCACTCAGGCTTCTCGGTATTTGCAGGTGTAGGTGAGCGTACTCGTGAGGGTAATGACTTCTACCATGAAATGACTGAAGGTGGAGTTATCGATAAGGTTGCACTGGTTTATGGCCAGATGAATGAGCCTCCTGGTAACCGTCTTCGTGTCGCATTGACTGGCTTGACCATTGCAGAGAACTTCCGTGACGAAGGTCGTGACGTACTGTTGTTTGTCGATAACATCTATCGATACACTCTTGCTGGTACTGAGGTATCTGCACTGCTTGGCCGTATGCCATCAGCGGTAGGTTATCAGCCAACACTGGCACTTGAGATGGGTGAGTTGCAAGAGCGAATCACATCAACAAAGACCGGTTCAATCACCTCATTCCAGGCGGTATATGTTCCTGCGGATGACCTGACTGACCCGTCACCTGCAACAACCTTTGCTCACCTTGATGCGACCTTGGTATTGTCACGTCAGATTGCAGAGCTTGGTATCTATCCTGCGGTAGACCCACTTGATTCAACCTCACGTATCCTTGACCCATTGGTTGTTGGTGAGGAGCACTATAGTGTTGCTCGTGGCGTTCAATCGACTTTGCAGCGCTACAATGAGTTGCGTGACATTATCGCGATTCTGGGTATGGATGAGTTGTCAGAAGATGACAAGTTAGCAGTTGCCCGCGCACGTAAGATTCAACGCTTCCTCTCGCAACCGTTCTTCGTTGCAGAGGTGTTTACCGGAGCGGCTGGTAAATATGTTTCACTGAAGGATACCATTGCTGGCTTTAAAGCGATTGTTTCCGGCGAATATGATCATCTGCCAGAGCAGGCGTTCTATATGGTTGGTTCAATTGATGAGGCTGTTGAGAAGGCAAAAACTCTCTAACGGGAGGGAATATTCGGGGATAATCCGATGTCAATGACTATGCATGCAAATATTGTAAGCGCTGAAGGTGAGATCTTCTCAGGAACCGTTTTACAGGTCTATGCTCCTGCGGTGATGGGTGAAGTGGGTATCTATCCACGTCATACACAGCTACTGTCGCCCCTTAAGCCGGGTGAAGTTCGGGTCGTTCTGGAAGGCGGTGAGGAGGACTTCTTTTATGTCTCAGGAGGGATATTAGAAGTACAACCTCATGTTGTCACAGTACTGGCAGATACAGCTCTACGCGCAAAAGATGTAGATGAGGCGGCAGCCATTGAAGCAAAAGAGCGTGCAGAGAAGATCCTAGAAGATAGAAGCGGAGAGTTTGATTACGCACGAGCTGAGGCTGAACTGGCTGAGGCGATTGCTCAAATCAAAGCTGTTCAAAAGCTTCGCAATAAACTTAAGCGTCAAAAAGCCTAATTCTGAGAACTCAGTAATAAGTGCTAATAAGGGCAGTGTGGTACACTGCCCTTTTTTTATATCTGTAACTTTTGAGTCGATAAATGTCAGTAGTAGAAAAGAATAAGGTAGTTTCAGTGACCTATATCATCACCGATGAAAGTGATGAGGTTGTTGAACGGATCGATGTGCCAGTCAGCTTTTTATATGGTAATAATAGTGGTCTTTTTCCGAAGGTAGAAGAGGCGCTACTCGGTGCGAAGATCGGTGAAAGACGAGAGGTTCTACTTGAGCCTAAAGACGGGTTTGGCGACTGGAATCCAGACTATAGCTTCACCGACAAGATTGAAAACGTACCACCAGAATATCGTCAAATCGGAGCTGAGGCAGAGTTTCAGAATGAACATGGCGATGTCATGAAGTTTAAGGTTACCCATCTGGATAACGGGACGGTAACACTTGATGGCAATCATCCGTTCGCAGGTAAAACGATAAAATTCAGTATTGAAGTCGCCAATATAAAAGAGCCAACAGCAGATGAGTTGATGCATGGTGTCTCTCGTACACCGGGAAGCATCCATTAACCTTTTAGGGTAAGAGCTATGAGTAATCTCGAAGTCGTTATCTTAGCAGCTGGGCAGGGAACTCGAATGCGGTCTTCTTTGCCAAAGGTTCTGCATACACTCTCAGGCAAGCCATTATTACAGCATGTGATCGATACAGCGTTAAAGCTAAATGCCACTAAGACCCATGTTGTTTATGGCCATGGTGGTGAGATGGTAAAGGAGTCATTGGCATATAACGATGTAAGTTGGGTGATTCAGGAACAGCAACTCGGCACAGGACACGCAGTTGCACAGTCGCTTCCAAACATTGATGACGCCTCAAATGTACTCATCCTTTATGGTGATGTTCCACTAACAAAACTAGAGACCCTTAACCGATTGATTGATGCTGGTCGAGACACTGGGATCGCTCTGTTGACGGTGAGACTTAAAGATCCTTATGGCTATGGAAGGATTGTTCGGAGTGAATCGGGAGCGGTTAAACGGATAGTTGAGCAAAAGGATGCTGATGATAAAACTCGTTTAATTAATGAGGGTAATTCCGGCATGCTCGTTGTTAAAGCGAAATTGCTAAAACAGTGGGTAGAAAGATTAGATAATAACAATGTTCAAGGTGAGTTTTATCTCACCGATATTATAGAGATGGCGGTCAATGATGGAATCGACGTCAATAGCGTGATCTGCGACGATGAAGACGAAGTGCTTGGTGTGAATGATCGCAAACAGTTGGCCTATCTTGAGCGAGTTCATCAGCAGCGAATAGCTGACGAATTGATGGTGCAAGGTGTAACAGTTAGAGATCCTCATCGATTGGATATTCGTGGCGAGTTGGTTGCTGGAAAAGACGTTGAATTGGATGTAGGCGTGATCATTAAAGGTAAGGTGATCCTTGGCGATAACGTCAAAATAGGTGCGAATTCAATCTTAATCGATTCTGAAGTGGGATCAGGAACGGAAGTATTACCAATGAGCCTTGTTGAGCAATCTGTGATTGGCAGTCATTGTGTCATCGGGCCATACGCAAGATTGAGACCTGACACTGTATTGGATAATAATGTCAGAATCGGGAATTTTGTTGAGATTAAAAAAAGTGATATCGGCCATGGTTCAAAGGTTAATCATTTGAGCTATATCGGAGATTCAGAGATCGGAAAAGATGTGAATGTAGGCGCTGGCACTATCACCTGTAACTACGATGGTGCACATAAGCATAAAACTGTGATTAAGGATAATGCTTTTATAGGATCAGACACTCAGCTTGTCGCACCAGTGACGATTGGAAAAGGGGCGACGATTGCGGCTGGCTCTACAATCACGCGCGATGTATTTGATAACAACTTGACCTTAACACGGGTTAAGCAGAAGTCGATCGAAAACTGGCAACGGCCAACTAAAGATAAAAAGGATCAGTAATTATGTGTGGTATTGTTGGCGCTGTTGCCCAGAGAAACGTGACCCCCATTCTTGTTGAAGGATTGCGTCGCCTTGAATATAGAGGATATGACTCTGCTGGCGTTGCTGTAATTGATAATTCAAACAATCTTTCAAGAGTACGAATGCCAGGAAAGGTTCAGAACCTGGCCTCTGAGATTGAAAAACAGCAGATGCAGGGGCTGACAGGGATAGCCCATACTCGCTGGGCAACCCATGGCGAACCGACACAAGCGAATGCTCATCCACATATCTGCCGACGTCGAGTTGCGGTAGTGCATAACGGTATCATTGAGAACCATGAAAAACTTCGTCATGAGCAGATAGAGGCGGGATACGAGTTTACTTCAGAGACAGATACTGAAGTGATTACTCACCAGCTCTACAAATATCTTCATGAAGGGCATGATCTTTTGAGTGCCGTACAATCAACCACTATGGATCTTGAGGGCGCTTTTGCATTAGCAGTCATTACCATTGATGAGCCTGGGAGAATGGTTGTTGCAAGACGCGGTAGTCCTCTGGTTATCGGTATAGGAATTGGCGAACACTTTATTGCATCTGATGTTTCAGCTTTACTCCCAGTAACCCGCAAATTTATCTTTCTTGAAGAGGGGGATATTGCTGATCTAACCATCAATGGTGTTGAAGTGTTTGATGTAATGGGTCAACGAACACAACGACCGGAGCGTCAATCTGAGTTGTCAGCGGATGCCGTTGAGCGGGGTGAGTTTCGTCACTACATGCTCAAAGAGATCTATGAACAACCGGCAGCAATCACAAATACACTCGAAGGTAGAATCTTCCAGAATCGAATCGTTGAGGAGAGTTTCGGACCGACTGCTTCTAAGGTCTTTGATCAGATAAAACGGGTTAAAATCATTGCTTGTGGAACAAGCTACCACTCTGGACTTGTTGCTAAATATTGGATGGAGCAGATTGCCAGGATTAGTTGCTCGGTCGAGATTGCCAGTGAGTTTAGGTACCGCAAACCTGTTGTTGAAGAGGATACCTTAATCATTACGATCTCCCAGTCGGGTGAAACAGCAGACACCCTTGCGGCATTAAAAGAGTCAAAGCGACTCGGATATAAACACTCATTAGCGATTTGTAACGTCCCAGAAAGCTCTCTTGTTCGTGAGTCGGATCTGGTATTAATGACACGAGCCGGGCCGGAGATCGGCGTTGCTTCGACAAAAGCATTTACAACCCAGTTAGTCGCCTTAATGCTCTGTGTACTTGTTCTTGGGCGGCGGCATGGAATGTCAGTAGAAACAGAAGAGAGCGTTGTTCGGGATTTTGAGCAGTTACCAAGACGGCTTGAAAAGGTGTTGGAAATGGATAGTTCGATTGAAGCCATTGCCGAACAGTTTGCAGATAAACACCATGCACTCTTCCTCGGGCGAGGAGTGCACTACCCGATTGCAAAGGAGGGCGCCCTGAAACTCAAGGAGATCTCCTATATCCATGCAGAATCTTATCCAGCAGGTGAGCTTAAACATGGGCCATTAGCGCTGGTCGATGAAGAGATGCCGGTGATAGCCGTTGCTCCCAATGATGATCTTCTTGAGAAGCTAAAATCAAACCTTAAAGAGGTAAAGGCGAGAGGCGGACGGTTATTTGTATTTGCAGATAGTGGAACAAAATGGGCAGATGAGCTTGGTGTTCATGTCGAGGCAGTTGAGCCGGTTGAAGAGTATATTGCACCGATCATCTTTACCGTTCCGCTGCAACTACTCGCTTATCATGTGGCTCTGTTTAAAGGAACAGATGTTGATCAGCCGAGAAATCTCGCAAAATCGGTAACAGTTGAATAGAGCTGCATCTACTCTATTTTCTCCAGTAAGCAGGCATGAGTAGTACCAGCAATGTGAAGATCTCAAGTCGTCCTAACAGCATTGCAAAGCATAAAACCCATTTGGCAAGTGGTGTAATATCAGCATAGTTGTATCCAACAACACCATGACCTGGCCCCATATTATTAAGGCTCGCTGCAACAGCGGAGAAAGCAGAGACCTGATCGAGTCCGGTAAACATCAGAATAAGTAACATTATTGCAAACACAGCAACATAGGTTGCGAAGAACCCCCATACCGATGCAATAACACGGTTGGGAACAGGCTTGCCGCCAATCTTAATCGGAATAATCGCATTAGGATGAATAAGCTTATTAATCTCGCGCATCCCCTGTTTTAAAAGCAACAGGAATCGTATGACCTTCATACCTCCACCTGTCGATCCAGCGCAACCACCAATAAAGCTTGCAAAGAGTAGCAGGACAGGCAAAAAACCTGGCCATTCGTGGTAGGGTGCGGTTGTAAAGCCGGTCGTGGTTCCGATGGATACCGCCTGAAATAACCCATGGTAAATTGCATCACCGGCATCAGTAAAGATTTCGCTGCTATATAGAATAAATGAACTGATTATTGCCACACTGAAGATGACCTTAATATAGGTCTTAAACTCCTCATCGAAGAGATAAGGCTCAAGATTGAGTCGTCTCCATGCGATGAAGTGTAATGCGAAATTGATACCACTTAACAACATAAATACTATGCTGACATAACCAATAAGATGGTTGTCATCATAGAAACCCATGCTGGCATCATGAGTGGAGAAACCTCCTATCGCAACGGTAGAAAAGCTGTGAGCCAATGCATTAAACGCACTCATCCCCGCTCCCCAGTAAGCAAGTGCACACAATATCGTTAGCCCAAGATAGATATACCAAAGTGCCTTCGCTGTTTCGGTGATCCTTGGAGTGAGTTTGTTGTCCTTCATCGGACCCGGGGTTTCAGCACGATAGAGCTGCATTCCACCGATACCAAGCATCGGAAGAATTGCTACGGCAAGCACGATGATCCCCATACCACCCAGCCATTGAAGTTGCTGTCGATAAAAGAGGATCGATTCAGGGAGTGATTCAATGTCGGTGATCACGGTTGCCCCAGTTGTGGTTAAACCGGAGATGGATTCAAAAACAGAGTTTGTGATCGAAAGATGTGAACTGTCTGAGAGCGAAAAGGGTAAAGAGCCGGAGATGCCGAGTACGGTCCAAAAAAGAACCACCACCATAAATCCATCACGCAGACGAAGCTCAATCTTTCGACGTCGAACCGGAAGCCATGCCAAAAATCCGATAATAAAGATCAATCCCATCGCGATTAAAAAGGGTGATGTTGTGTTGTCCTGATAGTAGAGAGAAACAGCAATAGGCGGCAGCATGGTTGTGCTGAAAAGCATCAATAACAGGCCTAAAATGCGTTGAATTGCAGTTATTTGCATCGATATCCGACTTTATAAAAAAGTGATTCCGACTTGGAACAGTCGCTCAACGGAAGGGATTGACCGCTTATCCAACAAGAAAATAATGAGATGATCCTCTGCTTCGATAACAGTGTCATGGTGTGGAATGACCGATTCATTGCCGCGGATGATGGCACCGATGGTTGCACCCTTGGGAAGATTGATCTCTTCGATCTTTCTGCCGACAACCTTGGATGATTGGTGATCACCATGAGCAACGGCTTCAATCGCCTCCGCTGCTCCTCGTCTTAATGAGTGAACATTGACGACATCACCACGTCTGACATGAGCTAGCAGACTGCCAATTGTTGCCTGTTGAGGTGAGATGGCGATGTCGATCTCACTGCTTTCAACCAGATCTACATAGGCAGTGCGGTTAATAAGTGCCATAACCTTTCGTGCCCCAAGGCGCTTAGCGAGCAGTGCCGAGAGAATATTGGCCTCATCGTCATTGGTGAGGGCGCAATAGACATCAGTATCGTCTATGTTCTCTTCAAGCAGTAACTCTTCGTCTGATGCATCGCCGTTCAGCACGATGGTGTGGCCGAGATCTTCTGAAAGTGAGACAGCACGGTCATAGCTGCTTTCGATGAGCTTGACTTGATAATTCCGTTCAAGCGATTGAGCCAGTCGTTTACCAATATTGCCACCACCAGCTATCATGATTCGCTTAAACGCTTTCTCGCGAGTTCCGATCTCTCCTAACATCCTTCGAATATCTTTTTGGGACGCAATAAAGAAGACCTCGTCATCCTGCTCGATAATCGTGTCACCCTCTGGATGTATGGCTTTGCCACGACGATAGATTGCGGCAACTCGAGTTTTCACCTGGGGGATATGCTCCTGAATCACTCTAAGTGCATTGCCAACTAAAGGACTGTCGTGGTCGGCATTTACCGCAACCAACTGAACAATGCCGTCTGCAAAATCAACCACCTGTAGAGCGCCAGGGTAGGTGATCAGGTTAGAGATGTAGTCAGTAACAAGTTGCTCAGGGCTAATCTTAAAATCAATCGGAAAGGCCTCACCACCGAACAACTCATCCTTCAGCAGATAGCGTTGAGAGCGAATTCGGGCAATCTTGGTAGGGGTGCGATAGAGGGTGTAGGCGACCTGACACGCGACCATGTTGATTTCGTCACTATTGGTCACCGCGATGATCATATCGGCATCAGCGGCACCAGCGCGCTCAAGAACATCAGGATATGAGCCACAACCATGGATGGTTCTCACATCAAACCGATCTTGGATTAATGCTAGGTTTTCACTATTGATATCAACAACCGTAATATCATTTGCCTCACTTGAGAGGTTATCTGCAAGTGATGAGCCGACCTGACCTGCGCCTAGAATAATAATCTTCATGAACAGTTATCGGGTGCCATTAATGTTTTTATTATCAAGATGGCGCAGATTCTAGCTTGATTGTCAGCCGTTTGTATATGTTTACAGAGGGATTAATTGCGTTTACGGATTAATGCGTAAAAAAAGCCGTCCATTCCATCGCTTCCGGGGAGTCTTTGATGGCCGAAACCGGTATTGATTCCCCACGTTACATTCAATGGTAGCAATTCGGCATCGGAGTGAGATTCTAAAAATTGGCGGATCTGTTCACTGTTCTCTTGAGGCAAGATGGAGCAGGTAGCATAGAGCAGAAGACCCTCTGTCTTTAACATCATCCATGTTGAATCCAGGATCTGTTTTTGTATTGGTACTAGCCGTTGAATGTCATCATAGTTGCGTAATAACTTGATATCAGGGTGGCGTCGAATAACCCCCGTCGCCGAGCAGGGTGCATCAAGCAAGACACGATCAAAGGGTTGTTTGTCCCACCACGTATCTGGTTGAGTTGCATCGCCGCAAATCACGTTAGCACTCAGATGAAGTCGGTTCAAATTCTGACCAACACGTTCAAGACGTTTAGGATCATTATCAACCGCCGTTAGTTTAATGGTTGGCTCCATTTCAAGAAGGTGTGTGGTCTTACCTCCAGGGGCAGCGCATAGGTCAAGAATATGTTCATCCGGCTGAGGGTTTAAGAGTGTCGCCGCTATTTGTGCGGCACCATCCTGTACAGAGAGGTGACCCTCAGAAAACCCAGGGATCGCATCAACTGACATTGGCTGATCAAGCGTAACTGCATTTATGTTCCATTGTGATTCGGTGAAGGTAATGCTGTTGGCGCTCAGGTGTTGTTTGAAAAGAGGGGGATCTATCGTCTGTTGATTGATGCGCAGGGTCATTGGTGGACGCTGATTGTTCTGATTCAGAATCGATTGCCACTGTTGTGGCCAGCTCTTTTTAATCATGCCACAAAGCCATGGAGGGTGTGATAACGCAGCACAGGGTTCGGCTTCCATTTGACGAATCAGCGCCGCCTGTTCTCGCAAGTAGTGTCGTAATACCGCATTAATGAGACCTTTGGCCCACCCTTTACCAAGGTGTTCACTGCTCTCGACAGTTTCGGAGATAGCTGCATGTTCGGGAATTTTAGTGTGAACAAGTTGATATAAGCCGACAAGTAGAAGCGATTTAATATCTGTATCCTTAGCCTTTATCGGTTTTTTTATCAATCGACTCAACAGGAAATCGAGCTGATGATACCAGCGTAAGGTTCCAAAACTGAGTTCTTGAGCTAACGCACGTTGTTGTGGCTCTAGGCGCTCAAGTGTCGTGGTGAGGATCGACGATAGAGATCGATGATCACGGCAGACTTGTGTCACCAGATCAGTAGCAATGGTTCGAGGTGTGTAGAGTGCTTTACGTTTTTTTGCCAAAGATGACTCCATCGACACGGTGGGCGTTAAGAAAATCCCGAGCCGCGAGCGGCTTACCTCCAGGAAGCTGAAGTTTCATAACTCTCAAACACCCTTTGCCACATGCGATATCGATACCCTCTTTTCCAGTGGCGATAACGCATCCCGGCGGTTTATCGGCGTTATCATCTAGTGCAACAGCTTGCCAAATGCGAACGGTTTTATCGTCCCACACTGTTTGTGCAACAGGCCAAGGGTTAAAAGCAGCAACAGCTCGGGCAATGCTGCTGGCAGGGTTATTCCAGTTAATGATCGCCTCATCCTTTGAGAGTTTTTTTGCATAATTCGCCTCCTCAGGGTTTTGAGGTGTTGCAGTGATCGAGCCATTCTCAAGCAGGTTGAGGGTTTCAATCAGTGCCTCAGCACCTAAAAGTGCAAGGCGATCATGCAGTGTTTGTGCATTGTCTTCCGGTAGAATAGAGGTCTCTTTTTTCAGTAACATATCTCCGGTATCAAGCCCGACATCCATCTGCATGATAGTGACTCCGGTTTTTTCATCACCTTCACAGATGGCTCGCTGGATAGGCGCAGCACCACGCCAGCGAGGCAGTAAAGAGGCATGGATATTAAGACAACCTAGTTTGGGAGTGTTTAATATCTTCTCAGGCAGAAGAAGCCCGTATGCAGCAACAACCATGATGTCAGCATTATAGGAAGCGAGTTGATGCAACGCCTCTTCACCCTTTAATGACTCGGGCTGTAAAACCTCAATACCATGGGCAAGAGCAAGCGCTTTTACCGGACTTGCTCTTAACTGACGCCCACGACCAGCAGGTCTGTCAGGTTGGGTGTAAACCGCACAGAGTTGATGTGGGCTATTAATAAGTGCCTCAAGTGCTGTTGCAGCAAACTCAGGCGTGCCGGCGTAAATAATCTTCAATGGAATACTCTTTTCAGACTACATTGTCTGCTTTAATTGTTTTTCGAGTTTTTTCTGAATGCGATGACGCTTCAGTTTAGAGAGATAGTCAACAAAGAGCTTGCCTTGAAGATGATCCATCTCATGCTGAATGCAGATGGCAAGAATACCGGTTGCATCAAGTTCAAAGGCATCACCATTTTGATCGAGTGCTCTGACTTTAATGCGCTCAAATCGTTCAACGCTCTCATAGATCCCGGGAACAGAGAGGCAACCTTCATCATTGGACTCTGAGCCATGGTGCTCAAGAATCTCAGGATTAATCAAAACCAGAGGCTCATCTTTATTCTCAGAAACATCAATGACAATGATCTGCTCATGATGATCAACCTGAGTTGCAGCAAGACCGATGCCCGGAGCCTGATACATAGTCTCAAACATGTCATCAATCAACTGACGAGCTTGGTTAGTAACGACTTTTACCGGCGCGGCCTTTGTACGCAATCGGGGGTCAGGGAAGTGTAGAACTGTAAGAATAGCCATAAAACATTTAATATCTGAAAAAATAGTGAACTACATGATACTTAAGCCACAGATTTGTCGCTATACTTTGTCGCATAATCGATTTTCGGATACACTCCATAAAATAGGAAAATCAGGGATTTACATGAAACTGTTAACCAACAATCTGTGTATCAAAGGTATCCAGGTAGCACTGATCGCTACGGTTGTGATGCTCAGTGCATGTAGCTTTGGTGATAAAAGCGGTGGTGCTGAGTCAGAAAACGATCTTCCTCCTGCGCCGTTGCCGGTGAGTCGGGGTGATCAATCTACGCGCGCTGCACAACCAAAAAAATTGATGCTTCGCCCGAATTATCCAGAGAAGTACACCGTTGAGCGTGGTGATACCTTATGGGATATCGCGGCTCGATTTCTTGAAGACCCGTGGCGCTGGCCAGAGGTCTGGCAGAAAAACCCCCAGGTTTCCAACCCCCATCTGATATTTCCAGGTGATGAGCTAACCCTCTACTTTATTGATGGCAAGCCATACATTATGGTCGAGCGACCTCAAAAAAGAGCAGAGCCAGAATCAGTGCCTAAAAAGAGATCTCCTGCTGCTGTAACATCAGATGGCCTGAGAGTGGTAAAAATAAAACCTCAAATGCGCGAAGAGACCATCGAGAAGGCAATTCCGACCATTCCAGTTGATAAGATTGAGCCTTTCCTGATTAAGCCACGAGTTGTTACCGAACAGATCCTAGCGGATGCACCCTATATTGTTTCAAGTATTGATGGACATCTGATTGCTGGAACCGGAAATCGTGTCTATGTTCGCGGGGTTACCGATACGGGTACAGCAGATTATGTCATCGTGCGTAAAGGTGACGCCTATATCAATCCAAAGAATGAAGAGGATATCCTGGGACACGAGGCAATCTATATCGGTGAGGGTAGAATTCAGCGATTGGGAGAGCCGGCAACTCTACAGATCACACGCGCCAAGCGAGAGGTCTTAAATGGCGATCGTTTGTTACCGGCAGGTTTGGATCAATTCGATGAGACCTTTATTCCTCGTGCACCAGAGATGGTCATGGATGGTGAGATTATTTCGGTTGTTGATGGTGTCTCCCAGATCGGCCAATACCAGATTGTTGTCATCAATATCGGTAGGCAGGAGGAGATTGCGAGTGGTCATGTTCTTGCGATCTATCGTTCTGGAACAACGGTTCGAGATACCGTTTATTCTGGTAAAGTTCAGCTACCAGAAGAGCGTAGTGGTTTAGTGATGATCTTCAGGGTATTTGACCGTATCAGTTATGGGATCATAATGGATGCGGAAAGACCAATTCATGTGAATGATCGCGTTCGTAATCCTTAAACGATAAACAGGTGAGGAAGCCGTGTTAGACAAGGATGATCTGCGTTTATGGTTGGCACTAACAAACCTCAAAGGAGTTGGTTCTGTAAAACAGAATCGACTCCTCATTCGTTATGGATCTCCAGAAAATATCTTTAATCAGGCACCAGCTGATCTTGAATTGTCAGAGTCAATACGCAACGCATTAAAAACCCCGGACTGGGAGAGCGTAGACAACGCACTTAAATGGTTGGAGCCGGAAGGTAACACCATCATTACCCAACAAGATCGTGTCTATCCAGATCTACTGCGTGAACTCAATGATGCACCTGCACTTCTGTTTGTTATCGGAAATGTTTCGGTGCTTAATAGCCCTCAGATTGCTATGGTCGGTAGTCGAAACCCGACACACATCGGAGCAGAAACCGCACATGAGTTCGGGCGTTTTATTGGATCATCAGGGATCACGGTTACTAGCGGCCTTGCGCTTGGAATCGATACCAAGAGCCATCAAGGTGCAATGGATGGTGGCGGCGAGACCATTGCGGTGTTAGGAACAGGGCCAGATCGTATCTATCCAGCAAGTAATCATCGGCTTGCACATCAGATCGTTGATGGCGGTGGTGCAATCGTCTCAGACTATATGCCAGGAACACCTCCGCTTGCGCCCAATTTTCCTCGTCGCAACCGGATTATCAGTGGTATGAGCCTTGGAACGCTCGTGGTAGAGGCTGCGGTTAAAAGTGGCTCACTAATCACGGCGAGACTCGCCTCAGAGCAAGGGCGGGAGGTCTACGCAATACCCGGATCGATTCATAATCCGTTGGCTCGAGGGTGTCACAAACTGATTCGACAAGGAGCAAAGCTGGTTGAGAGTGGTGCGGATATCCTTGAAGAGCTGGCGCCACAACTATTACAAAGGTTAAATGAACAACCATCAGAATCGACAGCAACCGACGACTCCATATTGGATGCTGAGTATCGAGAATTAATTAAGTGTATTGGTGATGAAGCAACACCGGTTGATCTGATAATCGAACGCAGTGGATTGACGGCAAGCGTGGTTTCCTCCATGCTGTTGATGCTTGAATTGCAAGGATATGTCACAATGTCCACAGGTGGGTATGCCCTCACCAGTAAGAGAATCTAACAATGAAACAAGATGTATTTGAAATATTGCTCTACCTATTCGAAAACTATGTTTACGATGAAGGTGAGCTTGAACAGGATCGCGATTCACTTCAGGAAGAGCTACAAAGTATCGGATTCCGTAAGCTGGAAATTGGTAAGGCCTTCGACTGGTTAGAGAGTCTGACACAGGTCTCAATTAAAGGCATCGCTTCGATTGGTGCTAAAAATAATTCGATGCGTATCTACTCTAAAAAAGAGTGTGAACGTCTTGATCAGGAATCACGCGGCTTTATTCTGTTTTTAGAACAAATGGGTGTGCTAGATCACAATACTCGTGAGACGGTTATTGATCGCGTCATGGCGCTAGAGAGTGAAGAGGTTGATCTTGACCAACTTAAATGGGTGATTTTAATGGTTCTTTTCAACCAGCCTGGACACGAAGCGGCGGTTGCCTGGATGGAGGATATCGTCATTGATGAGGTTGCAGGTCAGCTCCATTAATTGACATTTCGTGTCAATATGGTTTAAAAGGATGCCCGCTTAAGCGGGCATTTGCATATTTAGGATAATTATGGGTAAGAGTCTCGTCATCGTCGAGTCGCCAGCAAAGGCAAAGACTATCAACAAATATCTCGGAAAAGATTTCGAGGTACTGGCCTCCTATGGACATATTCGTGACCTTCGTCCGAAAGAGGGAGCGGTTGATCCAGAAAAAGATTTTGAGATGCACTATCAGGTCATCGACAAAAACAGCAGACATCTTGATGCCATTGTTAAGGCACTTAAAAAGGCAGATCGCCTATTACTCGCAACTGACCCGGATCGCGAAGGCGAGGCGATTTCATGGCACCTGCTCGAGATTCTGAAAAAGAAACGTGGTGCATTAAAGGATAAAGAGATTGGTCGGGTGGTATTCCACCAAATCACCAAAAAGGCGATAAAAGAGGCGATTGATGATCCGCGAGAAGTCTCTATGGATCTGGTCAATGCACAACAAGCACGACGCGCCCTCGATTATCTGGTTGGCTTTAATCTTTCACCACTGCTATGGAAAAAGATTCGGAGGGGACTATCAGCAGGGCGAGTACAATCTCCGGCACTACGCATGATTGTTGAGCGTCAGGAAGAGATCGAACGCTTTATTCCACAAGAGTACTGGACAATTGAAGCCGATGTGACCTCAAAAGGGCAAAACTTCAGTGGTAAGCTCTCCTATCTCAATAGTGAGAAGATCAGCCAGTTCTCCATTAATAATAGTGAAGATGCCCACAACGCCGAGGCCACCATACTCAATGCTGCCGAGGGGCGACTTAGAGTTGCAAAGGTTGAAAAGAAAAAACGCAAGCGTAATCCGGCGGCACCGTTTACAACCTCAACACTGCAACAAGAAGCTTCGCGCAAACTAGGATTTACAGCGCAGCGCACAATGCGTACCGCTCAACAGCTTTATGAGGGAATCGATATTGGTGGAGAGACAACAGGTCTCATTACCTACATGCGTACCGATTCTGTTGCGCTCGCCCCCGAGGCAGTTGAAGACTTAAGACAATATATCGGAGAGCGTCACGGCACCGATAATGTTCCAGATAATCCTCCGGTTTACAAAACCAAATCAAAGAACGCACAAGAGGCGCACGAAGCGATTCGTCCAACCGCCGCTTATCGTGTCCCAAAATCGATAGCGGATCACTTAAGCAAGGATCAATATCGGCTCTATGAGCTGATCTGGAAACGAACTGTGGCGAGCCAGATGATTCATGCGACCCTTGATACAGTAGCGGTTGATCTTGCCGCAGGCGAAGGAACGGCGCATCTGTTCCGGGCGAATGGCTCAACCATAGTGAAGCCTGGATTTATGGTGGTCTATCAGGAGAGCGTCGACGATGCTAAAGATAAAGAGGATGACAACAAACTCCTTCCCAAGATGTTAGTGGGTGAGTTTGTCGATCTGATCACCCTACGTCCCGAGCAGCATTTCACAGAACCACCACCCAAGTTCTCAGAAGCCTCGTTGGTTAAAGCGCTCGAAGAACATGGCATTGGCCGACCCTCTACCTACGCCAGCATTATCTCGACGCTACAACAACGAGAATATGTGGAGATGGATAAAAAACGATTTATACCAACAGATGTTGGTCGAGTCGTTAACAAGTTCCTGACCCAGCACTTTACGCAATATGTTGACTATGACTTCACGGCAAAACTGGAAGACGAACTCGATGCGGTCTCTCGCGGTGAAGAGGAGTGGGTTCCACTGATGCGTAAATTCTGGAAGCCATTTAAAGACCTCGTTATCGATAAAGAGAAGAGTGTTTCCCGAAAAGATGTGACTCAGGAGGAGATCGACGAAGCTTGCCCTCAATGTGGAAAGCCATTGGCAATTCGCCTAGGTCGTCGTGGACGCTTCATCGGCTGCACCGCATACCCTGATTGTGATTACACCAGAAACGTGGATGGCGATAACGAGACGAAAGTCGAACCGGAAATTGTCGAAGGAAGAGTATGCCCGGATTGTGGTTCACCACTGCTAATCCGTGAAGGAAAATATGGCAAGTTTATTGGCTGTTCCAGCTATCCAAAATGTAAGTTTATAGAATCAATTGAGCAGCCGGAAGATACCGGAGTAACCTGTCCCAAATGTAATAAAGGGACGATTCTGCGTCGTAAATCGCGTCGCGGAAAGATCTTCTTCTCTTGCTCGACCTATCCTGATTGCGACTATGCTATTTGGAATGAGCCATTGGATGAACCATGCCCTGATTGTGGCTGGCCAATACTCTCAATTAAAACGACACAACGTCGTGGAACCGAGAAGGTCTGTCCGCAGAAGGAGTGTGGATTCTCAGAACCATACGAAAAACCGGAGTCAGAAGAAGAACAGGCAGACGATTAATTGATCGTTCACACAGGCAACAAAGAACATCGCCTGTGTAGTGGTTACAAGTTGTGATCGTTTTGCCACAGTATTAAGTATTACCTTTTATAGATTTGGAGTTAAACATGAACCAGCCATTTGTTGCGATATTGATGGGATCAGATTCAGATCTGCCAACCATGAAGGCAACTCTTGAGATTCTTAAGATGTTAGAGATCCGCTACGAAGTGAAGATCTCCTCTGCACATCGAACCCCTGAGGCAACACATAACTATGTTGTTGATGCAGAAAAGCGTGGTTGCGCCGTATTTATCTGTGCTGCAGGGCTTGCTGCACATCTCGCTGGAGCGGTTTCAGCGATCACCGTACGCCCGGTTATTGGCGTCCCGATGGATGGTGGTCCGCTTAAAGGACAGGATGCACTACTATCAACCGTTCAGATGCCCGGTGGTATTCCTGTGGCAACAGTAGCAATTGGTAAGGCTGGAGCAAAGAATGCAGGATATCTTGCCGCACAAATCATTGCGGTTAATGATGAAGCGATGGCACAGCGACTGCGCGATGAAAGGGCAAAGAATGCCGCAGCGATAATTGCTCGAGATACAGAGGTACAAAAAGAGCTCGGTTTGGCCTAAATGAAGCATGATTTACTACATAGGCATCAACAATTGGGGGTTAGAAAAAAGAGTCTAAAAACCCCTGTTGCCTGCGCTTGGTCTGTGTGGTGGATTTAAGAGGTGGCAACACCATTTCAGCTACGCTACGCCGCCTCAATTATTCATCGGGGCGGCGTTATTGCCTATCCGACTGAAGCGGTTTTTGGTTTTGGTTGTGATCCCCTCAATCAGGATGCAGTTGCAAAGATCCTAAGTATTAAGCAGCGAGACTGGCGGAAAGGATTAATTCTCATCGCGTCAGATTTTGATCAAATAGTGCCTTACGTCAAGCCATTAGACTCGGAATTACAATTAAAAGTCGAAGCAACATGGCCTGGTGCCGTCACATGGCTATTGCCGGCAAAAGAGGACGTGCCGGCATGGATAAAAGGTGATCATCAAACGATTGCGGTAAGAGTTACTGCACATCCAGTAACGGCAGCTTTATGTAAAACCGTCGGGATGGCAATCATTTCGACCAGCGCTAATAGAGCTAACCAGCCTCCCATTCGCAAAAAACAAGCAATCGAAAAATGGTTTGGCGATTGTATTGATTACATCGTGCCCGGAAAACTAGGGGATGAGGAGAAACCATCGAAGATCATTAATGGGGCGACAGGGAAGATAATCCGCTAGGGTCTGTTGACCTTTCATATTCACCACTGTTGCAGCGCCAAAATGCGTCAACCAAGGCACGAAGAGCGATATTTGGTTGCTCCAAATGAGCGATAAGTAACACAGGGTGACGCATTTTGGGGCGCAACCCAAAGGGACGGGACGATTTTTCCGCCCAATGGCGTGGCCTGCAGGACGCAGGTCAGGGGCGTGAGCAGGAGCGGAAGCTTTATCAGTCGTTTATTTGGAATAACCAAATTACACTCCTT
>JBNKZU010000007.1:0-75645 GCA_050301795.1 Thiohalomonadaceae bacterium | reverse complement strand
ACTGTTTCATTGCGCCTTTTAATTCATGCTCGGTAACACTCTCTGGCTCTGAATCCAACCTGGCCAACAGCTCGTTAATATCAACTGTTGTAACGGGTTGTTCGGATGCTGGTTCCTGTGCTGAGGCCGACTCAATCTCTGAGGTGTATCTTACTGTTTCGGTATTACTACTGATTGCACTTTGTAGTGCAATATCAGCGTGTTCCAGCATGTGATTGAAATCACTAAAAGTGGTTTCTACCGATTCGGTTACGATTCCTGCATAAAAAGGCACACTAACAACTTCTTGTCCGATCTTTAATCGTAAATGATCGACCTCTTTAAAGATCCTTCGCTGCACCTGCTCTGCTTCGTCTGAATCGGCAAAATGTAGCAATAATCCAAACTCTGCATCAGGGAAATAGGCCGCAATATCTTCAGTACGCAGGGTTGATTTGATCATCGCACCGATTTTTTTAACCACACTCTCCGCAACCTTTTTGCCAAATCGTTCGCAGAGGCGCTCAAAGCCGTCCATCTTCATGCGTACTACGGTGATCTCGTAGCCATGGCGCACAGACATTGCAAAGGTCTTACTTCCCTGATCAAGAAAATATTCCCGTGTGACCAGGCCTGTTAATGGGTCAAGCGGAGATGTCTTTTCAAGCTCATTTACTCGCGAACGATAATTAATGTAGCTGCGTACACGAGAGATTAATTCCGATTTATCAAACGGCTTGCCGACAAGATCTGTAGCACCGAGATTAACAACCTTCTCTTTTTCTCTGACACTATCTTCATTGCCAGTAATGACAAGGATCGGGATTTGGGCAATTGAGTTGTTATCTGATGACCTTACAGCCTCAATGAGCTGATATCCGTCCATTTTCGGCATACCAATATCGGTAAGGACTAACCGGATATTCTCTTCTTTGTTGAGGAGATCCCAAGCCTCCTGGCCATCAACACACTCATGAATTGAATATTGATCCGAAAGGAATTTAGTAATTGTTCGCCGGATTACTCGTGAGTCATCAGCAACGATGATCTCTGGCTTAGTGCTTTGTTCGCTCAAATCAGACTCTCTTAATTATTATGAAACCGATATTCGCATAATTCAGATCTATCTCCAACCTTCTGCATCGCTGTTTCTAATTTTTTCTTCATCCGCCTCAAGAATTGATTTGAGTTGTTCTCTCGCCTCGCGGTAGATGGTGATGTGTTTTTCCTTTTCATCTGCGTGGTAAAGCTGTTCAAACAGATGAAGGTCGTGATCTCTGAAGGTATGAACCGCCTGTTTCGCCTGATAAGCCCCCACACCCAAACGCCTTAATACCTTTTCACCCAAGGCTAAGCCTGACTCAAGCATCTCGCGTTCATAGGCATCAGCACCGGCATTTAACAGATCAAAGGCGTGCCCCATTCCGTGCGCTCTGGCAAACACCTTCAACTGAGGAAAATGCTTTTTTGCCATCTTTAGTACCGCAAGGCTCGCTTCCGGGTCGTCTAGTGAGACGACCATTAGTTCGGCCTCATCAGCGCCGGCAGCTAACAGCAACTCTTTACGTGTTGCGTCACCATAGTAGACCTCATAGCCGTATCGTCTGGCCTCATTGATTTGATCCGGGTCATGATCCAATATGGTTGTTGGATAGTTGTTGGCATGAAGAAGACGACCCACAATCCTTCCAAACCGACCAAAACCCACAATAATAATGGGGCGATCTCTGGTGATGATCTCCTCTTCAATGAATTGTTGGTCATGAACCCGATACTGTTTACTGATAAAACGGTCATGGAAGCGCATCAACAGGGGCGTTACCAACATCGACAACGCAACGACACCGACTAACTGATCGGATAACTGCTGATCAAGCACACCCTCCATAGTTGCAACACTAAACAGTACAAACGCAAACTCACCGCCTTGGCATAGCAAAAAACTAAATAGATAGCGCTGGCTCTTTTGGATGCCCTCACCTTTTGCGATCAATAACAGAATCACCAGTTTAACGGTGACTAAAAGAGCGACTAGAGCGAGAACGGTCCACGGATTATCGATTAATAACCCAACATCAATACTCATACCGACCGCGATAAAAAACAGCCCTAACAGCAACCCTTTAAAAGGCTCGACTTCAACCTCCAATTCATGACGGAATTCTGAATCCGCAAGAAGGACGCCCGCAAGAAATGAGCCCATCGCCATTGATAACCCAACAGATGAGACCAGGACAGCAATACCGATCACCAATAGCAGCGCAAACGCGGTAAAGACCTCCCTTAATCGGGTTTTGGCAATGATGCGAAAGATTGGGCGCGTCAGATAGTGACCACCAATGATGATCGCCCCGATCACTAAAACCACCTTAATAACGGCAAGTGTTGTTCCGCCATCGGCATTAATCGTGCTATTTGGAGAGATCAATGAGATTAATGCCAAAATGGGAACCACTGCGATATCCTGAAATAGCAGAATCGAAAACACTGAGCTTCCCGCTTGTGTCGACATTAAATTCTTTTCTGTTAGCGATTGGAGAGCTATAGCCGTTGACGATAGGGATAGCGCTAAAGCCACAATGATCGCCACCTGAAAACTCAAACCAAGAGCGAATGCCACTGCGGTGATAACGGTTGTTGTGATCAGCATCTGACCACCACCAAGGGTGAGGATGCGTCGCTTTAACTCCCATAACCGTCTTGGATGAAGTTCAAGGCCAATCAAAAACATCAATAACACAACACCAAATTCAGCAAAATGAATGATGTCCTGGACATTATTGATCAGACCTAACCCCCACGGGCCGATAATGAGACCGCCAATTAGATACCCCAACACCGATCCAAACCCGAGTGATTTTGTGATCGGCACAGCGATGACCGCTGCTGAAAGATAGATGATAGCATTGATAAGAATCGAATAATCTTGCATCAGTGCTCCCCTGCTTCAAGATCATTGATCACTGATTCAAGTAATTCACGATAGCGCTTGGCGGCATCGATAAGCACGTCGTCTGAGGCGGTTTCTACGCCATAGACAACAAACGGCGTGAGATAATTCATACCACAATGAAGTGCGGTTCTTCGCCAGGGAGATAATAGTTCATCAATTGTATTCTCAAAGCCATCATACGACTCAACACCTTGCCCTGTTGTCACTGCTGTTAGCAATTGTTTTCCTTGCAGAGCATCACCGTTGTCGCCATGAGCAAACCCTGCCCCTAACACAACTTCTTGCCACTGTTTTAGCAGTGCCGGGGCAGAATACCAGTAAATTGGAAACTGAAATATCACCATATCACAGGATTTTAATAACTGCTGTTCACGAGATTTATTGATATAGAAGTCCGGATAATGTTCATATAACTCATTGATGACCAGTCCGGGGATGTCATCTATCCCGGCCAACAAAGCACGATTAGCCCGTGAGTTATTCAAATATGGATGTACGAGTTGAAGTAAAATCATCTACCAGCTTTCAATTATCTGTAATTGTGACGATACTACACATATAACAGAAGATTACACGACATAACAGATTCCACATTATTTCTGAGGTCATATTGGTGACGATAAAGACAGACAAAAATGATCCAGCAAGTGAACTTGAGACCGCACTGAAACGACTCAAGGATGACTTTCTTCATCACCCTTATCCACCACTTAAAACCAGAATAGAGCGTTTACAACGCTTACGCACTTTATTACTCACCAATCAAAAACAACTTGCTGCCGCAATCGATAAAGACTTTGGCACACGTTCATTTGATGAGACCTATCTTGGCGAGATAAATGTGCTGATGGCGCATATTAAACACATCATCAAAAAACTTCCGAAATGGATAAAACCATCAAAACGAGTTCTTGATCTCGTGTTCCTGCCGGGTCGTAGCTATGTTCATTACCAGCCGAAAGGGGTAGTCGGCGTTATTGCACCCTGGAACTATCCACTGCTGCTCACCCTCGCACCTGCGATAGATGCGATTGCCGCAGGAAACCGTGTCATGTTAAAACTGTCAGAACACACCCCAAAAACGTCAGCACTCTTGGCAACACTAATCAATGAAATATTCAGTGATACGGAGTTTCGGGCATTTTGTGGTGATACTGAGCTTGGAAAGGCATTCACTTCACTACCCTTTGATCATCTTATCTTTACCGGCTCAACTGCTGTCGGCAGGGAGGTTATGATTGCCGCAGCGAAGAATCTGACACCAGTGACCTTAGAGCTGGGCGGCAAAAGTCCGGCTGTCATTTCAGATAATATTGCGATGGAGGATGCGGTTTCACTCATCACCTTCGGCAAGCTCTTTAATAGCGGACAAACCTGCATCGCACCCGATTACCTCTTCTGCCCTGAATCAAGGGTTGATGATTTTGTTCAGTGTTATCAATCATCGGTTAAAAGCTGTTATCCCACTCTGGCTACAAATGATGATTACACATCCATTATTAATCAGCGTCAGTATCAACGTCTTATCGCGCTTTTAGAGGATGCTAAAACCAAAGGTGCAAAGATCGTTGAGGTCAATCCATCTGATGAAGTGCTCTCTGAATCAAACAAGATTGCACCGACCTTAGTGCTCAACCCAACCGATGAGATGGCGATCATGCAGCAGGAGATCTTCGGCCCGCTCTTGCCGATATTGACCTATCGAA
Organism: Thiohalomonadaceae bacterium; assembly: GCA_050301795.1. GTDB lineage: Bacteria > Pseudomonadota > Gammaproteobacteria > Thiohalomonadales > Thiohalomonadaceae > JBNKZU01. The sequence continues at coordinate 71,007 of JBNKZU010000007.1, read as the reverse complement.
ACATTGATGATGTGCTTGAATACATCAACACCCGCCCCAGACCTTTAGCGCTCTACTATTACGGATACAATCAAAAAGAGCAGCAGCGCTTTTTAGAGGAGACCACAAGCGGCGGGGTTTGCATTAACGATGTACTCTCACACGCGGCTCAATCGAGCCTACCCTTTGGCGGGAGTGGCGATTCGGGCATTGGACGTTATCATGGGTATGAAGGCTTTATTGAGCTATCCAATCAACGCGGTGTCGTTGCCAAAGGAAAGTTAAATACCCTACGTTTTGCATTGCCCCCTTATCGTAAGGCGATCCATAAACTGATCAAATGGTTAAATATCCGTTAGGAGCTGAAGATGGGTGCAAAATTTGACGCATTAAAACCGAAACATATCGATTTTATTGAGCAACAGCCGCTCTATTTTGTTAGCACTGCGCCGGATGAGGGGCGAATTAACCTATCACCAAAGGGGATGGATAGCCTGCGAGTGATTAGCCCGACTCAAGTCATCTGGCTTAACTACACAGGTAGCGGCAATGAGACTGCTGCACACCTTCTTGAGAACAGTCGAATGACGATCATGTTCTGCTCATTTAGTGGAAATCCGCTTATTCTACGACTTTATGGACACGCCACGCTGATCAAACCTGGCGATGATAACTGGGAGTCAACACTTCACCATTTTCCTGATAGCAAAGGTGCCCGGCAAGTTATCGATATGAAGATTGAATTGGTTCACACCTCATGTGGTTTTGGTGTTCCATTAATGAGCTATCAGGGGCAGCGTGAACAACTCACCCAGTGGATCGATAAAAAAGGAGATGAGGGTATACACGCTTATCAACAACGAAACAATGTTGTCAGCCTTGATGGCAAGCCTACCGATATTAAGCCTGAATAAGGCTATTGTGCACCTTCGTACAGAACGCGCCACTGTCCATCTTCACGTGTTAGATAGAGACGCTTATCCATCGCATTGCTGAAGTTGTTTGAGCGATAATCCTGTCTGAAATTAGCAACAATAATCTCACGGCCATCCGTTGCTGATTTCGGATAGGTGAATAGTGACAATTTATCGATGCCGATCGATTGATAGGTTTTTGATTGTGCAATGCGGCGTTTGCGCTTGCTCCAGGAGTCTCGATTATAGCCACCACTCCAGAATTCGGTTGCGTAGTGACCAAGATAGGCATCAACATCACCACTCCCCCAATCGTCACGCCATGCATGGATTGCCGCCTCAACTTCTACTGAGAGCTGCTCCCATTTTGATGGTTCTAACCAGGTGACGTTCTCGGCAACGATCACTGGTGTTCTACCAGGGTTTAAAAACTGGCTCACATTTGAGAGATCGATATTCGGAAGCACTACACAGCCTTCGCTATCCAGGGGAGGACGACTGTAGTAGACCGGATCTGTTCCATGAAGCCAGATTCCGTAGCCAGTCTTGCCCAGCTTGCGATCCAACTCGTTTGGATAGTTCATCGGATAAGCCGAAATACCGTACTTTGCGGGTAGTCGTTTTTGCGGAATATGGGAGGTAATAAAATAGACACCTTCTGGAGTCTTCAGATCACCGACAACCCGTTTATTCCCATTGAGCTTTCCTGTACTTACATAGTAATCACGAACCAATTCAGGGCGACCGGTAGCCTCATTTAACGCATAGACATAGAGACGATGAGCGCTTTTGTCCACAAGAATGGCATTTTTAACGCTTTTATCGATCTGTAATAACTCTCTTGGAAGTCGTCCGTTCGGTAGGGTGTCCAGAAAGGCTGTAAGCCGTGCTTCGGCCTCATTCTTTAGCAGATTGAGGCGATCAATCTCCTCTTTGTGCTGTTTCAATCCAGGTAATAGCGGTACGGCGCCAAAATCGGTAACGGTTTGTGCATTTGAAAGCAGCATATCGCCTTGAATCAGGTAGGCTAAATGAAATTTAGGTGCCTTAAGTGTTAAGGCATCCATCTCCTCTATCGCCTCCTGAGTCTGACCGGATTTAAATTTCAGCAATCCAATCAATAAACTGGCTTCATAATCATCAGGATAGACACTGCGACGCTGCTCCAGTTTCTGGATCGCTTCATCATAGATGCTTGCGCTACTGCTTTGACTACTCAGAGGCATCAAGTGGTATTTTTGAGTATCACCGCCAGATGTCTGTGCAACACACCATTGAGAGACTATCAGAGCAGATAGCAATAACCCGAATCTGACCGTTTGTTTAACCATGGATATCAATAAGCCTTTAATGAAACTTCTCGCAGTATAAGCCATTTTCCAGATTTCTGAACAAAATCAATGCGTTTTCGGGTTTTATCCTGATAAAAATCTGAACGATAGACCATATCAAAGTCTACACGATACCCCTCGCCAGACAATTCATTGACCTCAATATTGTCAATCGCAATATGGATCTCTTTAGGTTTGAGAATACGCCTTGTTCGTTCACTCTTCCAAACACTGCGTTCCGGCCAGCGAATCGACTTGAAATTGTCGTCATATGATGCGAAATAGTTATTAAGATCCCGGTTCTGCCAGTAATCAGCCCATTCGTGAAGTCGACTAATAATCGTATCGATCGGGTTTTTGGCTTTAATTGAACTGATAATAGCCTTCGGGGCTTGTGGCTTATCTGCCGCAACTATCATTGGCATGGTCGATGGCGTTGAGATAGGGGCTGCATCCCCGATTTGAGTTACGGTGTTATTTGGAACGTCAACAACCGTCGGCTTTAAGGTCACGACAGGCAGTGTTTTCTTCTCAATTTGATTAATCATTGCCAGTTTGATCGGCTGATTATCGACATTCAACGCTTTTGCATAAGAGAGACGGGACTGCTCTTGAAACAGTCGATGTAGATTTTCGGTAATGGTTTGGTAACTCTTATGTGTTGCCAGACCATTTTCCAAGGCCTTTTGCGCATCATCGAATCGGTTCTGTTTACTATAGAGCACCGCTAAATTGTTAAAATATTCCGGTGTTTGTGGGTTATCTTTTACCAACTGTTCGAAGATTAGTGTTGCAGACTCTATTCGCCCCTCCTTCGAAAGCGCTGTTGCATAGATAAACCGAGCATCCGACTGTCTCTTTAGATCTTCATCCAAACGCTCGTAAGCGATAATCGTCTCAGCGTAGTGACCAGCCTCAAAGTTTTTTCTGACAAACTTAAGACCATCAGCAATTACCGCATTACTCATCAAAAAAAGAGTCAATACAGCCAGTGTTAGAGCATTTTTGCAATTAATCTGCATCGGGAACAGAGATCCTTACGGTTTATATCAACAGAACCTGCGTATTATATAGATAGTGCTAATATCTACAAACCCGTGAATTTATTAGCCGAATGACATTCATGATGGTTACAATGTTCAAGCCCCCAATAAGCATGGTATTTTGATGATGATCAAGAAGAAGGATGCAGCACATGATCAGAATCAGCTTGAGAAACTGGAAAAGCTGACAGAGATCGGTATTGCCCTATCCTCCGAACAGAACACGCAACGCCTTTTAGAGATGATCCTTGTCGGCGCCAAATCCCTGACCAGGGCTGATGGCGGAACCCTCTATTCTGTCGATGATGAAGGCGCCATCAGAATGGAGATCGTTCGCACCGACTCACTCAACTATGAGATGGGTGGAACCTCATCAAAAAAGATACCCTTCCCCCCGCTCTATCGATACGACAAGGATGGAAATCCGAATAATAAAATGGTGGTTACCTACGCCGTCAATAACCATACCACCATCAATATCGCTGATGCCTACCATACGGATGGTTTCGATTTCTCAGGAACCCGTAAGTTCGATGACAGCACCGGCTATCATTCGAAGTCATTCCTGACAATCCCGATGAAAAACCATGAAGGAGATATCATTGGTGTTTTACAGCTCATCAATGCCCAAGATCCTGTCAGTGGTGAGATCATCGCTTTTGATTCTGAGGCACAACGGCTAACTGAATCGCTTGCCTCTCTTGCGGCAATTGCATTAACCAATCGCCGATTAATCGATGATTTAAAGACTCTGCTTGAGTCCTTAATCCAACTGATTGCAGGTGCGATTGATGATAAGTCACCCTATACCGGCGGACACTGTCGTCGCGTACCTGAATTAACCATGATGCTCGCAGAAGCAGCAAACCAATCGCATGAAGGCATATTTAAAGACTTCAGCCTTAATGATGATGATTTTTATGAGCTGAGTATTGCGGCATGGCTCCATGACTGCGGCAAGATCACAACACCTGAATATGTGGTCGATAAGAGTTCAAAACTTGAAACCATCTATGATCGGATTGAAACCGTTAAAACCCGCTACGAGATCCTAAAACGCGATGCAAAAATCAGGATGCTTGAGGCCAAGATCGAGCGTTTAGAACTCGGTGAACAATACGACGATGAGCAACTCCAAAAGCAGTTTAACGACACAATTCAAACACTTGATGAAGAGTTGAGGTTCCTGCAAAGAGTCAATATTGGTAGTGAGTTTATGACCACCGAGGATCAACTCCGTGTCGCAGAGATTGCTAAACAGGAGATAGAGGTATCGGGGTATACACACAAACTCTTGTGTAACAATGAGGTTAAAAACCTTACCATCTCAAAAGGCACATTAACGGATGAGGAGCGGGAGGTGATCAATCATCATATCGTTGCAACCATTAAAATGCTTGAGTCGCTACCGTTTCCAAAACATTTACGCAACGTGCCCGAATATGCCGGAGGTCACCATGAGCGTATTGATGGCAAGGGTTACCCTCAGGGACTAACCGCTGATGAGATGTCTCTTCAGGCAAGAATGCTTGCCATCGCAGATATCTTTGAAGCACTCACTGCAACCGATAGACCCTACAAAAGTGCAAAAACGCTTAGTGAATCAATACGTATCCTCGGCGTGATGAAAGAGAACCATCATATTGATCCGGATCTATTCAATCTGTTCATTGATCAAAAAATCTATCTAAATTATGCACAGAAGCATCTTAAAAAAGAGTTGATTGATGAGTTAGACACTGATGATATTCCGGGATATATCCCACCAGAGAAACGTCAACAATAAGCGAGCAAAATGAAACAAGTATCTCAGATAGCCATAATCGCAACCATTGTCCTTTTGTTGGCACTGCTCAGTAGTTATATCGGCACCACAAACGGCTTGAGTTGGCTCGTCATTCTTGCGGCGGTTATTTTCATTGTTGTGGTGTTTCTGAAACTATTTCAGGCTAACGACACCTCAAATAGAATCCATATTTCTCAGCTACAGAAACGTCAATTTAACAACGAACCGACGATTATTGTGGCCGTTGATGAATCGCCTGATATCTCGGTACTCGGTGACTATACAAACACTGTACTTAAGATTGAGAAGGATGAGATACCCATTCGACTACATCAATTAGAGCCACAACGTGGAAAGCTCATAGCAATCCTCTCTAAAAACAACGACGATGCAGAACAGGCATGGTCACAACTAAATCAGCTCGGATTTCCTAATCTGTTTATTATTGATCTTGATGAAGATTGATTGAGAGACGCTCCATCAGATAGCAGAGACAGTCCTGACGTATGATCCGCTGGTCTAATGTCAGCATGGATGGAATGATTTGACGTCGTGTTTTTAGATACTCACCATCATTCTCAAAATAGATATTCTCGATATGTTTGCCCTCTTCATCCATGACATCAAACATCACATCACGTCGATTAACATCCGCGATGATGGTGCCTGCGGGTAACTCGCAGAAGTTAAAATGATCCAGGTCATTTGCAAAGATGAGATCTTCATCTCCATATTTAAAGTTTATTGAGTATTCCTGCGGCACCTTCACCACAGCGATGGTGTGGTAGAGATCATAATCGTGTTGTGACACGTTATGCTCTGGAAAATGATCCAAATGAAGCGCTGCATCAATAAATGCCTGTGCATGTTCAATGCCACCTTCTGCGCCTGGCTTACCACACTCGACCGTAACTGCGGGGCAGATCTTGCCAAATGCGACAGATTGCACCTCCTGCGGCCGAATAAAATAGACCACCGTTCGACTAAACAGTGTTGCCAGATAGAGAAAGGCGTTGTCTAAATAGTTGATGCAAGCGTAGTGCGGGTTGAGTCCGGTATTGTTATGAATATCGATACTGGCAAAGGGTTTCTTGCCCTGCATTTCATGGATCACTTCGGTCATCAGTTGATGTTCTGGTGTCACCCCTCCATTCCAGACGCGGTTATAATCCGACTGGTTATCTAGAACACGTAGACCTTCAGCGGCAGCGGCCACATTACCAATAAAGATTGAGATTGCGCGTGGTAGTTCACGATTCCGGTAGTGGTTCAGAACTCGTCTCACCGCATCCCAACCCGTGGTTTCATTGCCATGTAACAACACAGAGACAAACAGTGGCGCGTGATGACGCCCTTGAAGATGGATCAAGGTTGGACCACTTAGAACCGTATGTAGATTCGCTGCATCACACTCAAGCAGGCCTTGTGGGATCGCTTCCAGAATCGTTAATGTCATTGCTTTAGATCGGCCATAGATGAACTGGCTCGCCCTCCTCTTGAAGCTGTTGATATCTCTGTGTCATTTGTCGAAGGTCACCATCATAGCGTTCAGCAGATGCAATCTGCCACGCAGCCCCGGTTTGACGACTTTTAATACGTTCGCTGATGATCGCTGTCAGCAACTCAATTGCATAGGAATCGACCTCTAGATTCTCCAACCCATTGCGCGCCTCATCAACAAGCTTTGGCATGAGATCGCTCATGCGCCCCCTCATTCCAGTACACCAATGAACATGTGCGTTTAATCCGAATTTTGCGGCTTCATAAAAGTTATCACGACAACGTACAAAAGGTAGTTGTCGCTCAGGCGGATCAATTTTCTCTGCAAGCGCAGTCACCAATCCCAGCATAAAACCGAGGTTTGCCATCATATCAATAGGGGTTGGACCAGCAGGCATTGTCCTGTGCTCAATTCGAAAATGGGGTTGGCCATCTTTATCGAACCCGATTATCGGACGGTTCCATCGCCAGATGGTGCCATTATGTAACCGAAGATGGGCAAGCTTCGAGATCTCCTCATCCATTGTAAAAGGGAGCAGTGGCGGATAGTGGTGCAGGTTATCCAGAAACAGTTCCATAATCGATTCATGCAGATATTCACTACCAAATGAGACCCGTTTTATCGGCCCTGCACTCGCACCATCAATACCACCTAGCGGCACCGCTTGTTCAAACAGTGGAATACGTGTCTCCTGCCACAACTGTTTGCCAAACAGAAACGGAGCGTTCGCGGTGATGGCAACCACCGGTGCTGATGCAATTGCAAACGCATTAAAGTAGCGCACTACCTTATCTTGTGATACTTGAAGGTGGGTCTGAAATGAGGTTGTCGCCGCCTCAAGCATTACATCAAAGTGGCGGGCATGGAGATGCTCTTTGCCCTGAATATCAAGCTCAATGGGTGACCCTTTACGAAACCGAATCAACTGCTCGTTAAGTGCCTGATATCGCCGCATCTTCGACATATTTACCGGGCTTAGATCACTCTCTTTTAGTGTTGGCAGGATTCCGATCATCAATAATGAATTGCCAATCTGCCGCGCTGCATTTTGACAACGACTCCAGTTTTCACAGAGATCGGCATAGATATCATCAAACATGCCATCACCAACCTTACTTGGTGAGCCGTTGATCTCAATATTGAATTGGGAAAGCTCCGGCGAGAAGGTCTCATCATCATTAAGGATATTTAAAATATTTTCATTCACTGCGGCAGGAGACATATCTTTATTCAACAGACATGCTTCCAATTCGAATCCGGCGATTGCATGTCGGTTGGATATGCCACGCTTATTCACCAGTTGTTGAAGATACTCACTCTCAAGTTCCAGCGCTTTTTGGTAGCGCTGATAATCGCTATGGGTAAAGCGTTTAGAGTCGATCTCCTGTCCCATATCCTAAGTCCCTTTCTCGATTAAATGTTGATCGAGTTGCTTGAGCCGCTCAGGTGTACCGATGTCATGCCAGTGCCCTAAATACAACTCCCCACTAACCTGCCTTGATGACATCGCCTTAATCAAAAGTGGTGCTAACGGAAATACTCCGGCTTCACAACCACTAAAGAGCTTGGGGTGATATAAGCCGATTCCGGAGAAGGTATGACGATTAACGCCATCATTAGAGAGCCATCCATCCTCTAACACAAAATCTCCCCTCGGGTGTTGGGGTGGATTGGGCACCATAACCAGATGTGCAAGCCCATGTAATTGAGGTAGTTTAGAGAGGTCGTAGTCACACCATACATCACCATTAATCACCACAAACGGTTCATCCTTAAAAAATGGGAGCGCCTGAAAAATGCCACCACCGGTCTCCAATGCACTCTCCTCATAAGAGTAGCTCACTGATAACTTATATTGAGATCCATCACCAATATAATCCTTAATTTGCTCAGCTAAATGAGAGACATTAATAATCACCTCACTAATCCCTGCTGCCTCTAACGCAAAGAGATGGTATTCGATTAATCGCCATTTCCCAACCCGGAGCAGTGGTTTTGGTGTCGAATCAGTCAATGGTCGCATTCGCTCTCCGCGACCCGCAGCCAGAATCATTGCACGCATAGCTTTCTCTTCATATAAACCCTCTTTGACAATACATCATTTGAAATAAAAGCGCTAAGCCCCCACACTCTGTAAACAACATCCATTGTACTTATCGAACTGACCAAGGGATAACCATGACACCAGAAGATGAAATGAGCCTATCAAGCGGTATCGCCGCATTTGAAGGCAAACACTTTGCTACATCAATGCAACTACTCTCTCCACTAGCAGATGCGGGCAATGCTGAGGCGCAATATCGGGTCGCAATCATGCAACAAAACGGTCTGCTTGGTGCAGTGCATATCGATGATGCGGTTAAGTATATGGAGTTGGCAGCAAACCAGGGACATGCAATGGCACAACACGGTCTTGGCTTTATGTTTATGGAGGGTGAAGGTAAAGAAAAAGATATGCCTACTGCGATTGAGTGGTTTGAAAAAGCCGCCGAGCAGGGTTTGGCGGGATCATTAACGACGTTGGGAATGCTCTATCAAGAAGGCAACGGCGTAGAAAAGGATGAAGAGAAGGCAAAGGCCTATTTTCGTAAGGCTGGATTTGAGCTTTAACGACTCTCGAATTGCTCCCTCAAATCAAGAAGAGGTTATCGCTTGTGGTTTAATGCCAGCACGATGCCAACACCAATCAATACTGCGCCAATAATATGGAAAACGTGTACCCTCTCATTGAGGAAAACAATCGAAAGGATGACCCCAAAAAGGGGCATAAGATGAATAAAATGTCCTGCGGTAGGTGCACCCAGTCTGAGAACCCCTTCATTCCAGCAAATAAATGAGACCAGAGACGGAAAGATTGCAAAATATCCAATACTAATGAGCGTCTTTTGTTCCCAAACAATACTGGCCTCGCCCGTTATACCACTCCAATGAATCATCGCCAGGATTGCTGCACCGATAATGACTGTAAATAACAGAAAGTTGATCGGATTGAGTTGTGTCGGTTTCCATCGCTTTAACAACAATGTATAGACGGCCCACGCTAAAGCGGCAGCGAGTATCCACAAATCGCCGATGTTCGGAGAGAGCTGTCGCAGAAGGTTAAGATCGCCGCGAACGATGAGATAGATCACACCACATAACGAGAATAGAACCCCAATGATGTTTCGCAGTGTTACCGGCTCCCGAATGAAGGTCATCGCAATGATCACTATCCAAACCGGGATCGCAGAGTTAATCAGTAATGCATTAATTGCAGTGGTCGTCTGCAATCCAAGGTAGACAAAGGTGTTAAACGTCACCACACCGAGGATAGCGAGAATCGTGAGTTTTATAAAATGGGTGCGAATAATCTCGCGTTGTTGCCAAAGCCCTTTTGCAGCAAACGGGAACAAGACCAGCATCGCCCCTTGCCAACGCCAGTAAGACATTGTCACTGGTGGAATCTCGGTACTCATCGCCTGTCCGAGTACAAAGTTGCCCGACCAGAATAGCGTCGCAAGGACTAGCAGCAGATAGGCAAATCGTTGGTGGCCTGGAGCGGTACCTGTATTCATCAATATCAGATTATTCAATCGCAAGAGTGGCTATTATGAAGCGATTGATAGCGATAGAGTAGTGTTTATTCTGGCTTAAATGATTCAGCGCCGATCAACCATAATCTTCGATATGAATTTACCGCTGATTGTCACACGATAATTGATCGCATCAAGACTCGGGCAGCGCTTCAAACTCTTTTCGCTTCGACTCAAACCATTGCTCCATGTTATCCGGATCCTTCATAAGCTCTTGCATCTTATTCATGGCTTCAAGATGCGCCTTATCTTGCTTTTGAAACATCTCTATCCCATGTTGCTTACTCATTTCGGCCATCTCTTCAAAGGATTCTGCGTGAAAGACTTCGTCGCAAGCGCCACCGAGTTGATTACATGTCATCGTTTTCATATCACCCCCTTCATCAATAGCTGAAGTGATTACCGGTATATCAATCATAGTCCAATACTCATATCCAACAATGGTGTTGCTGTGGCAATGATAAAACCACTCACCATTTCGAACACAAAGTCGCTCTTTCGCCATCTTATCCAGAACTAGTACCCAGTGATTAACGAACCTGAACCAGCGGATAAATCTAAACGCATGAATGCAAAAAGCCGTCGATAACACTCATCGACGGCTTTTATATCAGGAGCGATTAATGGCTATGCCGTTAACAACTTTTTGTTTAATCGCAACATCGCAAAGAGTGTTTTGAATTGCAGATAGACCAGTGGTGCTAACAGAATAAAGAAGATCACACTAAACTTCACAACCAAACCTGTTTTTACGAGACCAATAGCCAAGAAGAACATACCAAACACAAATAACGCCACCCCAGGACATATCAGTGCATAGCTTCCTGGATGTGATTTGTCGCCATAGAGATAGTTATCGAAATAGCCGATATTCTTCATCACCTTATATCCAATCAATCCAAAGATAAGCTGAAACGAGAAGATCGCAGAGGTCAGCACAAACAGACTGGCTTGATCGGTGTGAGAATTAAAGCCATGGCTCAGCCCATGATTCCAACGCAATAGCGTAATCCCGATAAGTGTCAGAATCGGAATAATTATCCAAAGACTTGGACTTCCGATCTCAGAGATACCCTGCTTTAAGATGGATTTAAATCCGAGGATGAATTTCACAACACCGAGGCTAATCGCAATCATGGTAAAGAATATCGAAAGGAAGATAGCCAATCCGCTAACTGTAGTGGAATGACTCATTGCTCCAGGTGCAGCGAGGCCGACACCGATCATTGTAAAAGCGAAGATGGCTAACATCTGACTCAGGTTATTGTTTTCGATAAAGTCAAAGTCACCATGAGAGATTAGGCGAGTCATATACTCTCCGAATATCCTCAGTGCGTAGATTCCAATCGCTAAAAATGCAGCAATCGCAAAGGGGAAAAGGTATTCAACAACACTCCATAGATTGGGAATAAAAACGGCGCCAGAGACAAACATTACATTGACCGTCATCGCCAAGGTCAATGGAACCGACATTAATGTCACCTCCATATTGCTATTCTTTAGCGTTTTAAAGGCCTCAGTACGACGATATTTGCGATATTCACTTATATTCCATATCAATAGACGAATATGGTAAATGGCTAGAACAGCAATTGCAGTCATCGCCAAACCAACCAGCCCTTGCTGCCACCAAGTACCGTTCAATAGTAATGGTTGGAGATGGTTGAATGTCACCATGGGGGTATCTTTATGGCTAACCATAAACATTAAATACATAAAGAATGACACTGCCATGCCACCCGCACCCAGTGCGGCCAAGAAATAGAGCGGTGAATAATTCTCGTTCAAATTCTTTTTAATCATCGTTATTAGCACTCCAGACTGATTGTTAATTAGTATTTGCTAATATACTTAATTTTACTCTTGAAAAAGTGACATAGTCACACTTAATCAGGAATATCGATAACTAAAAGAATCAGGATTGGGCTAAATCACACTTTTGTAGATATTTATCAATAACTGAAGGCAATTTTTGAGGGGTGTCGATTCGTAACTGCTTGTTGATGCTCATTCGTCCGAAAACAACCTCAATAGCAGAGCGCTTTACACCAAACGCTTTTGCAAGAAAATCGACCATCTGATCAGTAGCTTTCCCATCGACCGGTGCAGCAGTAACACTTATTTTTAACTGATTACCTTTAACCTTCCCAATTACCATTTTCTTGGCCGATGGTGTTCCAAGCACATTAAGAACCAGGCAATCCCCATCCCAATAACAGAAACCGTCCGGTTTTCTGTTCTCTGAGTTGCTCTTGGAATCTTTTTTGTTTTTTTTACTGCTCATATCCCTCTTTTCTGACACATCCCTCAACTATCCGCAAGCCAGAACCACCAGATAATCAAGCCGACAACGACGAGCCCAATGATATTGATGATCATTGCCTGTCTCCTGCTTTAAAGAATCGAAGTCGATTGGCATTACTGACAACTGTCACGGATGAGAGCGCCATTGCCGCTCCTGCAAACATCGGTGGTAACAACAACCCGGCAACCGGATAGAGCGCTCCGGCAGCTACAGGGATGCCGATTGAGTTATAAAGAAATGCACCAAAGAGGTTTTGTTTGATGTTCGAAACCGTGGCATGTGAGATCTCAATCGCATCTGCGACACCATGGAGTGAGCTGCGCATGAGTACCACATCAGCACTTTCAATCGCGATATCGGTTCCATTTCCGATGGCAAAGCCCACATCGGCGGAAGCTAAGGCTGGAGCATCATTAATACCATCACCCACCATTGCAACCTTCTCACCACGCTGCTGCCGCTTGATTACCGCTTCGGCTTTTTGATTGGGCAGAACTTCTGCAATGACCTCTTCGATACCGACACTTGCAGCAATCGCCTCGGCAGTTTTTTGATTATCCCCGGTGATCATGACCACCTTGAGCCCGAGTTGTTGTAGCCGTTTAATCGCGGTGATCGAATCGTCTTTAATTGGATCAGCAATCACGATCAAACCGGAGGCCTTACCATCAATCGCAACGTATACGGGAATCTCACCTTTCGAAGCATGAATCTCGGCTTGATGCCTGAAATGCTCAATATTGATGTTGTTCTGCACCATCCATTTAAGATTACCAATCAGCACAGGCTTTCCATCAACGGTTGCAGCAACACCACTACCAGTTGTTGCCGTAAACTCTTCCGCTTTTGGGATCTTGATTTCGCTGGATTCTGCCACGCTGACAATCGCCTCGGCCAGTGGATGTTCGGATCCCCTCTCTGTGGCGGCGGCATAGGCTAACAGCTCGCCTTCGGTGATCTCAGTATGAATTGCAACCACATGAGGAGCGCCTTTTGTCACCGTTCCGGTTTTATCCAGCACGATGGTTGTCAATTCGCGGGCTTGTTGCAGTGCATCACCATTTCGAATTAACACTCCAAATTCAGCCGCTTTACCGACACCGACCATAATTGAGATCGGCGTTGCCAAACCCAAGGCGCATGGGCAGGCGATAATCAAGACCGTCATCATGGTTACCAGCGAATAGCCGATAACCGGCTCAGGCCCAATGTTGTACCAGATAAGAAAGGTAAGCACAGAAATAATCATCACGCTTGGAACAAACACACTGGCAATCTTATCCGCAAGACGACCAATCTCAGGTTTGCTGCCTTGAGCGGTTCGCACCATCTCAATGATTTGCGCCAACATTGTGTCCTGCCCAATACGCTTGGCCTGATATAAAAGGGTGCCATTGCCATTAGTGGTTCCTGCGATCACCTCGTCCCCGACAGATTTGCTTAACGGGATCGGCTCGCCACTAATCATCGACTCATCGACGTGACTTCGACCTTCAATCACCACACCATCAACAGCAATACGTTCTCCAGGACGAGCACGTATGGTCTCATTCAGGCCGACTTCAATAATATCGACATCGATCTCTTTACCTTCGCGCACAACCCGCGCACTCTTCGGCTGCATTCCAATCAGGCGCTTAATCGCTTCAGAGGTACGGCCTTTTGCTTTAAGCTCCAGAGCGTTTCCAAAATTGATAAAGGCCATAATCATCACAGCGGCCTCAAAATAGGCGTGATGAGCGATGGATGGGATCGAATCCGGGAACAGTGTAATCGCAGTAGAATAGATCCAGGCTGCACCTGTACCCATTGCAATTAATGTATCCATATTAGCGTTGTGATGCGTGAGCTGTTTCCAGGCACCTGTAAAAAAATGTCGCCCAGAAAAGTACATTGTTAACGCCGTCACAACAGCAATAAGTAACCAGAAAGGTGTATTGGTAATGGGTGGTAACTGCTTTGTCAGCATTGCTAACATAAGACCACCACCAACAACGGCTGCAACAATCGATTGTTTGATTAATTGCTGATAACGAATCTGATCTGCAAGCTCACGCTCTTGCTGCTCGATGGCCAGGCTTTTCATAACTGCGGCATCATAACCGCCATCTTTAATTGCCTGAATCAAGCCATGAAGCTCGACCTCACCCTCAACGACGGCGGAGTGATCAGCGAGATTGACACTGGCATTATCAATACCTGGGTATCTCTTAAGAATGTTTTCGACGGATGAAACACAACCCGCACACATCATGCCGCCGATAGTCAATCGATGGATATTTGGATTCATTTAGGTGTTCTCATTCATGTTGATTCCCGTCATCCCCGTTTAGATTTGGATGGTGTGATGTCATATCTATATTGGGATGTTTATCAATGACTCAACCAACCGCATCCAGATATCGGGTTCGAAAAGATAAGCCCATATCTGCGGCAATCTGTTTGCACGCATCAATATCAACACCATCAAGACCATCGATCGCGGTGAGTGTCACATCCATGCCCGCCTTGTCAGCAAGCGCAGCAAAGGCCAGCATTGCATGATAAGCCCCTGCAATACGGGGACGTGTGTGCCGATTGTAGATCGCTTCATTCTGCGCGTTCATTGAGATCGAGAGTTTATCGATCACCTGCGCCATCTGTTGTGTCAAGTCTGCCCCTTCAACCAAATTCACCAACCCGTCAGTATTCACCCGAATGATCATCCCTTGATCCTTCATCCTTTTTGCAACTTCGAGTAGTGTTCCAATACGCTTGGTCGGCTCACCCAGGCCGCAAAACACGATCTCGTTGTAACGATGTGGATCGCCAATGGCATCAATAATCTCATCCACCGTTGGCTCATGATATAGGCGCAGATCGTAACTTTGTACCTCCCATGTACGGTTATATTTTGGACAAAAGGCACACTTTAAGGTGCATTGGGAGGTGATATTGAGATAACAGTTCCCATATATCTCATAGGCAATCACCTCGTTGATCGGTTTTTTCACAAAAGGCTCCAAAGACCTACTTAACAGTAGGGGTTTACAGGGAATTTTTTTAGGTATCTCATTTTTAATGGGGTATGATAACCGCAATTTTAACTGACCAGTACAGGCTTTTAATGTTTGATATTCCACTGCCGTTGCTAAAACTTCGTGGCAAAGAGTTATTACCCGTTATTCAAGGTGGAATGGGGGTTGGCGTTTCAGCACATAAACTCGCTGGAGCTGTTGCTAAAGAGGGTGCGATTGGAACCATCGCCAGTATCGATTTGCGGGTTCACCACCCCGATTTAATGGAAAGAACACATCGTACAAAAGATCGTAGTGTGATTGACGAAGCCAATCTTGAGGCGCTGGATCGCGAGATTCGATCAGCTCATCAGATCGCAAATGACAACGGAGTTATTGCGGTAAACGTGATGAAGGCTGTGGATCAATACCCCGAAATTGTGCGCCAATCGTGCGAAAGCGGTGCTAACGCCATCATTATGGGCGCTGGTTTACCGTTTGACCTGCCAGACATGATTAAAGGCTATGAGGATGATGTTGCCCTTATCCCAATCCTGTCTGAAGAGCGTGGTGTCCGTGCCGTACTTAAGCGCTGGATGCGAAAAGGTATTCTGCCAGACATGATCGTTCTTGAGCACCCTCGCTATGCGGGTGGTCATCTTGGCGCACCGAAGCCTGAAGAGGTGAATCATGAGCGCTTTGATTTCAGCCGAATTATCGGTGAGATCATGAAAGTCTTTGAATCCCTGAAGATCGACCCAATCCCTCTTCTACCTGCAGGTGGTGTCAACTCATTCCAAAAGATCAAGGATCTCTTTGCAATGGGTTATCAGGGTGTACAGATTGGAACTCCATTTGCAGTGACTGAAGAGGGCGATGCCCACATTAACTTCAAGAAAGTTCTGCTGAACGCAAAACCTGAAGATATCGTAACCTTTATGAGTACTGCCGGATTACCTGCGCGTGCAGTACTAACCCCGTGGCTTAAGAAGTACCTGCAACGCGAAGAGAAAGTGCGTGGACGTGCCACACCAGAAAAAGGAAAGTGTGCCGTATGGTTTGAATGCCTGAGCCATTGTGGTCTTAAAGACGGAAACCCTGATGCGGGTCAGTTCTGTATTGATACACAACTCGAATACGCGGTACAGGGAAATATCGAAAAAGGTCTTTTCTTCCGTGGTTCCGAGCCATTGCCTTTTGGTGATCAGATGCGTTCAGTACATGACACACTGGTTTATCTGCTTACCGGAAAAGACCCGGCAATCAATCCTGCCTAGTCATTGTCCTCAGCACACCCTACATCTATTGTGGGGTGTGTTGAAATAGGTAAAGCGAACCTTTTTCAGTTTATCCTGCGTTTTATAACGCGATATTGGTTTTGCGATAGCAGTTCAAAGCCACCGCTATATTCACCAGCAATGCCATAAAACTGAGCAACCACAGCACTCCGGTGACAAGTGTTGCGCCCTCAACTCCGGCAATAGCAATCAGTAATGTCACTAACGATACCTGATGCAGGTAGTAGTGCTTTCTTGCATAGCTGTCAGGAATAATCTGTTTCATATTCGGGGTTGCGCTTGTATCACCGCCCCGCTCCTGTATCTGGTTATTCAGATGGAGCCAGATCAAAAATGGAATGATTTTGTAAAGCATCCCCGAGATAGCCGATATCGCAAATCCTGCTAAAAACAGCGCCGAAGCAAAACTCGCCCAGGGCAGTGATTGATTAAAATAGTGTATTCCCCAGCACAACACAGAAAAGGCGAGAGACACCATTGCCATTTGCCAGAAATGAAGCGTTACATCAGGCAATCGTCGGCGACGTTGCGCCTGCAATCGTATGGTTGACCATGCAAAATAGATCACTGTCACGCCGATAAAGAGCGAAACAATCACCTCAAGCGAATAGAACCCCAACCCTCCTTTAGATAACCAACGCTGAAGACTCCAGACCATTAACTCGCCAAAGAGTACCCAGCCCAGATATTTTCGAAGGATTGGTGCATATTCCGGCGTAATCTGGAACATTGGCACAACTTGATAAGCGACCCCGATCATCAGCATTAACACCCAACCATAAAAGCCCCACATCATATGGAGATCGGTCAGCGGGTGTGCGAGTGGGATATGCCATCTAAGGGCGTAGAGTAATGACGCAATGATGGCAAAGGTCAATATCAGGCCGATAATCGACAGCGCCATAGAGATAATCGTGTCATGTTTTGAGGGTGATAGTAATATTGAATTCAGCGATATAGTTATAAACCACAGTAGCGCCAGCCCAATCAACAGTGTTGCGATCTGAAAGCCTAAAGCATTGCCAAAATAGAAGGCGTAAACCAATACCCCGACTCCGCTGGTTAACAACAGATGGAGTCCGATACTACTTACTTTTGGAGCGATCACTGGTACGCCAACCAGTACAGGCAACAGTTGTTGCATCGCACCTATCATCACCATTCCCAAAAAACCAACCGTAATTGAATGCACCATTGCCAATAATTCAGGATTCCAGCGAGAGATAAAGAGCTGGTCACCATTTAGAATCATGATTATTGCAGCAGCCATTCCAAATAGCGGCGCGGTTAGAAAAAAACGTATCGGTACAGATATCGGCGGTGATTGTGTCAGAGACAGCATTGAGTAGTTCATTTAATCATTCCAAGGTATCAGTTTGCTTGCAGCCGATGTTGCTGATTCGGAGGCCTTATCATCGCCGTCACGCCAGATAAAAACCTCACATGCAATGGTTTCACCTTCACAGGTAATGCTCTTGAACCCCTGCTTATGCATAAAGTCGTATAGCTTACACGGCTTCATCCGATGATAGAGATGAAGCCACTCACCTGGCCGCAGTGATCCCAGTGCGCGAATACTCTCGACCAGCGGTTCTGGTGCTGCTAAGTCACTCACATCCAAACGACGCTCATTCGTCATAAAAGCTGCTATGACCTTTCATACTATTGATCGTGCTCTTGCTCTGAAGAAAACGCTCGGTCATTGGATAGAGGATCTGCTCCTCTTTCAGGTTGTGTTGTTGCATAAGTATCAGCAATGTTTCTGAGGTTCCAAAGAAGTGATCACTCGCTTTTCTCTCTAAACCCTGCTGCATCTGTGCCAGAAGTTGGCGCATCTGCCGGTGTTCGTGTCGCATCACTTGAGTTGGTCCTGTTTCATTTCCACTTGCCGATTCAAACTGTGGGAACAGCGTCTCCTCCTCCATTAAGAAGTGCTCCTCCATGGCGTTAAGAAAGTCCGTGACTGTCTGCCTGGCTGAATCCCAATCACCACAATCAACGGCCGCTTCTGCATCGGCAAAGAGTTGATCACAGCGTTTGTGATCTCCACTCATAAATTCAGTTATCGTCATATTGCCTCCGAAGATATCTTTTCGCTAACGCTGAATGATTCGATCAAAATATCTGGCTCGATAGAGCAACCGTCCAGGTTTATCGGGTGAATTCGAAAAACCAGAACGAGTATGAAGGACGTTGTTGCAGATCAAACCCATCCCGCTCTCAAGTCGACCATGATAGATATAGGACGAATCAGACGACAGAAAACGGTTAATGGCATCAACTGCCATCTTACTCCCTTCATCACTCTTCCAAACAATGTTGCGTTTACGTGCGGTATAGCGCATGTGTAAAGTTCCGCTTTGTTTGTTTATTGAAAAAACCGGCCCCCTGGACTCACCACGAGCATTCCCTTCACCATCAGTTCCGGGAGGAATGACCATGACATCATCAGTCATTAGCGAGCGAATGATCTCCGGCTCCTGCTGCCGTAGAAAGAGATAGAGGAGTTCATGGTCCAGTAGATCATTCTCTCCCCCCTCTTCAGAGGGTTGAACACAGTGAAGCACCATTCCACGGATCTGCTTTTCATCGGTGTTGTAATAACCGTCGGTATGCCAGTTAATCGGCCGATTGGTATAAGGGATATAGTTGGGGTGTTCGCCTTCAGGATTCACTGTTAACGATGAGATGCCATCATCATCTGCAAGAAAGTTGCTATCAAGATGTGTCAGACCAAACTGTAAGGCAATCGCTTGTGGAATAGCCTTATCAGCCTCGGTAAAATTCGGTGCTGCATAGATTGCCATGTTGCAGCGATTGATACGTTGTTGCAGTGCCTCAATTTCACTTTGGCGTAGTGCCTTCGGATTTGAGACCTCAACCACGATGTCACCAATCGTTGACGGATATTGGGATAACTTTTCGTCACTCCAACGATTAAATGAATCGCTGTTTTCCAATACAAATGGGTTATGAGTTAAATCTGTCACCTCAACCTCGTTTTGATATAAAAGACCCGCCAGAGGCGGGTCAAACTGCTGATCCTTTTTTAGATCATATTCTATGGATTAGGAGCCTGTTTGTAGCTTGGCTGCCGATACTCCTGCATACGCTGACGACGCTCTGCCATCATCTTCTGGCGCTGTTCACGCATCGTTGCAAACTGTTCACGCTGTTCCTTGGTCATTAAGTCAAACACTTCATTTCTTGCCTTTGCCATCGCTTCAACCGTTTTACGTTGCTCCTTGTACATCATGTCATAGACCTTGGAGATCTCTTCAACATTCCACTTATCAGCTTGATATAGCTCCTGCAGTTTCTGTTGTGTTTGCTGCATCTTGGCCATTCGAGATTGGTGAGCCCTGCGCTCTTTCTCCATGAGATCATCAATCATCTTTTTCTGCTTCTGATCAAACTCGATACCCGCAAACGGGCCAGGCCCCATCATCCCGGGTCCCATCATCGGCTTCTGTCCCATCCCCGACCCCATAGGCCCGCCATAACCAGAACCCATCGGATTTACTGGCCCAGGTCGCATACGCTGACCCATCATCGGATGTTGCCCCATTGGAGCACCGTATCCTGGCGCCATCATTGGGCTGGTTTGAGGTTGTACTTGAGGCTCGGGATTACCTGTTTCTGCTACGGCCACACCTGAGCCAATGATTGTGGCTATTAGAATTGTTTTAATTGTTTTCATCGACACGCTTCTCCCTCCGTTTGGATTGGTCTGTTTATTACGACTCTGTAGCCAGCTTCTTACTGACGGTTATCATTTTTTGTTTCACCTGTGAACCAAGTGTAGCTAGTTCCTCGCGTTGCACCAGCCCCAGCACAGCTTCAGGATCCATAAATCCTACCACAACATCGCCATGATCATCCTCACGTACAACTACATTGCAGGGTAGCAGAAGCCCAATGTCTGGTTCTGCGCTAATGGCCTGATTTGCCAATCCTGGATTACATGCCCCAAGGATTTTATAGGGTCTTTTGTCGACGCCAATTTTTGCCTTAAGCGTCTTTTGCACATCAATCTCGGTCAAAACACCAAAGCCTTCACTCTTTAGTGCCTCTGTTGTGCGTATCACAGCATCGTCAAAACTACATTTAAGGGTTACAGTAAAGCCATACATCGATTATTTATCCTTTTGTAGCAAATAATATAAGACCCTGAATCTATGGGATCATTTGCAGAATTCAACACTCAAACAGGTCTGGCTATGCGTTCAGATCTGGAATCAATTTGCTTTCAAGACGCTCAATATTGTCTTTAATCATGAGCTTACGCTTCTTCATCCGGCGCAGTTGGAGTTGATCGATATAGGGATTGGCCATCATTGCGTTAATTGCATCATCTAAATCACGATGCTCCTCTTTCAGCTCATAGAGGCGTTGGTGAATTTCAATTAGTTCTTCTGTTTCCATATCTATCCAGATGCTCATACTTGTCGCCACATTACCATAGATGGTATTCCGTTAGACATAAGACTCACAGTTAGATGAGTGTAGATTATGCGTTCTCAAGGTGATGACTCAAGATTCACCTTTATTCAGGGCATAACCCAGTTTATCCTATGAAGTTCCATTCAAATAGTCATAATTACAACTCACCTATGTCATTTTCTGATCACTTTAAGGCGCTAACCGCCAAATACGAAATTATCCCTGACGATGCGCAATTAAACCTACTTCCTGAGTTTGATCGGATTGAAAGAGAGCTGAAGACGAATCGCGCCTCCTGGCTGGATCGCCTCTTTAAGCTGCGCCCTGTCCATATTCCACGTGGACTCTATCTCTGGGGTGAGGTTGGACGAGGAAAGACATGGATGATGGATATCTTTTATGAATCTCTCGAAAAGGGCATTGCGAAGCGCTATCACTTTCATGAGTTTATGCAGTTGGTGCACATGGAGCTGTTAAGCATTAAAGGTAAAAGCGAGCCTTTAAAGGTGGTCGCAAAACGATTTGCTGAAGATGTCGACCTAATCTGTCTTGATGAATTCAATGTTATCGATATTGGTGATGCTATGATTCTCGCCGGATTGCTTCAGTCGCTGTTTAAAGAAGGGATTGTATTAATCACCACCTCAAACAAGCACCCATCAGACCTCTATCAATACGGCATTCAGCGTGACAGCTTTCTTCCGGCAATAGAGTTACTGATTCAAAATTGCGCGGTTTACCATCTCAATGGTGATGTTGATTATCGACGCCGTCTGCTTGAGAGCCTGACACTCTATCACTGCCCGCTGAGCACCGATGTTGACAACAATCTCAACACTGAGTTCGAACGTCTTTCAACTGAAAAGAACGACGATGATGGTGGTATTGCAATCATGGGACGAAAAATCCCATATCGTCGGCGTGCCAGCGGTCTGATTTGGTTTGATTTTGATGCGCTGTGTGGTCCGCCACGAAGCCAGACTGACTATATTACCGTGGCGCGACGTCATCACACTGTTTTTATCTCTGATATTCCACAACTCTATGCAAACCGTGATGACCGAACCCGTCGATTTATCTTTTTAATGGATGAGTTTTATGATCGCCACGTTAAGGTTGTGATCTCTGCGGCATGCGAACCTGAGCATCTCTATAAAGGTGAACGCCTGACATTTGAGTTTGAACGCACCATCAGCCGGCTTCGTGAAATGCAGACCCCAACCTATTTAAGCCGTGCCCATCGTTGTTAAAAACCTTGAACGACCCATCAGAAACAGTTTTGGCGACTGATTAGAATCGCGATAGACTTAGCAACTGATATTGAATAACTGACAATCAATAAGGATAGAAATGTCGTCTACTTATGTAAAAGCATACAACCGGATTATTCTCGGCCACCCGATACTGACGCTGATAATCTCATCGTTAATCATTGTATTACTTGGATTCTATTCAACCCAGTTCCGACTTGATGCCTCTGCCGATACTCTGGTTCTGGAGAATGATACATCACTCAAATACTACCGAGCGATTAAAGCGGTCTATGGCTCTGATGACTATCTGGTCATTACCTATACACCTGAATCTGATCTGTTTAGCGATGAAGTCCTTCAGGATCTACAGCAGCTTCGCGACGATCTTGCTGCCATTCCACGGGTAGAGTCGGTCACCTCTCTTCTGGACGTTCCGCTTATTAAAAGTCCGCCGATTGGGCTGGATGACCTTGCTGAGGGCGTTATCACACTCACTAGCCCGAAGGTAGATCGGGAGATGGCTCGTAAAGAGTTTCAGGAAAGTCCACTGTACCAAAACCTGATTATCAGTCCCGACAGTAGTACGACTGCAATACAGGTATTGTTTAAACGCGACAAAACCTATACCCGTTTGCAAAACGAGCGAAATGCACTGCGCGCCAAAGAGTTAAAACAGAAACTCTCTCCTGATGAGACACAACAACTGGCAAAAGTCAGTGCTGAGTATGATGCCTATAGCGCATCACTCCAGGATCAACAGACCGAAGACATTGCCACTGTTCGCGCAATCATGGCTCAGCACAAGGATCATGCTCAGCTATACCTTGGCGGTGTACCGATGATTGCGAGTGACTCCATCGACTTTGTCCGTCACGACCTCACAACCTTCGGTGTCGGTGTTTTTGCCTTTTTGGTCATCATACTTCTGATTATCTTCGGAAGACCTCGTTGGGTACTGCTCTCAATGCTCACCTGCATCGCCGCAGGTGTCGCGATGGTCGGAACACTCGGACTACTTGACTGGCCGGCAACCGTCGTTTCATCCAACTTTATATCGCTGCTACTCATCCTGACCTTGTCACTGATGGTTCACCTCATCGTGAAATATCGTGAGTTGTTAAAACAGAACCCGGATCGGGAACAACGAGATCTGCTTTTAGAGACCGTTCAAAGTAAATTTATTCCCTGTCTCTATACCTCGTTGACCACCATGGTTGCGTTTGCATCGTTAATCATTAGCGGAATTCGTCCGGTTATCGATTTTGGGTGGATGATGGTGATCGGCATCATTATCGCTCAGGTGATCACCTTCACCTTCTTCCCTGCAGCACTGATGATGCTCAAGACAGAGCAACCCAGCGGAAACGATAGTGATCTCACACGCTACATCACTCAATTCTTTGCAGATATTAATGAGCGGTTTAACAACTCAATACTCGTTATCTTCTTAATCCTGGCGATTGTGAGTGGTATCGGTATTTCCATGCTTACTGTTGAGAATCGATTTATCGACTACTACAAAGATACGACCGAAATCTATCAGGGTATGGAGCTAATTGATCGCAAACTCGGAGGAACAACACCGCTTGATGTGGTTATTGATGCTCCTCAAAGCTTCTTCGATGAAATGAATGCGGATAGTAACCGTAACTCCGACGCAACGAATGAAGATGATGAACTCCTTGAAGATCTCTTTGGCGGCTCCGAAGGCGACGATGCCGGTGGCATCACTGGAACCAGTTACTGGTTTAATACCTACATGCTGGATAAAGTGGCAGAGATTCATGACTATCTGGATAGCTTGCCGCAAACCGGAAAGGTGATCTCCATAACCACAACCATGCGCGTTGTTGAAAGTCTTGACCCCGCAATTGCAAACGACGATCTGCAACTATCCGTTCTTTATAAGCGACTCCCAGAAGATATTAAAGATGTCCTCATTACCCCTTACATGTCTGAGGATGGTAATCAACTCCGTTTTAGCATTCGCGTCTTTGAGTCCGATGCAACCTTAAAACGTGAAGAGCTACTCACCAACATCAAGCAACATCTGACACAGGAACTTGGACTGAAAGAAGAGCAGGTTCATGTCACCGGAATGGTGGTGCTCTATAACAACATGCTACAAAGCCTGTTTAACTCCCAGATTCTCACCATCGGTTTTGTGTTTGTTGCGATTATGCTGATGTTTGCAGTGCTGTTTAGAAACACCCTTATTGCCATCATAGCGATTGTGCCGAACCTGCTTGCAGCCGCCATGGTCATGGGATTAATGGGGCTGGCACATATCCCGCTGGATATGATGACCATTACTATTGCCGCAATCTGTATCGGTATTGCGGTGGATAACTCTATTCACTATACCCACCGTTTCCGGGAAGAGTATCAGGTTGATGGGGATTACTGGGCTGCGGCACGTCGAAGCCATAACAGTATAGGTCGGGCGATGTATTACACATCCATTACAATCACCCTCGGCTTTTCTATTCTGGCCTTCTCCAACTTTATTCCGACCATCTACTTCGGTCTGTTAACCGGCTTTGCAATGGTAGCGGCCTTGATTGCAAATATGACGCTGCTGCCGCTATTAATGATCAAGGTAAGACCGCTACATCAGAAGTAAAGATATAATCATGGTCGTCCGGCATGTCATCACCGGGCGGCCTGTCTCTATCTACACCTGATAACATTCCGACTCACCCGATTGGATCACATACATATGTCGACCCGATGTGAAGTGTGTTGTGCCACAGCAGTGAAATGATCCAAAACAGAGAGATTTACGTTATCAGAAGCGAGGCTCTGTACCGCCATCGGTTAAAGAAACTAACTCCAGCAATCAGTGTGGTATTACGGCTATCTACTGGAACGATGCTGTAGATATAACTCTGGCTTTGTGAATGTATTGTTGCCGTCCACCGCCTGTTATTTATGTCTACCCAACATATCGGTAGCGAATTTATTTAACGCTGCTATCGTCTCATCAGAGTAGTGACGGTTAAATTTCTGCTGCATCACCGATAGGTCACTTTTTGCAACATGGAGCTTGTTAATTCCCAGTTCAGTAATGTGAAGGTGAAATGAGCGTCTGTCCTGTTCATTCTCAACAACGGCAATAATCCCCGACTTAATCAACTCATTAGTCTGCACACTGGCTGTGGCACGGGTGATGTTTAACAGGTTACTGACCTCTGTCACAGTTAACTCGCCCTGCTCTTGCAGCAGTGACAGCAGACGGAACTGAGGAATCCTCAGACCAGAATACATTAACGTAATGGAGACGTTTCTCTCCAGAATCTGTAATGCTCTTAAAAGGTCACTGACATTGAGTTGCATCTTTGCTTCTTTACGTGTTGTTAATGTTAGTTAGAGCGACTAACTAAATCTTTTGATTGGCGCTCATGGCCTATCACTATTTTAATAATTACTGAAACAGTCATGTATAACAAGGGGCATGCAGTTATGAATAGTGTAGTCGAGATAAAAGAGAGTCAGGAACAGAGCCTTCTGGAACGCATTACCCATCTGGAAAACGAGATGCAGAGCATCAGGGGGCGTGTGCCGGATAATAAGGTTTCAATTATTCTGTTATCGGGTGATTTTGATAAGGCGATGGCCGCCTTTATGATGGCAAACGGCGCAGCCGCGATGGGAATGGAGGTCTCAATGTTCTTTACCTTCTGGGGATGCTCTGTGATCAAGAAAGGGAGAAAGCTGAAAGGCAAAAAATTTACCCATAAGCTGATCAACCTGATGCTGCCGGGTAGCAGTAAGGATCTGGCGCCATCAAAAATGGCCTTCGGTGGACTTGGCAGAAAGTTCTTTAACTACATGATGAAAGGAGAGATGTCACCACTTGAGGAACAGATCGAGCTTGCGGTAGAGTCTGATATCCGGTTTCAGGTATGTGCGCCTTCTTTAGGATTAATGGGTTTTGATGATGACGAGTGGGTCGTGCCTGTTGATGTCTGTGGTGTGGCCGCCATGTTTGGGGATGCTCTCAATGCGCGTACTGCCTATTTTATCTCATAAGTGAAAATGAATATGACCTATACCATTGTTAAACATATCGATGCGCGCGGGCTGAATTGTCCGCTTCCCATAATGCGAATCAAGCAGACCTTAACGACGATCAACATCGGAGATGTCATCAGGGTTCATGCGACCGACCCTGGCTCGATTAAGGATATTGAAGCGTTCTGCAAACAGACAGGCAACGATCTGCTTGAAAGCTGCGAATTAAATGAGGTCTATGAATATATTATTCAAAAAGGGGCTGTAAATAACTGACAGCAGACAGACCCGCACTGCTCCGGCGACGAACTATGCCGCCAATAGCAGATAAACAGCCCTTCGACCCTTAATACCGTATCTGCTCTCTGTTACATTAGCGCCCGGTATGATTGCAGAGCTCGGTTACCACTGTTCGGCATTGGCTACGTCGCAATGATAAAGTAGTATGATCGACACAATGAATTGAATAAGGGTGTATGCAGTGATTCGACAGGAGCTTAAAGACGCAGGTCTGAAGATCACCAATGCCAGAAGCAAGATTCTGGAGCTTTTTGAGAGCAGTGAGCAGCGCCACTTCTCGGTTGATGATATCTATCGCACGCTGCGCGATCAGGGAAACGATATAGCGCTCGCCAGCATCTATCGGACGCTTAGTCAGTTCGAAAGCTCCGGGCTGCTTGTTCGTCATCGTTTCGATGGGGATTATGCGGTTTATGAACTGGTGCCAGACAAACACCACGATCATCTGCTCTGTATCAAATGCGGAGCGATTGAGGAGTTTGTCGACCCAACCATTGAGGAGCGCCAACAGCTTATCGCCCAGCAGCGGGGGTTTGAGATCACCGACCACTCGCTACAGATCTACGGCCTGTGCAAGGCGTGTCAAAAGGGCTAACGACCCCTTCCCTTCTGTCTGATTCGGTAGAGCCACAGATAGCCACCGCTAAGGCCGCCAAAGAGCAACACAAACGCTACTAGGTCAGCGAGCATCACTCCCCAACCACCAAAGAGCCGACCACTGTGGATCTCCAGCATCAACCGCTCCAGTGACAATGCCCTGCCAAGATAGCGCGCAACTGCACGCTCAGTGTCCACATCAATGCCCCTTTGTGACTGAGACCAGATGACCTGCTGACCATCCCAAACAGACCAGCTATCAAGCAGATCGTTATCAGCTATACAGAAGCCGTCCAAGCAGTTGATCACCAGTCGCTGATGCTCATCAACGCCGATACGCTCTAACCGTCCGGGCAAACCACCAAGACTATCTATGCTGTTTACAATAACCCCACCTTGATTGATCTCAACCAGACTATCAATGGATGCCAGATAGATTGATCCTCCCAGCTTGAGCGCGCCAATCACACCGCCAATGGCGGGATCGACGAAGTGATCATTCAAGAACAGCTCGTTATTGATAATGATGATCCTGCTGCCGTCGGCATTAAGGAACTGGATCGCTTGTGGTGTTGCTAATCCGGCCAGTTGCTGTAAAGCGCGATGTGTCACCGCGATCTGATCCAGCCCGTAAAGCTGGCTGCGATTGAGGAGATGGCCGCTAATGGCCATTATCACAATAAAAATCAGCGCCGAAACCCCGAGGGTTCGGTGAAGCTGAAGCAGTCGGTAGCGAAAGCGTATCCATCTCATCTCGGCTCACCGGTTATCAGTTTGTAGTAGTAGAGCACCAGCGTTGCCATGCGCGTCATCGCTCTGACTGAGAGGGTCGCGCCTGAAATACCATCAATCTCCTGCTCTAGCGCCCCTCGGCTATTCAATCCGAGGCCGGAAAACTGCCTGGTAAAGAACGGTTGTTGAATCTCGCCGCCTCTGTGCTCACGAAAGGCGATAACCTCGGTTGAGCGAATGACGCCGTTATCGACAATAAAGGCCGCAGTAATCAATCGCTCCTTGCCGAGGGCATCAACCACAAAAATCGCACGACTGCCATCAAACCAATAACGCTGCCTCAGGCGGTGTGGGGGTGACTGCATGATGCGCTGATACCCCTCTTTGATCTCGTTGGTGATCATAAAGCTGTTCACGGCAGGCGTGGCGTCACCGTAGGTCTGTTGCAGCAGTGCCTCCACCCTCTCCTGCATCGACGCCATTGCCGAGTGCGGGAGGATCAATAACAGCATCAAGAGTCTCATCGTTTTCATCGAATTCTCTAAAAAAGGGGGGAGGATTGGGGCCTCCCCCTCCCTAACGGGAAAAAAGCAAGAAGATTAGGGGGCTTCTTGCTGTAAAAAACGCCTAGAACTGATACCCCAGTCCCAGATTCACTCCACGATAGGCCGATGCCGCTACAGGGTTGTCCTCAACCTGATAGTCGACCTTCAACACCACATCGTCATGAGGCCAGAAGTTGATGCCCATGGTAGTGCGTTGATACTCTGAATCGATGCTGTCGGCCGCCTGCTTATCCCAAACGCTCTGCCGGGCAAACACTCCCAACCTTGAGCTTAACTTGTATGCTGGCTCGACATACCAGCCAAACTGCTCCTGCCTGCCGGATGCTGCACCGTTATCATCCATATCCCACTTTGCATAGAGCGCCTTGAGCGCAAACGCACCTTGCTGATAGTCGATATGGCTCTCCAGCAGATTAGCGGCAATCCCACCGCTAATTGCCCCTTGTGACAGATCGCTCTGATGGTTGAAGGCGACCCCCAAGGCAAGCCCAGGAACGACCTGCCAATTAAGCCGGGCGGTTACAGCGTGGGTATTGGCGGTGGCATCAGCAACCTTTTGGCGACCAGAGCGAACACTCCAGCTACTACTGTTGAGTCCCGAGTGCAGCGCGACATCGATATCAAGTCCGGTTGATAACTGCTGATGGTAGAGCACGCCACCCTCCCACCAGGTCGTGGGTATGATCTCCTTCTCAACGCTGTTGCGCTCAACACCATAGAAGTGTGTCGGCTCATGCGACTGATTCATCATCCCAACGGGAACAAGGAAGATCCCGGCTAATAGCTGCTGCTGCTCGTTGAGTCTGAACTCGATATAGGCCTGCTCCAGTTCGATCTCTCCGGGTTGACTCTCTCCTGCGATGGAGTGCTCTAGCTCCAACTCCGAGACCAGACGCATGTTCGATGTGAATTGGTGGTTAAACATCAGCACAAAGCGGTGGAAGTCAATGCGGTTTTTATCGCCACCTCCACTACTCTGATCCTGTAGCTGGTTGTAGTGCAGCTCTCCATAGCCACCAATGGTGGTCTGTGAGCTTTTGTTGGCGCTGTTGCTCTCAATAAAATCGATGGTGGCATTGAGGCTCTCTTCAACATGCTTTAACTGCTGCTTTAGCGCTGCAATCTCATCGCTGTCGGCGGCATAAGTGGGTTGAAGACCCAACAGAAACAGGGTTACAAGGGGGGCAATTTTACGCATTTTAAACTCCGCATAATAAATAGTTATTGAGAATCATTTACATTTAGAGCGAACTATAAACGAGCCTATTTATATATGCAAATAATTCTCATTTACATTGTTTGTGATGTAAATCGCGGCGAATTGAACAGCGAAACTGGGGTGATATGGCAATCAACCCATCACGATTGGATCTTGGAGGGTGGAGTAAAACAGACTTTTTAGGGGTGAAGATGGGGAGACAGATAGCTTGCGGATGAGCTACTCATTGCCGTGGCGATAGCGGGAGAGCTCATCGAGCAACCACTGCGCTGTCTCTTCTGTGGGTTGTCGCGGGCACTCAACGCTGTAGCGTCTGCCGCTTAGCACGCTTTTGGTAGCCGCATACTTGATGAAATCCTCCGCGCTTTTGATCTCATCGCGGAAGTAGTCATACTTCTTCTGGATATGCTGCTGCGCCTCCTGCGCGTTGTAATGATTACCATTGCGGATAAAACTACACGATGAACTCGCGACAAAGCCCAGCAGGTGTTCGATCTCTTGCGTCGCTACACCTTCCGCCATAGCTAGCGGTGCAGCGACAATCAGCCATAGCCACAGCAGCGCCCTACTCATGTGCGGCCTTCTCCAGGCGCTCTGCCGGTCGGTAGATGAACGGTTCCCCAAACTTGAGGGTAATAAACACATCTGGATTTAACCCTGCATCGGCAAGCTCTCTTATCAACAGCTCTTGTGGCTCATCGATCGGCTCTGCGGTCAGTTGAAAGGTTCCAAAGTGAATGCCGATCGATTTGTTCGAGTGCAGGTCACGGTGCGCCTGTACTGCCTCTTTTGGGTTCATGTGTACTGGCCCCATAAAGTCGTGCGGCTCATAGCCACCCATCGGAATAATGGCCAAATCCATGGCACCATATCTTTGATAGGTTTTTGTATAGTGTCCACCATAGCCACTATCACCACCGAAATAGATCTTGTGGTGATTAATCTCCAGCACATACCCACCCCACAACGTGGACATTCGATCAAACAGTGTACGCCCAGAGAAGTGCTGTACTGGAACAAAATGGATTTTGAGGTTATCTGACAGCTCTGATGTTTCCCACCAATCGAGTTCGACGATGTTCTGTTGAGTATCGAGCCTTGCGGCAACCCCTAATCCCAAATAGATTTTGGGATGATCGCGTTCGATTAATCGATTAATGGTGGGAAGATCAAGATGGTCGTAGTGATCATGGCTAATGATGATTGCGTCAATCCTTGGAAGATCTTCAAAGCGAATTCCGGGGTTTCTCACACGTTTTGGTCCTGCAAACGAGATCGGGCTTGCGCGGTCTGAGTAGATGGGGTCGGTTAGAATATTATATCCACCCGTTTGTATTAATACCGTTGAGTGATTGATATGAGTAATGATGATCTTACCCTGTTCCGTGCTATCGACCGGCTTTTGGCCGTAATCACTCTCAACCCAATCTGGCCAGTCGGCATACGTTGCACCCATCCTCGCTTTAAGGAAATCGAAAAATGAGCGCGACTCCATCTGTTCAAGATTCTTGAATTTACCCTCATTAAAATGGTTCGATTTTAATCGATTATCTGCTGCCATTGAGGCACACCCGGTTAGGATTAGCAGAATAGAGAGTAGTGCAATACGAACTGTTTTCATATTCAGGGTTTATATCATCTGTGCTTTATCTGATCTGATGATAATAATCTATGGGCACTGATGTCGATTTCCACACCTTTTTGGTTTTATTGTGGAATTAAATCCGCTGTGCGCGAATGAGCTTAATGATGGTGTTGAGATGAATGGGTTCCGGCTCTGAAATACCATTAACCCATTCATGAATGAGTGGATCAGGATAGCTTAATAGCGTCACAAACGCGGTTTTTAACTCAGGAACCAAGGTCGAGTAGCTGTGCTCAAGAAAGTATTCAAGCAGAAAGTCCAACTCTAATAGGCCTCGACGACATTGCCATCGAAGATACTCTATCTCTGGGAGTTGATTTGGATCGATCTTCACCACATGCAACGGCTTATCGAGTTCGTTTAAGCCATGTTCTGACATTAAACAGCCCCTTTGAGCATCTCGGCTTTTAAGAAACCGATGGCCTTTGTTGGGTTCAAACCTTTCGGACAAACCTCAACACAACTCATAATGGTGTGACAGCGAAAGAGCTTGAAAGGGCCGTCAAGGGCGTCAAGTCGTGCTTCTTTATCCTGATCGCGACTGTCAGCAACATAGCGTGCAGCAGTTAATAGTGCCTGAGGTCCTAGGAATTTATCCGGGTTCCACCAAAACGATGGGCACGATGTGGAGCAACAGCCACACATAATGCACTCATAGAGTCCATCAAGCTTGTCCCGATCCTTGGGGGATTGCAGGATCTCCTGCTCAGGTAACTTCTCTCTTCGCTTCAGCCAAGGATCCACTCGTTCATACTGAGCATAGAACTGGCTCATATCAACCACAAGATCGCGGATCACCGGCCGTCCGGGAAAAGGCCGGATCGCGATCTTGCCTTTATAATCTGAAACCTTGGTAACACAGGCCAGTTTATTAAGCCCGTTGATATTGACACCATCCGAGCCACAAACCCCTTCACCGCAAGAGTGGCGAAATGCGAACGATTCATCCTGATCCTGTATCGCAATCAGTGCATCACGAATCATCATCCCGCGCTCAACCTCAATAGAGAAGGTCTGCATATAGGGCGACTGGTTATCTTCTGGGTTGTAACGGTAAACCGAAATCTCTCTTTTCATACTCATGATGATGACAACCCTTAATAGACTCGTTCTTTTGGAGGAAAACTTTCAACCGTTAAGGGTTGGTTTCGTACAGGCTTGTATTTAAGACGATCACCATCTTTGTAGTAGAGCGTGTGTTTCATCCAGTTTTGATCGTCACGATTTGGATAGTCAGGTCTTGAATGTGCTCCACGACTCTCCTGACGTGCGAGTGAAGAGGTTGCAATCGACATTCCAACATCGATCATGTTCTCTAACTCCATTGCCTCTGTGCGTGCCGGATTGAATGACGCGGAGTGATCCTTTAGCCGAACATCATTAAGGCGTTCGCGGATCTCTTTAATCTTGGCGATCCCCTCCTGCATGATCGTTTCTGTGCGGAATACTCCGGCATGATCTTCCATAACCTTTCTAAACTGTTCACGTAGTTCGCGTACAGTGATGCCCTCACCTTTTTGATTCCAGCGTTCAAAACGCGACAACACGCGATAGATTGAATCTTCGTTCATCGGCTTGTGATGAAGATTACCATTCACATAATCGATGATCTCCTTACCGGCAACACGCCCAAACACCAAGATATCAAGCAGTGAATTTCCACCAAGACGGTTTGCACCATGTACTGAGGCACAGGCGCACTCTCCTGCGGCATATAACCCTTCAACAACATACTCATTTCCAGCGCTATCAGGGGTGACAACCTGCCCGAAGCGATCTGTTGGAATACCGCCCATGACATAATGCGCAGTCGGAAAAACCGGGATGGGTTCTAATGCCGGATCGATTCCTGCAAATATCTGACTATTTTCTCGAATGGTCGGTAAGCGTTTTTTGATCAACTCTTCACCGAGATGATCAACCTTTAACAGCACATGATCCTTTTTAGTACCACAACCACGACCTTCTCTTACCTCTGTAACGATGGCACGGGCAACGACATCACGACTTGCGAGATCCTTTGCATTTGGTGCATAGCGCTCCATAAACCGCTCACCGCGATTATTAATCAAATAACCGCCCTCACCACGAACACCCTCGGTAATCAATAGTCCCTTTCCGGCAATCCCGGTGGGATGGAACTGGAAGAACTCCATGTCTTGCAGTGGCACGCCTGCGCGTAGTGTCATCGCCATACCGTCGCCGGTATTAATACGGGCATTGCTGGTGGTACGGAAGATCTGGCCACAACCACCTGTTGCAATGAGTGTGGTTTTTGCCTCGATCAGGATCAACTCTCCGGTTTCAATCGCCATCACGATCGCACCAAGAATAGCGCCGTTATGATCAGTGATCAGATCAACCGCAAAGTATTCATCAAAGAAGGTTGTTTTTGCGCGTAGGTTTTGTTGATAGAGCGTATGAAGAATAGCATGACCAGTTCTATCGGCTGCGGCACAGGTTCTTGCGGCTTGAGCGCCACCGAAGTTCTGGCTCTGTCCACCAAAAGCGCGTTGATAAATCTTACCGTTATCTAGTCGTGAAAATGGAACGCCATTGTGCTCAAGTTCATAAACTGTCGGAATGGCTTCACGACACATAAACTCAATCGCATCCTGATCACCAAGATAGTCTGAGCCTTTAACCGTATCAAACATATGCCAATGCCAGTTATCCGGCATGACATTGGCCAACGCAGCATTGACTCCGCCCTGTGCTGCGACAGTATGAGACCGGGTTGGAAACACCTTGGAAACAACAGCTACCTTAAGATCGGCATTGGCAAGTTGCAATGCAGCATTGAGTCCAGCACCACCAGCACCAACAATCAGGGTGTCAAATTTTTTACGTGTAAGATTCATTTTACTCATTTTAAATATGCGTTGTTGTCATCAAGATCTGTAACGCCCAAACTCCACAGGCGATCAAGCCTCCCATCAATAGCGATAAAAGTCCGAGTCGTATTGCGAATGGGTGAACATAGTCGATAACCACATCGCGAATACCAATCCATGCATGAAGCAAAAGCGATAGCATGAACAACAGTGCAGCAATGCTATTGAACGGGGATAAGATAAAGACGTGCCACTGTAGATACCCCTCCGGTGGATTACAGAGAAAAACATAAAGCAGATAGAGCGTAAACAGAGCAATAAACAGGGCACTTATTCGCTGTGTGATCCATGCAATCAATCCGGTGGCACCACGTCTCATAACATGCCTCCGGTTAATACCAGCGCAGCAATAGGGGATAGCAGCATGACAACCCAAGCACTGTATCGGTATACAGGAGCCTCAACACCGATATCGA
The DNA here is from genome assembly GCA_050301795.1 of Thiohalomonadaceae bacterium. Lineage (GTDB taxonomy): Bacteria > Pseudomonadota > Gammaproteobacteria > Thiohalomonadales > Thiohalomonadaceae > JBNKZU01. Next base: position 36,203 of record JBNKZU010000007.1, on the reverse strand, counting down.
TATCGATCAGCATGTAGCGTATTCCTGCAAAGAGGTGGTGCATTAATGACCACATCATCAAGAAGAGCACAACCATAGCAACAGGTTGATGAACAAATGCCACGATCTGTTGATAGCTCTGCTCACTCTTTAACGAGCCCTGAAGCAGATAGAGGAGAAATGGAATCGAAAACACCATTACCACACCACTGGCACGGTGAATTATCGACATCACTCCGGCAACAGGAAGGCGTATCTTGATTAAGTTTAAAAATACCGGGCGCTTTTCAAGTGCCATGACTAAACCTCATCCCGATGAACTGCGTGAACCGCAGCAAGGGCTGTCATATTTAATAGGCCACGCACTGTAATGCCGGGTGTCACGATATGCGCTGCTTTTGCCGCACCCAATAATAGTGGCCCGATCGCTGTACCCTCGCCAACCGTTTTCAAGAGATTAAATGCAATATTGGCTGCATCCTGATTCGGCATAATCAGCAGGTTTGCCGCACCCGATAGTTTAGACTCGGGGAGATATTTGCGTCGTAATGGCTCAAGCAGTGCAAGGTCGGCATGCATCTCTCCATCAACTTCAATATCTGGATAGTTGTTTTGGATGATGGTTAGAGCATCACGCATCTTGCGAGCAGAGCTACTGGCAATCGCCCCGAAATTTGAGTGCGACAACATCGCCACTTTGGGTTCTATACCAAATCTCCTTACCTCATCACAGCTTAGGCGAGTAATCTCGGCAAGCGCCTCGGCATCGGGATCATCCTGTACATAGGTATCGGCAAAAAATAGCGTGCCCGATGTCATCACCAACCCACTCATTGAGGTCAACTGTTTAACACCCTCCTCGACACCAATGATGGATTGAATCTGCTCAAGATGCTGCCGATATCGGCCAGTAACGCCACAAAGCATCGCATCAACATAACCGCTTTGTAGCATTGCTGCGGCTAGCACGGTTGAGTTTTGCTGCAACAGTTTGTTGGCCTCTTGTGGCGGGAAGCCCTTACGTTGAAGGCGTTGATAGCAACTATCACCAAACTGCTCAATGGTTTTTGGATCAGTAGGATCAACAAGGAAGAAATCCTCATCTACCTTAATATGCATTCCTAACTCTTCAATCTTCTGTTCAATCACCGAACGTCGCCCCACCAACCACGGCTCAGCGATGCGTTGCTGCATCACTTGTTGGATCACCTGGAGTACGCGCTCATCTTCACCTTCGGCATAGACCACCTTCAACCGTAGATCCCGCACCTGCTCAAACACCGGTTTCATCGTCATGGTTGTGCGGAAGACCTGGGTTTGCAGTGCAATACGATACGCATCCATATCGGTGATCGGACGTGTCGCCACACCACTATCCATTGCGGCTTGAGCCACTGCGACCGGTACGATCTCTAATAATCGTTTATCAAACGGCTTAGGGATAAGGTAATCAGGGCCGAACTGTAATTTGCTACCACCATAGGCTGAGCGCACGATGTCTGATGGCTCTTTTCGCGCCATTTCAGCAATCGCATTCACACATGCCATCTTCATTTGACTATTAATTTCGGTCGCGCCGACATCAAGCGCACCTCGGAATAGAAATGGAAAACAGAGTACGTTATTCACCTGATTCGGATAATCTGAGCGCCCAGTTGCTATAATCGCGTCAGGTCGTGCCTCACGAGTCAACTCCGGCATAATCTCAGGCACCGGATTTGCAAGTGTAAACACCAGCGGACGATCACTCATCTTCAGCAACCATTGCGGTTCTACAACACCTGCGGCTGAAAGACCGAGCAATACGTCTGCATCTTGAAGCGCTTGTTCAAGGGTGCGATGTGGTGTCTCTTTAGCGTATTTCGCTTTATAGGGATCCATACGCTCGACACGCCCCTGATAGATCACACCTGTACCATCACAAACTGTGACGTTTTCACGTTTTAAACCAAGATCAACCAATAGGTCGAGACAGGCAAGCGCAGCAGCCCCGGCACCAGAGGTCACAACCTTCACCTCCTCAATGGCCTTATCCACAACACGCAGACCATTGATAATCGCGGCACAAACCACGATGGCGGTGCCGTGTTGATCATCATGAAAGACTGGAATGTTCATGCGCTCTTTAAGCGCTTTTTCGATAATGAAACACTCCGGTGCTTTAATATCTTCTAAATTGATGCCACCGAAACTCGGCTCCATACTTGCAACGGTTTCAATGAATTTTTCCGGATCGCGCTCTTCGATCTCAATATCAAAGACATCTACATTTGCGAACTCTTTAAACAGTACTGCCTTTCCCTCCATCACCGGCTTTGAGGCAAGCGCACCAATCGCACCTAAGCCGAGAACGGCCGTGCCATTACTAATGACCGCAACCAGATTACTGCGCGAGGTGTAATGCGCGACATTCAGTGGATCCTTTTCAATCTCTTTACAAGCGGCAGCAACCCCGGGTGAATAGGCCAGAGACAGATCCAACTGATTTGCCAAGGGTTTGGTTGCTCGGATCTCCAGTTTTCCAGGCTTTGGATAGCGATGATATTCCAGTGCCGCTTCGTGAAGCTTTTCAGCCATTCTTCTCTCTCAATCAATATTAATTATAATGAAAACAAATAGTTAAACCGTTTTACTCTTCGATTGTGCACTATTATTTGGCACAATGAGTACTGGTATTTTACTTTTTTGGGTAACTTTTCGTGTGACCGAACCTAAAAGGTCGCCTCGACTCTTATGACCACAGCTACCCATGATGATCATATCGGCATTTTTATCTTTAGCGACACGTAATAATTCCGTAGTGGTATCACCACTGACCACAATGATTTCGGTCACGCCATGCTTCTTCTTATTACTTAGCAACGCCTCCTCTTCACAGTAACGTTTAAGGCGTGATTTCATGGTTTTGATCACCTGCTGCATTCCCTCTTTTTTAATGCGCTCACGATCCCCCTTCGACACATAGGTATCAATCACAGCAGAGACAGTTTCACCAAATGGCTCAGCAATATGAACCATTAATACCCCTGCACCAAACTGCTGTGCAAGCTCACTGGTTTGTCGCATAACCGGACGCATCTGATCGCCGAGATCGGTAGCATAAAGAATGGTTTTAATCGGTTTGACGTTCACTTTATTCGCACCTATTTATAGCCATGAAGATCATCAATAAACTCCGGTAAGAACAGAGATATCTGCGGAATATAGGTGATGATGATCAAGAAGAGTAATAGCAACATGAGCCACGGCAGTGCCGCTTTGATAACCCATCCAATGCTGTGCCCTGTGATCCCTGCGGTAACAAACAGATTGAGCCCGACAGGCGGAGTCAGCATCCCGATCTCCATATTCACCACCATGATAATGCCAAGATGAATCGGATCGATGCCGAGTCGTGTTGCGATCGGGAACAAGATAGGCGCCATAATCAACAGGATTGCGGTTGGCTCCATAAAGTTACCCGCAGCCAGTAACAGCAGATTAACCACAACAAGGAACATCCATGGCTCAAGCCCCCACTCGACAATTGTTTCGGCAACAGCGTGTGGAATGCGTTCGGTCGTTAGCACATGTGCAAATAGCATTGCGTTGGCAATGATAAAGAGCAGCATAATGCTCACTTTCGAAGCCTCCAAAACGGTATGATTGACCTCTTTATTGAATGGAATTTTCGGGATCGCCCATGCCATTTGCGTTACATTTCTAACGATAAGCTTGATGAATGATTCACCCTTTTTACGCCACGGGACACTCTTAAGGGGACCCATATCCCGGTAGCCAAAGACTGAAACCAAAAAGGCATACACCGCAGATACGGAAGCCGCTTCTGTCGGGCTGGCAATGCCACCGTAGATTGAACCCAGCACAATAATAATCAGCATCAAGCCACCAGATGCAATAAACATCGACTTAAATAGCTGTCTAAAGCCTGGCCAGGGTTGTGAGGGTAGATTCTTGATACGGGCAACAATATAGATCGCAACCATCAAAATCCCACCCATCATCAAACCGGGAATAAATCCTGCCATAAACATCTTTGCGGCGGAGGTTTCTGTTGCAGCAGCGTAGACCAGCATCACAATAGATGGTGGAATCAAGATTCCGAGCGTGCCGGCATTGGCGATCACACCGGCGGCAAAGCTTTCTGGATATCCAGCTCTTACCATTCCGGCAATCACAATTGTTCCAATCGCGGCAACTGTTGCAGGCGATGACCCTGAAACCGCAGCAAATAACATACACGCAAGAACCGACGCCATTGCAAGGCCGCCCTTGATATTGCCGACGCTATCAATCGCAAAATTGATCAGCCGACGAGCTACTCCGCCCGTGGTCAGGAATGCGGATGAGAGTATAAAGAACGGTATCGCCAGTAGTGTGTAGTGTTCAGAGACAGACTCAAACAGCTTGAGCGCAATGGAGGCCAGAGAATCATTCGAAAATAGCAGGATGGTGGTAATGCTCGATAGACCCAATGCGATCGCGATCGGCATCCCGATAAACATACAGAAGAAGAGGAGAATAAAGAGAGTCGCTGTTGTCATGATTGCTGCTCACTCTTTGATTCTGATAGCTCTTCGGCGATTTGGAGACTCTCCTCTGCTTCATTGGCATGTTTAAAGCCGTCGGCCTCTCCTGTAATAATCTTCCATAAGAGTTGTAAAAGTCGCAGTGACAGCAGGGCAAAGCCAATCAACAAAATACTTTGGGCAATCCATGCTTCGATCTCGATATCCTCCAGCTCGATACCTATCTTCTTCATCTTAGAGAGGTAGATATAACTGCCATAGATAAACAAACCGCAATAACCGAGACTCAACATTACCGCAAGGCCGGAGAGATAGCGTCTAACGCTACTGGGAACAATACGAATAAAGGCATCAACACCAATGTGTGCTCCCACCTTTAAACCATAGGATGCACCGAATAGAACAAACCATGCCGACATTAACAGGGTCAGTTCCTGCACCCACATGATTCCACTACTAAAGACAAAACGCATGATGACTTCGATAAACACCAACAGCGTCATTGCAATGAGCAGTAAAGAGATAATTCCCTCCTCTGCCTTATTCAATATGGTTTTTATCATCGTCTCCCCTTTCTCTGGCTCTATCGGATCAGGTATCGATCTGATAGCCAATCGTCATTCATCAATAGACACTGCTCTTATTATTCCCCTCTCCCCGATTGCGAGAGAGGGGATGATAACAACGATGAACTACAAGTTATTTGAGTTATAGGCTGCATCGATGAGATCTGAGCCGATCTCATTCTCAAACTTCTTCCAGACAGGCTTCATCACCTCAACCCACTGTGCACGTTGTGCTGGAGTGAGTGAGATAATCTCTGAGCGACCTGATTCTGCGATGCTCTTCTTGTCGTTCACCGACTTATCCTCGGCAACCTTATTTCCGAACTTGATCGCCTCATCCAGTGATTTTTTTACGACCTTCTTGATATCGTCCGGTAGATCCATCCAGAACTCTGCTGAGGTCACCACCATGTAATCAAGAACGCCATGATTTGATTCTGTGATGTAGGGCTGTACTTCGTAGAATTTCTTGGAATAGATGTTTGACCAAGTGTTCTCCTGTCCATCAATTGCTCTGGTCTGTAACAGGGTAAACACCTCTGAGAACGGTTTTTTCAGTGGCGCTGCATCAACTGCTTCAAACTGAGCGGCCAACACATCTGATGACATAATGCGGAACTTTAGACCTTTTGCATCCGCAGGCACACGCAATGGATTACTTGCGGAGAGCTGTTTCATTCCGTTATGGATATATCCCAGTCCAATCAACCCCTTTTTCTTCATAGCATTCAGCAGTTTCTGCCCCTGCTTGCTCTGCTGAAAACGATCAACTGCATCCATATCCTTAAACAGGAATGGCAGATCGAAGATCTGAAGCTTCTTGGTGTAGCGTTCAAACTTTGAAAGCGATGGTGCCGCAATCTGCACATCACCTAGCAGCATTGCCTCAAGCACCTTGTTATCGCCAAAGAGTTGCGAATTTGGATAGACCTCAACCACCACCTTTCCAGCGAGTCGTTGTTCAACCAACTCCTTGAAACGATTGGCCATCTGACCTTTCGGGGTGTTTTCTGCCACCACGTGCGAAAATTTAATCAAGATCGGCGCAGCCGTGACCGAACCTGAAATCACCAGCGCTACCGTTAACACAATAGAAGTAATGAGACGCATATTGCTTATCCTCCGGGATTTAAAGACCAATCTTTGCATGGTCTCTTGTTGTTATTACCAGACATCAAGGTCTGACTTAATCTTCAACTACGGTTATTGCAATAACAATGCCACTGACTAGGCATCGCTCTCATGACGACAGAGATAGCTTTTAATGTCATTTCCCATCGTTCATTGGGTGGATTTCCGCCACTTTTGGCTCATGTGATTGGTGAAAAGTGACATATTTAACCCCGACTCATGCTCAATGATGGTGTTGTGTCCAGAATGGATCTTATTTTGTTGATCATTAACACCATTAATCGATTCTCCAATACTTAATTCCGTTTTTCATTGGTCTTTGTAATACTATCTGTCCTACAATCGATGCAATGATCAGCAGAACGGTTTGAAATTCACACCACTCTGACTGATGAATGAATCTAAGCTGATAGACAACAAAGGTTACGAATGATGAGCGAGCTGATAATCTGGTTTGAAGATCTAAAAATGGATGACGTGGAACGAGTCGGCGGTAAAAACGCCTCTCTTGGTGAGATGATAAGCTCACTCGCAGGCTCCGGGGTTGATGTCCCTGGCGGTTTTGCCACCACCGCCTACGCCTTTCGTCAGTTCGCTCAGCATAACCGTCTTGATCAGCGCATCGACGAAGTCCTTAGCGGTCTTAATGTTGATGACGTTAAAGCGCTGGCAAAAGCGGGAGCCATGATTCGACAGTGGGTGATTGAAACCCCCTTCCCCAAGAATCTTGATGATGCGATCTCTGAAGCCTATGACAAGATGCTAAAACGCTATGGTGATGATTTCACTGTGGCTGTTCGCTCGTCGGCAACGGCTGAAGATCTACCTGATGCCTCATTTGCAGGCCAACAGGAGACCTTCTTAAACGTCCATGGAATTGATCAGGTTACCCTAAAAATAAAGGAGGTTTTTGCATCGCTCTATAATGATCGTGCGATCTCCTATCGTGTTCACCAGGGCTTTGATCACAAACTGGTCGCACTCTCTGCGGGTATTCAAAAGATGATCCGTTCAGATCTCGCTTCCTCTGGTGTGATGTTCACTCTCGATACCGAATCAGGCTTTCGCGATGCGGTCTTTATCACCAGTGCCTATGGCCTCGGTGAAACGGTGGTACAGGGGGCTGTTAATCCTGATGAGTTCTATGTCTTTAAGCCCAACATTGAAGCGAAAAAGAGCGCAATCCTGCGTCGTAGTCTCGGCAGCAAGATGATTAAGATGACTTACGATACCAGTGGCAAGGCGCTGGTTAAAACGGTAAATGTCTCTGCATCTGACAGAAATAAATTCTCGATCACCGATCAAGAGATCGAAACCCTAGCTCGCTACGCAATGATTATTGAGAAGCACTATGGCCGCCCAATGGATATTGAGTGGGCCAAGGATGGTCTTGATGGACGACTCTACATCGTCCAGGCTCGACCTGAAACCGTTGAGAGCCGTAACAACGCCAACATTATTGAGCGCTATCATCTAAATGAGAAGAGCGAGATTCTCATCACTGGTCGTGCGATTGGTCAGCGCATTGGTGCTGGCACGGCTAAGGTGATCGACTCAATTGAACACATGCATGAGGTTGAAGCCGGTGATGTTCTGGTCACCGATATGACCGACCCCGATTGGGAGCCGATCATGAAAAAAGCATCGGCCATTGTCACCAATCGTGGTGGACGTACCTGTCATGCAGCAATTATTGCACGTGAGTTGGGGATCCCTGCGGTTGTCGGGTGTCATGATGCCACCAGCGTTATTCAAAATGGACAAAGTGTGACCGTATCCTGTGCTGAGGGCGATGAAGGTCATATCTATGACTCGATTCTTGATTTCGAGATCATCCAAAAAGATAGTGGCAACATGCCAGAGCTACCCACCAAGATCATGATGAATGTTGGTAATCCTGGGCGCGCCTTCTCATTTAGCCAGATTCCGAATGCCGGTGTCGGTTTGGCACGTGTTGAGTTTGTGATTAATACCACCATCGGTATTCACCCTCGTGCCCTGCTTGAGTACAACCAACTCGACGGCGATCTACAGGAGGAGATCGATGAGCGAACCGCCGGATATGCATCCCCTGTTGATTTTTATGTAGAGAAACTCACTGAGGGCATTGCAACACTGGGGGCTGCGTTTGCCGGCAAACCGGTGATTGTCCGAATGTCTGACTTTAAATCGAATGAGTATGCCAATCTATTGGGTGGTGATCGTTACGAGCCACATGAAGAGAACCCGATGATTGGCTTCCGTGGCGCTTCTCGCTATGTTTCTGATGATTTCCGTCAGTGCTTTGAACTCGAGTGCCGCGCAATACGCAAAGCGCGTGAGGAGTACGGCTTTACCAATATTGAGATCATGATCCCGTTCGTCCGAACATTAACTGAAGCAAAAGCAGTGATAGCGCTACTTGCACAAAATGGCCTTGAGAGAGGCAAAGATGATCTTCGCCTGATTATGATGTGTGAGATTCCATCTAATGCTGTTTTAGCTGAGGAGTTCCTTGAGTTGTTTGATGGCTTCTCAATCGGCTCTAATGATATGACACAGCTTACACTCGGTCTTGATCGTGACTCCGGTTTAATTGCCCAAAGCTTTGATGAACGTAATCCTGCCGTGAAGAAGATGCTTACCATGGCGATTGATGCCGCACATAAACAGGGTAAATATATTGGTATCTGTGGTCAGGGTCCTTCAGATTACCCTGATTTTGCAGAGTGGCTGTTTGAGAAGAATATCAGCAGTATCTCTCTAAACCCTGACACTGTAATTGATACCTGGCTCTATCTTGGAAAAGAGAGGTAATCTTGCTGAAGGATTGTTCTGCTTCCACCCATTGCGGTGGAAGCTATCTAGGGCGACTAATCTTTTAGATGATCCAGCATCAACTCAAGTTGCTTAACTAATTGTGACATCTTGATATGGGTACGCGTGCGTGCTTTAACGATAGGTGGACTCATAGGCTTGGTAATATAATCAACCGCGCCTAGGTTAAACCCCTTAACCTCGTCATCAACATCGCCTTTAACCGTAAGAAAGATCACTGGAATATTGGCTGTTTCAGGATTCTCTTTTAGGCGCTGACATACCTCATAACCATCTATCTCTGGCAGGATAACATCTAGCATGATTAAATCAGGCTTTGGATCTTCCATCGCTGCACGTAGTGCTTTTTCACCATCATCGGCGACAACAACTTCATATTCGTTGCGTAGCAGATTTTGTAACACATCGGTATAGAACGGCTCATCATCTACAACGAGAATTTTTGCTTTTCCATTCATTGATCTGCCTCTGATAGTGGGTGTGGTTTTTCAATATGATATCCCTGAGCATAGTCAATACCAAGCCCTTTAATCATATTCAGGATCTCTTCAGTCTCAACAAATTCCGCAATTGTTCTTTTACCAAACACCTCAGAAACCTCGTGTATAGCTCTAACAACAGCAAGATCGAGCGGTTCTTTCACCATATTACGAACAAACCCGCCATCAATCTTGATGTAATCAACCGGTAGCGTTCTCAAATAACCAAAAGAAGAAAAACCACTACCAAAGTCATCTAGCGCAAACTGGCACCCTAATCTCTTGAAATGCGACATAAATTTCTGTGCGGCCGTCAAGTTCCTTATCGCGGCTGTTTCAGTGATCTCGAAGCAGATCTGCAAACCATCATCGTTCATTGCCCTAATCTCTTCCGAGATATCATGCATGTATGAATCATCACTTAACGTCAACCCTGATAGATTGATAAAATAAGTGACAGGTCTTTCGTGACTTGTGGCGGCATAGCGCTTGAGTGCTGTTTCTGTAACCCATCGGTCAATCTTTGGAGATACCCCATAGTATTCAGCGGCAGGGATGAATGAGCCAGGAAGAATTAAAGTTCCATCGTCATCTTTCATGCGAATAAGGATCTCATACTTTTCTGGTTCATTGTGATTATCAATGACCGGATAGATCTTTTGTTTGAATAATACGAATTTGTCATTCTCAATCGATTGATGAATTCGACTCACCCATTTCTGTAGTCCGCCACGACGCTCCATCTCCTTATCATCCATATTGTAAATCTGGATGCGGTATTGCCCCTTATCCTTTGCGGTAAAACAGGCTGTATCTGCATAGTGGAGCAGATTTTTTAGATTATTCTCACTCCCATCAATAATCACCCCACCAATACTTACGCCCACTGAAAAGGTCATATCGTTCCAGCTAAAGCTGAATCGTTCCATCTCTTTTAGAATACCTTCACCGACCTGTATTGCTTCTTGCTCAGAGCAATTTTCAAGTATCAAGCCAAACTCATCGCCACCAATTCTTGCAAGAATATTCTCTGCCTTAACCTGCTTTCGAAGCAGAACTGCTATCTGACGTAACATCTCATCACCACAGAGATGCCCACACGAATCGTTAACAACCTTAAACTTGTCCAGATCAATATAGAGTAGAAAGTGATTGTCACCACGGACGTTGGAAGAGAGCATTAGCTCTTCAAGATAACGATCAAACTTTCTGCGATTCGTGAGCCCTGTCAGCATATCGATGGAGTTTTGCCTTTCCAGCTCACTAATCAGATATCGTGTTTCTGTAATGTCCTCGCTGGAAACTAGCAGTAGGTCTTCTCCATACTCATCCTTAATCGTTCTCACATTATCCCGTACCCAGTATCGGCTACCATCCTTACGCACACGTGAACACTCCCAGCTATGTATCTCCTCATAAGATTTCAGGCAATGGTTCAGCTTTTTAAGGAGGTAGGCTCGATCTTCATTCGGGCAAATCTTACTAATCGATTCATTAACAAGCTCATCGCGTTGATAACCCAGATAATTGAGCCCAAAGTTATTAATCTCTTTGATGATTAAATCCTTATCCAGCATCAAGCAAACCGTTGGGATCTCCTCATAGAGATTGATGTATCTTCTTAAATCTTTTGATTTACCCATAGTCTTCATCCTTAAGTTGCCGATGAATCATTTTAAAGGCGTCATGGTTTTCTACAAAAACTTGAACCACATCAGGATCAAATGCACCTCCTGAACTCTCTTTAATATAATCAACAACGGTCGCATGATCGATTTCATCTTTGTAATAGCGCTTTGAGACCATCGCATCATAGACATCTGCCAAGGCCATCACTCGTGCTGAGAGCGGGATCTCATCACCCTTTAAACCCTCAAGATATCCCATCCCGTCCCATCGCTCATGATGATAATAGATAATCTCTTTTGCTATTTTCAAAAAGGGGTTAACACCAAGATATTGTTTGGTATTATTAATTGCATCCCTACCATATTTTACATGAAGCTGCATTTGCCCTCGCTCTTCATCGGTTAGCAACCCTGGTTTTTGTAGTATTCGATCTGGAACACCCACTTTTCCAATATCGTGTAATGGTGCGGATTGAACGATCTTGTTAATAACGATTTGATTCAGAGATTTTTGATATTTTTCAGTTTTCGTAAGCCCATCCAATAACACCTGTATATATCGACTTGTTCGTAATACATGCTTTGCAGTTTCTGTATCACGCTTCTCTGCAATTGCGCCAAGACAATAGATCACCGCCTCTTTAATTCGCTCCAGCTCTTTTGTCCTCTCCAAAACAAGCGCCTCAAGAGCAAATCGTTGTTCGGATAACGAGAGGTGATTTCTAACCCGACTTAACAATACCGGCGCCGTGATAGGCTTGGTAATATAGTCGACAGCACCAAGTGTTAGCCCTTTTATCTCATCATCTGCATTATTCATAGCTGTTAAGAAGATAACCGGTATTGATCTCACCATTGGATCTTCCTTAAGTTGACGACATACTTCATAGCCATCCATCTGCGGCATCATGACATCAAGCAGAATTAGATCGGGATGTGCCTTTCCCTTAACACGCTTTAACGCCTGTTCCCCGTTAATAGCGATTGATATGTCATAGTCATCTGATAGTAAGTTAACCAATAGATCGATATAGAACTGTTCATCATCAACAATAAGAATTCTCGCTCGCTCTCCATGACTCATCTCTCTACTCCTTTATTAGTCCATGTAACTGCTTTGCAATCTCTTCAAATTCACAACGCTCAATCAGTGTCTCGACCTCTTTAACTTGCGACTCTGTTAGAGATGTGACGATTAGGGGTTTCAACTCATTAAACATCGCTACTGCACGATGGTCTCCGATTGTTAATAATCGATAAAGGTCTTTAAGATTATTGCTATCGGCTGCATCACTATTCTGAGTTTGCGCTTCTCTGCTTGATGCTGATTCAACATCACGATTCAGATAGTGTTCTATTTTATTAAACGTCTTAGTGCAGACAGCTTCAAACTCATCGATTTGAGTAGCCGTAGGGATCTCACCGTGACTTAGAATTCCATCGATTTGTGCCGCTGATTGCTGTAGTTCGTATGCGCCAATCGTACCACTTATCCCTTTTATGGTGTGCGCCTCTCTTCTTGCATCACTGTAGTTTGAGTCTTCCAGTAATACTCTTAACTGTTGAACGCAATGATGATGATTGTTAATAAAATCTCCAAGCAATTTTTTATAGAACTGTTCACTACCGCCCACTTGCTTCACACCTTGTGTTTGATCGAGTAGTTGCGCCGTAGCCTCCGTATCGATTCGTGTACCCTTAGATAGTTCTTTGTGCTCAAGAGGTGTAGATTGTCCGTTTTGTTGGTCTGCATCATCCTTAAGATGCTTGGCAAGAACCTGATATAGCTTCTCTGGATCAACCGGTTTGGTGATATGTCCGTCCATGCCTGCTTGTATCGACTTATCTGAATCACCTACAAGCGCATTAGCGGTCATGGCATAGATGGGGATCGTTGCACCGCTCTTTAATGCCCTTATCTTTGTCGTTGCGGTATACCCGTCCATCACCGGCATTTGAATATCCATCAAAATGAGATCGGGTTGATTCTGTTTCATATATTCGACAGCCTCACTCCCGTCTGCAACCACATCAACATCGACCCCCATATTAACCAGCAACTCGATTGCAACGACCTGGTTTATCTCGTTATCTTCTACGAGCAATACACGCCCATTAAGATCCGAGTCTTCAGATATGCGCCTATCAACACGATCATTGATATCCTTAGATAGATCAACTCCGATTATTCTGTTGATCTCTTTTAAAACCTGAAAAGATATGATCGGCTTTAGCAACCATCCGTCGATATAGTTATTATTTGTTTCCGGGGGAGTAATATCTCTGCCATATTCGGCCATCAGGATAATGATCGAAGGTTTATCACCGTTGAGATGATTTATTTGCTTAGCAGTTTGTTCACCATCCATCTCCGGCATCTGACAGTCGATCAATAAAATATCAAAATGGAGATCTGCACGGGATAGCAGTTCGATAGCTTCGTGACCAGACAATACACAGGTCACATTAAACTCTAACGATTTGAGCATCTCGCTCAGTATTGAGAGTGTTATTGAACTATCGTCGACTAATAGTATTGTCTTTCCCCGTAACTCTGGGTTAGGGGTGTAAAGCTTTGCAGACGCGTCATAGCCTAATGGTAGCAAGCATTTAAACAGGCTTCCCTTCCCTACTGTACTTTCTGCATCAATACTACCACCCATCAAGTGGGTCAGTTGTTGACATATCGACAGCCCTAAACCCGTACCGCCATATTTTCGTGTCGTTGAACCATCCTCCTGGGTAAAAGGATTAAACAGGAACTTGAGTCGATCAGACTTTATGCCGATACCTGTATCTTCAACCTCAAACTGTATCCAGACCTTGTCATCTTCGCTCTCCTTTATATAGCTTCTGACAATGATCGAACCCTCTTCGGTAAACTTAACCGCATTGGAGGTGAGGTTTGTCAAAATCTGGCCGATACGATAGGGATCGCCAATCAATATCGGCGGTATATTGGGGTCGATATCATAGACCAGCTCGACCTGTTTATTACCGAGGCGTGTTGTGGTTAGTACTGTTAAATTTTCTAGAACCTCTTCTAATTGAAAGGGGATCATCTCAATATTGAGATGTCCGGCCTCGATCTTTGAGAAATCGAGGATGTCGTCAATAATTCCTAACAGCGATTGGCTCGCTGTCTTTATCATCCTGACATAATCTCTCTGCTTATCCGTTAACTCTGTTTTTGTCAGGGTATAGCCCAATCCAACAATGGCGTTCATGGGCGTTCTAATCTCATGACTCATGTTTGCTAAGAATTCACTTTTAAAGCGACTTGCCTGCTTTAAGGTCTCTTCAGCCTGTTTACGTTCTGTAATGTCCTGAACAATGCCTATTATTCGTTTTGGAAGTCCCTTATCACTCCATTCAAAACTATGGCCGTGAGCATATAGCCATCGACCTGTACCGAGTGGACGATATTCAAACGATATATCCTCGTTAGGATTGTGAAAGAATTTTTTAAATGTACCATGCAGAATCTGTACATCGTCAGGCTCCATGAAACGGTAAAAATCGGTAAGTGGCATTCCTTGTCCTGCACCATCGATTCCATGATGATGTGCAAACAGGTTATCCCATGAAACCAATGGATTCTGCCCTTCATCAAACACAATCTCCCATGAACCGAGGTGGGCACTTTTAAGTGTTAACGACAATTTCTGTCGGTTTTCATCAAGCGCACGACTTGTCCTTCTGATCTGCCTAATCCACAAACTTCCCATGACTATGACGATGAGAACCCCTGCCAAAATTTTCCATATCAGGCTGTAATCAACATTGTATTCAAACTCAACAGTCATCCAGCGACGAAATATCTCATTTTTCTTGGTCTCACTAATCGTATCGATAGCCTTATTGAGGATAGGGATCATCTCCGGCCAATCCTTACGAATACCCATCGTCATCTCTGAACGATATGGTGTAGAAGCAGCAACCTGCATATTGGTGATCCCTTCAGTCGATAGCAGATAGCCGCCAACAGCAAGCGAACCGACATAGGCATCCACCTCACCGATTGATACCGCCTTTAACCCCTCCTTCACATTATCGTAAAAGCGTCTTTGCACCAGCGGAAAGTCACGTGCGATATAATCGGCTACAGCATAACCCTCAACCACAGCAACCTTCTTTCCTCCAAGCTCACTGAGTCCTTCTGGTATAGAAATATCGCGGCGACTGAAGACCACAATCGGTAAATTCAAATAGGGCTTGGTAAAATTGAGATATTGCTCTCTGGATTCTGATTTTGTGATTAATGGGATGAGATCGATCTGTTTCTCTTGTGCAGCATTCAACACCTCACTCCACGACATAATCCCGGGGAGCTGCCAATTCAGCCCAAGCTGTCTACCCAGTACGGCTAAATAGTCCGACGAGATGCCGGTGTGTCTACCTTTGGAATCTGCAAACTCAAGCGGTGCCCAATCCGGATCGATACCAATACGAATGGTTGGATGTTTATCCAGCCACGCCTTTTCAGGTGCTGTTAAATTGAGTTGGAGCCGCTCATTTTTTTCTGTATCAATCGCGCTGATATTGATCCAGTTTGACAAAATCCTGCGTCTCTCATCCCGCTTAATATCGTTTAATGCCTTAGAGATGATTTGGTGGAAGATTGGCCAATCTTTTCGGATACCTATTGCAAGTTCAGATGCGGGACGATGAAGACGTCCATGGATCTTCAGGTTTGCGAGTAGATTCTTCTCAATCAAATAGAGAACAACCACCCGGTTTCCAACATAAGCGTCCACCTCTTCTCGTGATACCGCCTCTAATGCCTGAACGGTATTGGAATAGAGCTTTAATTGAACCTCGGGATAATTCTTCTGAAAATAATCCACATTTCCAAAACCTCTCTCCAGCGCAACGACTTTACCTGATAAGTCAGCCTCAGATTCAAAGTAACGCCCCTCTCTGCCTCCACGAGAAACAATCACATGCGGAACATTGATGTAAGGTTCGGTGAAATGAAAAAATGGCTCGCGCTCAGGCTTTGGCGTGATATCCATAATCATATCCAAATGCTTCTCAGATACGGCTTGATAGATATCCTTCCATGCTCCTGGTTTTGGTATCAACACATGACCAAGGCGCTCATTTAATGCCGATATATAGTCAATGCCGATACCAGTGGCGACACCTTTATCATCAACAAAATCAAACGGCGGCCATGCGTTGATAACCCCGACATAAAATGGCTTATGTGTATCGAGCCATTGGCGTTCGTTTTGGGTCAGTTGCTGATAAAAAGAGTGCTCATCAGCGAGAAGATCGCCACTCGTCAAGATTCCTGACATCACTATCAATAGATACAAAACCGCTTTAAGCTGGCGAATTTTTATCAACTCTAATTCCTTTTGAACTCTCGTCGATGATATGGCGACCAATGGAGATAATGGTCATCCGTCTCACATCATGATGCCCTAATACCTGCCGGTTTCATCAAATAGTAGCACAGTAATAGCGAGGCACCGTGTTAGACCGCAATTCAACAAACCCATTGAAATATCAGCACAAACACAAACCTCATCTTTACCGACCCCACTAATACAAATGATTTATGTATGCGGGTATTAGTATTATGTATGATAATCTGAAGTAAGTGACAATAAAGGAAGAGTATATGCAAATTGGTATCGCTGGCCTTGGCCGCATGGGCGCAAATATGGCAAAACGTCTTTTAGCGGACGGTCATGATTGTGTTGTCTATAACCGCAGTTCAAACCCTGTAGAAGAACTCATCGCTCAGGGCGCCAAAGGCTCCACCGATCTCGCTGAATTTGTCGCGATGCTCGATGCCCCCCGCGCAATCTGGTTGATGGTTCCAGCGGCTATCGTTGATCAGGTGATTTCACAGCTTGAGACCATTTTATCAAAGGGGGATATCATCATCGATGGTGGGAACTCCTACTATAAAGATGATATTGCCCGGGCGAAACAGCTCACAGCAAAAGGGATTCGTTATTTAGATGTCGGCACCAGCGGCGGTGTTTGGGGTCTTGAGCGAGGCTACTGCCTGATGATCGGTGGCGATCAAGAGTCGGTTAAACATCTTGATCCGGTCTTTAAGTCTCTTGCACCGGGCATTGGTGATATCGAACGCACCTCTGGACGTGAAGGCGCACCATCAACCTCAGAGCAAGGCTATCTACACTGCGGCTCACATGGTGCGGGACATTTTGTAAAGATGGTGCATAACGGTATTGAATACGGATTGATGGCAGCTTATGCCGAAGGTTTAAACCTGCTAAAACATGCCAATATCGGTGCATTGGATCATGAACAGGACGCAGAAACCTCACCACTACGAGAACCCGAAGCCTATCAATACAATATCGATATCGCCGAGGTCTCGGAACTATGGCGTAGAGGTAGTGTTGTCTCGTCGTGGTTATTGGATTTAACCGCAACCGCTTTGCAAAAAAGTGGCGATTTGGCGAATTTTTCCGGAGCAGTTTCTGACTCAGGAGAGGGGCGCTGGACCAGTATTGCCGCGATAGAATCGGGCACACCAGCACCCGTATTAACTGCGGCACTATTCAGCCGTTTCAGCTCCCGGGGTGAGGATGAGTTTGCAAACAAGATCCTCTCTGCCATGCGCTATGAATTCGGTGGTCATGTCGAGAAATCAAAGGAGTAGATAATGGCTGATAAAACCGCAGAAGCTGCCCCACCAAATACCTTTGTGATCTTCGGAGCGGGCGGCGATCTCACCAAACGCAAACTATTACCATCGTTATGTAATCTATTTAAACAAAAACTGCTGCCTGACAACTTTGCCGTTGTGGGTGTTGTTCGCCAATCCTATACCGATGAAAGCTTTCGAGCCTACCTTGCGACTGAACTCTCTCAAATTCTGGGTTCAGACTTCCAGCAAGAGTGCTGGCAAGCGTTTATGAGCCGCATCTATGTCGCAGAACTCGATTTCCACGAATTCGAACGGTACTCCGATTTAAGCAAACGTCTTGATGAGATTGATCAAAAACATAACTGCGGCGGTAATGCGCTCTTTTACATGGCAACTCCACCGCGTTTCTTTTGCGAGATTATCGGTAATCTGAAGAACGCAGGATTAACCGAAGAGAGCGATAACCATTGGCGCAGAGTTATCATCGAAAAACCATTTGGTACCAATCTGGAGTCAGCAAAAGAGCTAAATCGCAAACTCCATGAATACCTAAACGAGCATCAGATCTATCGTATTGATCACTACCTTGGTAAAGAGACTGTTCAAAATATACTTGCCTATCGTTTTGCCAACAGTACCGTCGAGCCGATATGGAACCACCGGTATGTTGATCATGTTCAAATCACCGTCTCTGAATCAGTCGGGGTTGAGAACCGCGCAAGCTATTACGACACCGCAGGCGCGATGCGTGACATGATTCCCAATCATCTACTTGCGGTGCTCTCTATTGTCGCGATGGAGCCACCAAACTCATTTGATGCCGATGCCGTTCGTGATGAACAGACAAAGGTACTACGCGCCATACAGCCCTACTCTGCTAAAGATGTACTAACCCAAACCGTGCGTGGTCAATATGGGGCAGGAAAGATCCGTGGCAAGCAGGTTTCAGGATATCGTCAGGAGAAGAATATTGCGCCAGACTCAACGACTGAAACCTATGTCGCGATGAAGGTGATGATCGACTCATGGCGCTGGGTTGGTGTGCCCTTCTATATTCGAACCGGAAAAAGGATGCCAGCTCGCTTTACTGAGATCGCGGTGTTCTTTAAACATGCCCCCAATGCAATGTTTCGTGATGCCAGCTTCAGTCAAAAGGATCTGCCACATAACATGTTGGTTCTAAGGCTACAGCCTTATGAAGGGATCGATATGACCTTTAATGCTAAAAAACCTGGCCCTAAAATGAACCTGAGTTCAGTCACTATGGATTTCCATTACGAAGAGCACTTTGGAAAAACCACAGTAGCAACCGGCTATGAAACCTTGCTCTACGATTGTATGTATGGCGATGCCACACTGTTTAAGCGTGCAGACAACATCGAGGTGTGTTGGGACATTGTTGATCCAATACTGGATGTATGGAGAGCATTACCCGCCAGAGAGTTCCCAAACTATGATTCTGGGACATGGGGGCCACAAGAGGCTGATGAATTACTGGAGCGTGATGGTCGTTATTGGAAGGATTGTGGAAACTACTGTAGCCCATGATCAACTTAAAAACGCTACAGCAACAAAATCGACTAAAGATCTTTAATAGCGCTAATGATGTTGCTTTGGCGGCAGCGGATCATATTGAGAAAAGTGCTGAGCGTTCCATTACCCATCATGGTTTATTTAAACTGGTAGTTGCCGGTGGCACAACACCATTAGCAACTTACCGGCTGTTAACCCATATCCAAACCGACTGGAGCAAATGGGTGATTTACTTTGGTGATGAACGCTGTTTAGCGCAAAAGCATCCTGAACGTAACAGCACCATGATTGCAGAGGCGTGGCTTAATCATGTCGATATTCCAGTTCAAAACACTCATCCGATTCAAACCGAATTAGGGGTAGATATTGCAGCAGCTAACTATACACACACTATCGCTGATATCGACAAGTTTGATCTGGTTATTCTTGGTATGGGAGAGGATGGACATACCGCAAGCCTTTTCCCAGGACACAACTATCAAAAGGATAAACTGATGGTTACCGAATTAAATGCTCCGAAGCCACCACCACAAAGGGTCTCAATGAACCACCTAACCCTATCGATGAGTGACGAGATACTGTTTTTAGTGACCGGTAGTAGTAAACGTGATGCGATGCAACAATGGTCTGAAGGAGTTAGCCTTCCAGTCAATCAGTTTGATGAGACGACACCCTGTCTCTTAATGACAGACAAGGACGCAATGGACTTACGATAAATCCTTCTTATAATCAGAAAATTTCAGCACCTGATCGCTGCCGGAAGAGGCCTTATACTTACAGAATTGAACAAAGTCACTATAGGAGAGCGGCTCTGAAAAGTAGTAGCCCTGAATCTCATCACAATGCAATGCCTCAAGAAATTTTAACTGTGCCTCATTTTCAACACCTTCAGCTGTAATCTGAAGGTTCAGGCTTTTCGAGAGACCAATGATTGCTTCTGTAATCGTTACGCTGTCTTTATTCGACGGAAGTCCATCAACAAAGCTCTTATCAATCTTTAACCGGTTTATTGGGAGCTGTTGTAGATAGCTCATTGAGGAGTAACCTATCCCAAAATCATCGATTGCGAGCCCGACACCCAACTTACTGAAGCTTTTAAGTAACTCAACGGCATGTTGTGCATCAGTTGCGATATAACTCTCTGTGATTTCAAGCTCAATTTGACGAAAGTCGATAGTCCCTCTCTCGACTATCGCCATTATCGTATGCAATACATCACTGCACTCCATCTGCACACTGGAAAGATTGATACATACACGTTCTAAATGAATTCCCTCTTCTATCATTCGCATGAAATCATGACAGGCTTGTTCCAGAACCCAAGTACCAATCTTAACAATTAAACCAGTCTCTTCAGCGATAGGAATAAACTGCGCCGGCATCACCAGACCATGTTGAGGGCGATGCCATCGTAATAGTGCCTCAACCGAAACAACCTGATGGTCTCTGGTGCTAATCTTCGGTTGATAATAGAGTTCAAATTGCTCAAACGTCTCAATCGAATGTTCAAGATCACGAATCAGAAATGCTCGCTCCTGCGCATTCTTTGATAGCTCAAATGAAAAGAATTCATATCGGTTTCGTCCATGCTCTTTTGCGCTATACATCGCAAGGTCGGCATTCTTAATCAGTGTGACACTATCTGTACCATTATCCGGATAGAGTGAAACACCGATGCTTGCACTAATGGCAATGGTGTGACCACTACAGATAAATGGCTCTTTAAATACATCCAGGAGTTTCTCGATCATTGGGATAAGATCATACGGCTCAGGTGAGTTTTCGATGAGTAAATAGAACTCATCACCACCGATACGAGCCAAAGTATCGCTGGCTCGAATCTGCGCCGATAGTCGCTTTGACACCTCGATAAGTAATTTGTCACCAATATCATGGCCAAGTGTATCGTTCACCAGCTTAAACTGATCAAGATCAAAGAAGAGTAACGCCAGGCGTCCATGATTCCTCGTCACTAGGTCGAGAGCATGTTTTAAACGGTGTGAAAAAAAGCGACGATTAAGCAGGTTGGTTAGAACATCATGCTCGGAGAGGTATTCGAACTCTTTCATCGATTGCTTTAAGGCAGATTCACGCTCCTCTACGGCTAATGCCAGTTGATTGATGTTCTCTGAGATCAGCTCTATTTCATCCTGAGTAGTGGGCACTGCTGAAGGTGAGTAATCGTGATTTTTAATCTTATGAATCTGTGCCATTAACATCGAAAGC
Organism: Thiohalomonadaceae bacterium; assembly: GCA_050301795.1. GTDB lineage: Bacteria > Pseudomonadota > Gammaproteobacteria > Thiohalomonadales > Thiohalomonadaceae > JBNKZU01. The sequence continues at coordinate 14,681 of JBNKZU010000007.1, read as the reverse complement.
GGTTCATCAACCGCTTTATTAATGAACAATCGACTTACAACAAGGGTGCCTAATGCTGTAAATATTAAAAGGATCATAAACTGATCCTTGTTGCGATGAAGCAGCTTATTTAAGGCACTTTTATTCAGACTGGCATAAAAATAGACATCTCCATCCTTGCTGGGATGTGATAATGCCGTAATAAATTCTTCATCACCCTCGTTAATGTGTAGTGAATTGATGTCGATGTCATCATTAATCTGACTCACTTTCTGATTGAACGGTGGATAGGCGTGTTGAGCGATTTTTACCCCAATACTACTAGAGAGTTCTTCATAGTATTCTCGGTCAAGAATTCTTGACATCTCAATATGACTTATAATCTTGTCAGAGCGATTTTCACTAATACTGAGATGTGATTTAATCGTAAACATCTCTTGTTGGTCTAATGAGGTTTGATGGTAGGTGATAATGGTATTAACCAATGCATCCCATGATTTGTAGAGATCCACATGCTTGAAAAGAATATTATTAAAAACATAGAACGGCTGTTTTTGAAACTCAAACTCATCCTCCATACGACTGAATAGAACAGGATGCCCATTGTCGTAACTAAGATAGTTTATTCGATAGAGGTTCTTCTCTTTTATGACAAAAGCAACAAGTTCATGATTAATATCGTATAACGCAATATCGTTATTAAATGAGAGCTTGACCTTGTTTAGCAGCTTGTTGGCAATGCGCTTTTTCTCTTCGTCAATAAGATAAATATTGTAGTTATTCTTATCCTGATAGTTATTGATTAACTCAATCGATGCCAGGATTGACTCATCCGTCTTTATAAATGAGATCCCCTCTTTTAGTTGCTCAGCGATATTATTCATATCAGCAGCTAATCGTTCGTAGGCATTAAAAAAACGTGTTTGTGTCGTCTCCAGAAAACTCTTTTTTAGAAAGTCGTTAAAATAGAATCCTAATATGATAACGATAAGCAGCACCATCATCGCTCCAATCGATGAGATCTTGGTCTTAAGACTCAGCTTCAATTTGGAAAGATGTATAGGCATTGTTTTGTTCACCACCTTAGAAAATAGGCTCGACTGCGTTGACGTTCTCTTGTGTTACAAGTTTAACAGGATTAAAGATATGTTTCGGTACGCGCTCTCCAGCGAGTATTTTTAACGCGATCTCAACCGATTTAACCCCTCCTAAAGGAAATAGCACAGAGCCGGACTGAGCGCCACTTCGGATCGCTTCACGTGCCTCGCTGGTGTAGTCACAACCGACCATAATGATGGATGATGGATTGATCTTAAAACGATTAAGTACCATTCTCACGCCACTCAACATACTATCGCTCTCAGAGAAAATCGCATCGACTTTAATGCCTTGCTTGACCAGTTTCTCCATCGCAATAAGCGCATCTTTGCGTAGATAGTTACCGGTACGCTTAATTACTTTTATTTCAGGGTATTTACTGATCTCATCAAGAAACCCTTTGCTTCTAAGCTGGGTCACATCAGCTTCCTGAATACCCTCAAACAACAACACCTTGCCCTTATAATTCAATTGTTTAGCAATATATTCAGCACCGAGCTTTCCGATAAGAATATTGTCTGAATTAATAAAGGTCGTGTAGTTTGATCCCTTAATGCCACGATCAAGAATAATGACCGAAATGCCGGCGTTATGCGCCTTGGTCACCACCGGTACTACCGCATTCTCATCATTTGTCCCGACAATAAGAACATCGACATTTTTTTCGATAAACTGCTCGATCTGCCGTATCAATAGTGATGTCTGTCCCTGAGCATCTGAAAATTCAAAATCAATTCCGGGGAATTTGCGAATCTCGTCCCTAACCTCAAAAACCTGAGCCTTACGAAAATCATTGGCCATGGTGTCCTGTGCAAACGCGATTGTCTTCTGTATCACCTCCTGTGCAGAGCTATTAGAAGAGATAGCGATAAACAATATCAATAAAAGTGATCTAATCATGGTCATTACCTTATATGGTGCTATTCATACGATGGTGAATCAGATTAACTGGTTAAACACAATCATGGCAGACATCACAAAGTGATCAGCCACCATAATTGCGAACGAAGTGATGCTATTTGTAATGGCGCTTATCCAATCCATATTTCTGCATCTTGTCATAAAGGGTTTTACGTGGAAGCCCCAAGGATTCCATTGTCTGTTTCAAGCTTCCATGCTGTTCTGTAAGCGTTTGGACAATAATGCTTTTTTCAAAACAATCCACCTGCTGCGCTAGGGTTAACGTGATTTCTGACTCATTACCGTGAATCATCTTTTCAAGATCGTAGTGATACGTCTCGCCCAACAACATATATCGCTCAGCGGTATTCTTTAACTCGCGCACATTCCCCGGCCATGAGTAGGTTAGTAACGCCTTGATCTGTGTTGATTTCAGCGGTGGAATATCTCTATGGTAACGACTACTGGCAATTAATAGGAAGTGCTGAAATAGCAGCGGTATATCCTCCAACCGCTCCCGAAGGGGCGGGATCTCGATCGAGACTACATTCAGTCGATAGTAGAGATCATCACGAAAGCCTTCCATGGCTTTAAGATCGCTTTTTGTCGCCGCAACAATTCGAAGGTTAAGCGGAATCTGACGATTTGATCCGAGTCGCTCAATCGTTCGCTCCTGCAATACTCGCAAAAGATGAATCTGCACCTGCATCGGCATACTTTCTATCTCATCCAACAGTAGTGTGCCGCCGTCAGCATCTTCAAAGCGCCCCACTCGTTTGGTGGTAGCTCCGGTAAAGGCTCCAGCCTCATGCCCAAACAGTTCACTTTCAATCAGGTTTTCAGGCACGGCACCACAATTAACCGCAACAAACTTTTTTGAGTTTCTTGAGCTTTGCTCATGTAGCGAACGCGCAACCAACTCCTTTCCTGTACCTGTTTCACCAAGAATCAAGATATCAGCATGAGTATCTGCCAGTTGTGAGATGGTTGCTCGAAGTTGCTGAATCGATGGTGTTTTACCAATGATGCGCGGTCCCGGTGTCTCCTGTGCTTCGAGTGCTTGCTTCAAGCGACGGTTTTCAAGGGTTAATTGACGCTTATCACGAGCACGATTCACCGTCTCTATCAGGTGCTCTGCGGCAAATGGCTTTTCGATAAAATCGTAGGCACCGTTTCGAATCGCCTTAACCGCCATCGCAATATCCCCGTGCCCACTAATCAATACCACCGGAATATCGGGATCGATCTTTTGTGCTTGCTGTAGAAACTCCAACCCACTAAACCCAGGCATACTGATATCGGTCACGACTACCCCTGGCCACTGTGCAGAGAGGTGTGTAAGGGCATTTTCAGCCGAATCAAAATCGCTTACCTGATATCCGGCGATCTCAAGTGTCTGCCGGTTAGCGATACGGATATGTTTTTCGTCATCAATAAATAGTACCGGTGTAGTATCCATAATCTGCCTTTAGTTAGATGATCCTGTCATTGCGCTTTAGCGTGTGGCACTTTGAGTATAAACATTGCCCCACCATTTTCATGATTTGATGCATTCAAATCTCCACCCATTCCTTTCATGATCCGCTGTGAGATTGATAGCCCCAATCCCAGACCCTTTTCTCGTGTTGTAAAGAATGGATCAAATATTCGGGAAAGATTCTCCGGATCAATACCCGGCCCTGAATCATGAATTGTAATGTGTGCAATAGCGCCGTTAGTTTGCATTGAGACCATGATGACTGGTTTTTCGACACCAACCATTGCATTCATTGCATTGCCAAACAAATTCACAAGCACCTGTTCAAGCTGCACGGGGTTGGCGATGAGCATTACCTGCTCAGGAAGGTTCAGGATTAGCTCGGTGTGACTCTTCTTAAACTGTGGTTGTAAAATACTGCACGCATTATCGATCACAGTATGCAGTGACACACACCTGTTTTCACCATCGGTTTTACGCGCAAACAGCTTTAATTGAGAGCTTATTTGCGCCATCCGATTGGTCAGCTCTGCGATTTGATGCAGGTTCGATTCCACCTCGTCGGTGCGCTGATTTTGAAGTAATAGACGTGCATTGTCGGCATAAGAGCGAATGGCTGCGAGGGGTTGATTGATCTCATGTGTGATTCCGGTTGAGAGCTCACCGATCACCGCCAGCTTCGCCGCCTGAATCAGCTCATCCTGTGTGTGCCGCAACTCCTCTTCGGTCGATTTACGCTCCTCAATTTCATGAATTAATGCCTCTGTACGCTGATAGACCCGCTGTTCAAGTTGTGCCTTGGATTTTTCGAGTTGCTCCTTGGCCGCCGCCTCAAAACGATGACGCTCCTCTAAGCGTTTTTGTCGTTGACGAATGTAGAGCAACAAAAGTACCAAAGCGAGAAACAGTAATGTGGCAAGCCCCTGAATCTCTAAAAGATTTGAATTGATTGAGCGTACCGGTTTGAGAAGATGAACCTTCCATCCGGCATCCGCCATATCAACGCTTAAATGAAAGTAGTGATCGCGCTCAATTGAAACCTTTGTCATCTGATCATTGAGCGTAAGAACCTGTTTAAACAGCGGTGCTTGTGGCAGCTTGATCTCCGGGTAGCGTTTACTCTCATTAATGCGGGTAATGACATCGTCTTCAACGGTTTCAAGCATATGAAAACGCCACTGTGGTTTGGTGGTAATAAACACCACACCATCGGGATCGGTAACTAAAACCTCTTCCTGGCGCTCACGCCATTTTTCCTCAATGTTTGTGATATCCATCTTTAATACCACGGCACCGAGTATTTCACCCTGATATCTCACCGGATAGGCGAAATAGTATCCGCGACGTTTGGATGTGGTACCAAGTGCAAAGTAGCGACCAAGCTCGCCATTCATCGCCTTTTTAAAATAGGGTCGATAGCTGAAGTTCCGTCCAATGAACGGTTTATCTGTCTGCCAGTTACTTGCTGCAATGGTGAGTCCATCACGATTCATCAAATAGGTATCTGATGCTCTGGCAATGGTATTTATAGTCTCAAGATATCGGTTCAGCGCATCCACACGCTCTGGATCAGCGGGTGATAATAGTAATTCGACCATACGCTTATTGGTTGCAATTAACTCTGGCAGAAACTCATATTTGGCAAGCTCACCTTGCAGGTGAGTTACATAGAGCTGCAGTTGAGAGTAACCATCTCTACTCTGCTTGGATACTGCGTTCTCGTTTACCCAAAACCATGTTTGCCACATCACCAGCGCATAAAGCAAAAGGGTTGCAACAACCCAAAGCGATGTGTGTGAGATCTTTTTACTCACTCGACTATCTCTACTTTAATGATGTTAAAAGGGTCAGTTTTATATTCTTGATAATTGACTTGTTCTGTTTTCGATTCGATTAATAATATATTTTTCAATCTCGACTAAAAACAGCACCGAAGACGAGACAACAACAATATTGAACCAGACACTCATATTAATTGCCACCGTACCAAACATCTGCTGCATCGGCGTTGTATAGGTAAAGATAAGCTGGAATAGTATCAACAAAGCAATCGCCATGAGTACGTATCGGTTTCCGGTAAGCCCCTGCCAATGAAGAACAGGTGACCGAATATAGCGTGAATTAAACAGATAAAAGATCTCAAACATTACCAGCGTATTTACTGCGACAGTACGCGAATACTCAATCGTTGCCCCTTGACTCATCTCCCATTGAAATAGACCCACAGTACCAATCATCAAGATGAACGAAACAAAAACGATTCGCCAGACCAGAAGCACACTGAGGATTGGTTCACGCGAGTTTCGAGGTTTACGCTGCATAATGTTGCGCTCTGATGGCTCAAATGCCAACGATAATGCAAGCGTAACTGCAGTAATCATATTCACCCAAAGAATCATCACTGGCGTTAACGGTAGATGTTGAAAGCCAAACACAACCGCGATAAAAATAACCAACGCCTCACCACCATTGGTCGGAAGAATAAAGATGATCGACTTACGAATGTTATCGTAAACCGTGCGCCCCTCTTCAACCGCATGAATGATTGAGGCGAAATTATCATCTGCCAGAACCATCTCTGCCGCCTCTTTTGCGGCTTCGGTTCCATTTTTACCCATCGCAGTACCCACATCTGCACGCTTGAGAGCAGGCGCATCATTCACACCATCACCGGTCATTGCCACAATCAAGCCATGATCCTGCAATAGGCGCACAAGCAATAATTTATGCTCGGGATCAACACGGGCATATACATCAACCTCTTTAACCATCGCGCACAGCTCTTGTTCGCTAAGTTTTTCAAGATCATGTCCGGTTAAGACCTTCGTCGTGTTTACTAACTGAAGCTGTTTGGCGATTGCTAGTGCGGTCGTCGCATGATCACCGGTAATCATCTTGACCCGAATACCACCACTTTTACACTGCTTAACGGCCGCAATCGCTTCATCCCGCGGAGGGTCAATCATGCCGATTAATCCAAGCATCACCAGATCGTCGGCAACATCATCAAAATTTAATTCAAGCTGCTCGGCATTCACCCGACGAGTAGCAATACCCAACACACGCATCCCCTGAGATGCTAACTGATGGATCTGTTGATGCCAGTAATCGGGATTGAGCGTCTCTTCACCCTCTGTGCTTCTTTGAGTTTTGCACCGTTCAAGAAGATGCTCTGGTGCGCCCTTAATGTAGATGAAGGCCTCACCGGTATGACTATGATGTAGCGTCGCCATAAAGCTATGCTCAGATTCAAAAGGGATGAGGTCTGTACGCGGAAACTGCTGCTTTAACTCATAATCATCCAGCCCCCCCTTCATTCCGGCAACGATCAAAGCGCCCTCCATCGGATCACCATGCACCTTCCAGTTGCCCTCATCCTGCTCCAGAGCAGCGTCGTTGCAGAGCATTGAGGCATAAAGGATCTCTTGAAGCTGTTGATTATCTTCAGCTTCGTTCCCTGTATTGTCTATACAGATAGCACCGTGCGGATCGTATCCAATACCGGTGAGATTATATTGACGCCCGCAATTAATGATCGATTTGACCGTCATCTCATTTCGAGTCAATGTGCCGGTTTTGTCTGAACAGATCACTGAAACAGCACCAAGGGTCTCAACCGCCGGAAGCTTGCGGATAATGGCATTTCGGCTTGCCATTCGTTGCACACCAATGGCAAGAGTAATGGTAATGATCGCCGGTAAACCTTCAGGAATAGCGGCAACAGCCAAACTCACCGCAGCAAGAAACATATCGGTATAGCTGTATCCATGAAGCACAACCCCCAGCAAAAAGGTTAATGCCGCAATCACCAGAATGCCGAAGGTCAGCAACCTGCCAAAATCACTAATCTGTTGAATCAGCGGTGTGGTGACGGTCTCAACATTGGCCACCATCATGCTAATCATTCCGATCTCAGTATGTGCACCAGTTGAGACCACAATACCGCTACCTTGTCCATGGGTGATGAGTGTTCCTGAAAAGGCCATCGAGAGTCGATCGCCTAAAACCGACGCCTTAGCGACTGGATCAATCCTCTTCTCAATCGCAACCGATTCTCCGGTTAAGGCCGCCTCTTGAGCTAACAGACTCTTTGTGCGAAACAGACGCAAATCAGCCGGAACACGATCACCGGACTGCAATAACACGATATCGCCAGGAACGAGCTCTTCTGCCGGTATGGTTCGCTGCTTACCTTGGCGCATGACGATCGCGTTAGGTGAGAGCATCTTGCGGATTGCATTTAGCGCATCCTCGGCCTTGCCTTCTTGAATGAATCCGATAATGGCATTCACGATCACCACGCCAAAGATCACACTGGCATCCATTAAATGGCCAAGCATCACCGTAGTCACCCCGGCAATCAGCAGGACATAGATCAAAATATTATGAAATTGATAGAGAAAACGGACTAACGGTGATCGCGGTTTCTGCTCGGGAAGACAGTTTAAGCCATAGTGCTGTTGTCTTTTTTCAACCTCATCTGACGCCAAACCTGAAGGGGAAGTGGATAGCGCCTCAAATACCGAATCCACAGTTTCGGCATACCACTGAGGTTCATTACTGTTCGATTTGGTGTGGTGTGATTGTTTTCGTTTTTGAAAAGTAACGATAGAGATCACAGATACCGCAACAAAGATAACAACAATTACCGCAAGAACGATTTGAAATACAGACATCAAACTAAATCCCTAAAACAGAAGCCATAGTAAGAGTTTAGTTGCTGTCTCGAAAAATGTCCTTACCTACCTCTCAAACCAAGCGGATCGTCAGGATTTATGCCATCAATAAATGGCAGATTACGCTGGAGATGGGTCAGTTGATAGACATGACCGATCCAGTTACCGACAACAGCTTCCGCTGTGTCATGCCAGGTATTATCCAGATAAGGACTAATCAGATGTTCAGGTAATTCAGGCGGTGCTTGACCAATGCGTAGCGCCTCCTGAACATGATCCCGATACTCTTCTAAAATCGCTTCAATCGCCGGAGTTAGATAGTTATCAGGAAACGGTGGATAATCTTCACGCTTTCCGACCGAGAACAGCGCTACCTCGCGCTTGTACTCTTTAAACAGGCTGATCGCATCGTATTCTGGATGCCCCTGAAACAGTACCAACCGAAACAGATCCTCGCTGACAGCAAGATGGACTCCAGCCGTTTCACTCTCGACCAGCACCTTAAGTCCAGCGGCATCAAACTGCTTGCGACTCACCTCATTAAAGCGTGAATGAGGAACATCGAAGCGGGTGTTTACATCATAGACAAGTGGATGATCGGGATCGATAACACGATGAGAAAACACACCCCAGCGTTTAAAACCGAGCGGTTTACGCTTTTGTCCATATCGAAACTCCATAACAGCATGGGTCGCAAGACATGAACAGAGGGTGGAGGTCACATTTTCATACGCCCACTCCACAACCTCTTTTAGTGGTTTCCAAAAGCGTTGATCTGAAAGATTAGGGCCAGTGACATTTGCACCAGTAATAATCAGGCCATCCAGCCCTTTTGCCTTGATATCTTCGAACCGCTCATAAAAATTCTCAACATGAGCGAGACCTTTACCTTCCCGCTTGAGCTCTTTGAGGCTAAATGGATGCATGTAGAACTGTGCGATGGGGTTACTCTCACCAACCAGTCTGAAGAACTGGCGCTCGGTCGCCTCCAGCGCAGCATCGGGCATCATATTTAACAGCCCGATATGCAGCTCACGAATATCCTGCCGCTCAGCTGATTCACGACTGATCACCGTCTTTCCCTCTTCGGTTAATCGTTTGAATGAGGGCAGATCAGAATTCGATACAAGCGGCATCAGCTATTACTCCTGGAAATCGCCTTTTCGATCAATGCTAGGAATCCGTCAGCACTTCGTACCCGTGACAGTTCATCGGTGGTGATGGTGTAGCCATATTTCTCTGCAATCGCCTCATATCGAGGGATTCTTGCATTAAACAGGCGAGGAAATACCCAGCGCACAAAACTATCAGGATTGATTTGAGCACTGTATTCCAGGCCATATTGAGACAGGTAGATCTCAAGCTGTTCATCTAAAAACGATTCACGGTAATAGAGCGGCTTGGGTGAGGATTCTGCACGTTTAATGAGCGCCTGCTCATCCTTCTTGCTCGCCTTGATATAGAGTAACAGCGTATTGTGCTCCAATGTTTCAAATACGCGTTCATCACTCAGCTCACACAAGCTGCCACCAACATCATTGATGAAGTGTTTGTATTGGTAGATCTGTCTCGATTTGCGAATAAAATCAGGCACATCAAGCAAAGCGCTAACCTCTGCATCGTGATGCAGTTTTTGGCGACGCTTAAACTCTTTTAATGAGAGTCCACCTAACTCAGGGTTCCCTACCTTTCCAAGAAAGGTTGATACCGGTTTTAGATGGTGCACAGTGATGTTGTTGCGAATATAGATTGAATCTGACTGCAATAAATCGTGCAAAAACGGCACTTGCATCGCTTGCTGTTTAATATTGTCTAAAATCGCTTCATCCAGATATCGGGTTCCAATTCGATAATCCGCAGAATAGTGAAACCACTCACCAGACTTAAGCAAGGTATTGGAGATCCGGGTTTTACCCACGCCAGACATGCCCAGCAGGGTGATCGATTTATTCTCCCATGATCTGAACTGTTCAACGCTAAACTTCACAAGTGGCTCCAATGGTTAATTGTTTAAGCTATTGTAATGAAATCAGAAAAGATAGATAGACCCAGATTAGCGGGAAAACCAGTTGATGAAAACGATCTTGAACAAATAGGTTGTACTTGACGAAAGTAGCGATGCGTAACAGACTTTAACCAATCCCTAAACTTGTAATACTGACATGGCATCAAATCAAAACAGCAAGCTCGATCAGATTGTGGCGCAAGCACGACGTGATCAGGATGAGCGCGATAAAGGCTACCGAGAAAGAGCGTTAAAGATGTATCCGTGGATTTGCGGCCGCTGCTCTCGGGAGTTCACACGCCAGAATGTAAAGGAACTCACGGTTCATCATCGTGATCATAACCATGACAATAATCCGCTTGATGGAAGCAACTGGGAGTTATTGTGCATCTACTGCCACGATAACGAACACTCACGCTATATCGACGCTGAACACGGCGATGCCAGTAGTGGCTCTAAAGGCGATGTTGCAACACATAATCCGTTTGCAGATTTAGCACAGATGATGCAGCAGAAGAAGTAGTCGCAACAACGCCTGAGAGAACGACTATGGATGGATTATTCCAACATATCGTTAATCACATTCTTAAACCAACTGTGGGCATAGCTCACCTCACGCTTACGAATCTCCGGGCTGGCGTTTGAAGGTGAAACCCCTCCTGAACCTTTAATGGGAAGAATCATGTTTGATTCAGCATCCAGGTTATAAACCGCCGCAACCGAGATACCAAAATCCTCCCCGACCACGCTGTAGCAGGTGTTTACAAAGGTTGGATCGCCTGGCTCAAGACCATTAAAACGGGCAACAATCGCTGCCGCTGCAACCTTTGCCTGCGAGTTAGCAGCATAAGCTGACTTAGGCATTTTCGCGGCGCTGGATGCATCACCGAGCACATAGATATCTTTATGTCGTAACGATTCGAAGGTGCGCTTATCAACCGGACACCAATCATTTTCAACCAAATCAGCGGTATAAGCGATAGCGCCTGCCTTTTGTGCCGGAATGATATTGACCACATCCCCTTGATAATCGTCAACTTCCGCCTCAAGCGTTCGCGTTGATGAATCGAGTGAATAGACAGAGCCACCATTTGCCGCAGAGACCCACTCGATCATACTGTTTTCGGTACCGTAGCCATAAAGCTTGCTCCAACCCTCGGTATAAAGTCCTTTTTTAGAAAACTTGTCTTTATGATCAAGGATGATGATCTTCGCCCGTGGTTTATGGTGTTTACAGTACATCGCAATTTGTGAGGCTCGCTCATAAGGCCCCGGTGGGCATTTAAATGGGTTGGGTGGAGCAGAGATCACGACCACCCCACCCTCTGGCATCGCCTTAATCTGATTGCGAAGTAGTTGAGTTTGTGGCCCGGCAAACCATGCGTGGGGAATGGTCTCATTTGAGATCGCTTCACTATATCCGTCGATAGCATCCCATTTAAATCCAACTCCAGGTGAAATCACACAGGTGTCGTAATTAAACACAACACCCGTTAGTGTCTTCATCACTTTGTTGACGGGATCAATGTCAATCACGGTATCTTGAACCACATCAATACCATAGCGCTTTAAACCATCGTAACCAAAGGTAAGCGACTCAAGTGTACGCTCACCACTTAAAACCTCATTACTCATAAAACATGAGGTGTATTTTGGTTTGGCTTCGATAAGGGTCACCGCTATTTTGTTATCTAGCTTGCGAAGGTATTTAGCAACTGTGGCACCACCGACACCACCACCAACCACAACCACATGGTGTTGTGCACCCATGGCCAATGAGGGAAAACCAAAGGTCGCACCTAATGTGGCAAAACCACCCGCTGCCCGAATAAATCCTCTACGATGAATGTTAGTCATATTATTGATCCCCGATGCTGGTGTTGTGCTGGCTACCGTAATAGTGAATCAGGGCAATGATTGCATCATTGCCATCATCCTTTATTGCAGCATCGACTTTGCGTTTCATCTTACGTGGATACTTTCGCTTACCATTAATAAAGTCTTCCATGGTGTAGTTTAGATATGGCATCCACTGACCAGCCAAAGTACCGGCATCGCCGGGCTTGCCACCGTTCTCATGACATTTTTCGCAGTGTTTTTGGTGTAGTTTTTCGCCTCTCGTTGCCAACGCCACATCATGCTTTTGTGGCAATGTATGCAAGCGCTGACTCGCAAAAAACCAGCCCATCTGTTTAAACTGCTCATCACTATAGGCCTTGGCAATACGATTCATAATGGAGGCGTTACGCATATCATTACGATAATCCTTCATTGCATCGACAAAGACCTCAGGATCCATTCCGGCAATCGCTGGCATTGAGGGGCCAACACTCGACCCATCCGTTCCGTGGCAACCAGCACAGGTAAAGGCAAGCGCCTGACCAGATGGCTCTGCCCAAAGTGAGGTTGAAAACAGTACCAAAACCGCAAGCATCAGATTTCGAATCGTTCTATTCATAATCATATCTCTTTGCATAATACAGACCTCATTAAGCCGGTGAGGTCATCAGGCCAATCAACACAAGCGTTAGCAGAGCAAGACCAGCTAAAATCAACACACTGGTAATAAATGATGCCGCTAACTCAGCACGACGCGATGGGCGTTTAACAAGATATTTATCGAGTTGACCCAGTGCAGTCAGGCGCTCGTATTCAAGACTATGGTCATGCTTAAACTCCTCAAGTGGAATCACACCTGTAAAGATGGTGGTGCTCATCGGGAAGCGCTCTGGTCTGAAATGCACATTAAAGAAATGCACAGAGTTAAGAAATATTGCCGCAAGCAATGCCTCTTCTGCATGGACAAGGGTGGCAATATTAAACATCCAACCAGGTAGGTACTCTGCTGTCTTCTCAGGAGCAAATAGCAAGATACCGGATGTTCCAATTACAGCCGCACCCCAGAACGGTGCCCAATAATCAAATTTCTGCCAGTAGGTCCAGTGACAGAACTCAGGACGCTCACCGCGACCCAGGAACCATTTGAACATGTCGCGGAGATCGCGCAGATCTTTCATGCTCGGTATCATCGAATTACCACCAAACCATGAGAAGGTATCTCTCATACGCCAGATATGCACAATTGCGACAACAAGGTGAACAATGAAGATAGTCAGCCAGATAATTGCAGCAGTACGGTGAATTATCCCCTCCATCTGTGTTCCACCAAGGAAGACCACAACCGCCTTCGCCCAATCAGTATGAGCAAAGAGTAGTGTGGTGCCTGTTAAAATCAACGTCATGGTTGAGATTGCAAATAGCGCATGTATCCAACGCCAGACAACAGGGAATCGTCGATAATAAACGGTATCCGGTTTATCCAGATTCTCATTAAATCCTTTGTTCTGAATGCGATCCATCACCTCTCGATAGAGCCATAACAAAACATGGATCCAGAAGAATCCCATGACAGAGAAAATCAAAATCTGCATAAACAGCTTAAAGAACCATAAACCCGGATAGTTTTCACTATCATCTGCATCACCATGCGGCCAGAAGGTCAAGAAGTTTTCGTTGGCGTTTTTATGGCAGGTTTTACAGTTTTCAAGACGGTTATTTACGTGAATCTCGGATGCCGGATTATCCTTATCTGTAATCTTGTGGCTACCGTGACAATCGTAACATTTAGCAGTATTGGTATAACCGAGGCGATGCACCTGTCCATGATACGAGTCGAAATAGGTACGCTGTGCGTCTTCATGGCAGTTTCCACAATTCTTGGTTATCGCAAGCTTTGCCTTATCGGATTCTGGTGAATCAATCGAATGGGTTGTATGACAGTCTGAGCAGACTGCTGAGTCACTATCACCCTCTTCCAAAACCGCTTTGCCATGAGCTGATGTTTTATAATCTGCTAACTGCTCTTCATGGCATTGACCACAAACCTCAGGATTCTTTAAGCGCATCTCTTTGCGCTGAATACTACCAAGCTCACCTATATTATGGGCATTATGGCAGTCGTAGCAGGTGGCGTTAGTCTGTGATTGATCAATCTTACTAGGCTGTGCATGGATTGAATCCATATAGTTATCAATCTGCTCATTGACAACAACAAGGCGCTCAATATCACCATCAGGTCTCTTTTTGCGTGCCTCTAATGCCTCCTGATGGCAGTCAACACAACCAACAACAACATGCGGCGCTTTGCGATGTGGCACACGTTCGATTGTAGAGTGACAGTCATTGCAGCGCAGATCGCCATGGACACTATCTTTAATTGTATCGCTATGGACAAAGATCTTAACAGGAGAGCCATCATCTCTGACATCACTCTTCTCATTTTCGTCCCCATGACAAGTCAGGCAGCGCTCGTTTGGAATAATCCGCTTGCCAGTGTCAGGATCGAAATTATGAATCATCAAAGAATCATCAGGCGCTGACGGCTGAGCATAAACTGTAGGCAGGATAAGTAGATTAATGAACATCATCCATAGGATGATCGTTCGCATTGATGCGAAATGGGGCATCGGGGCACTCCTGTTCAAAAGATAAAAAAGTTATTAGCTAATTATCTCTACTTATATTTCATTGTTTTAATTATGGTTAA
>JBNKZU010000006.1:0-5102 GCA_050301795.1 Thiohalomonadaceae bacterium | reverse complement strand
TTGAACTCGCCACCGTGTTTCTCTGCCATTACTTTTGTGATCGCCGCCGTTAGCGTGGTTTTTCCATGGTCGACGTGACCAATTGTGCCAACATTTACGTGCGGTTTCTTACGTTCAAATTTTTCCTTAGACATCGCCCTATTACCTCCCGGCAAAAATGGTTCACAAACAAAAATATTAACAATGGAGCCCAAGAGCAGATTTGAACTGCCGACCTCACCCTTACCAAGGGTGTGCTCTACCAACTGAGCTACCTGGGCCTTAACTCTATCGTTCAACTCCAAAATATTGGAGCGGGTGATGGGAATCGAACCCACGTAATCAGCTTGGAAGGCTGAGGTTCTACCATTGAACTACACCCGCTAAAAAAGCCGCCCACAGGCGGCATTGTCTTAAATCTGGTGGAGGGGTGGATTACTCCGCGCCTTCGGCGTCTCGCCCTCCGGGTCGCTGCCTCTGGCAGCGTTCGTCGGTGCTTCGCACCGCCGTCGAACCAACCTTATCTATTCGGTGGTTCTTATCCTCCCCATTCAGGGCAGATAGAACATACTTGGTGGAGGGGGGTGGATTCGAACCACCGAAGGCGGAGCCGTCAGATTTACAGTCTGATCCCTTTAGCCACTCGGGAACCCCTCCAAAATGTAAGCGCGGTATTTTGATGAAGCAGCGACTTTGTGTCAACCGTTAGTTTGCTAATTTTCCAATATAATTCAGAATCTAAGCGTACTTTTTAAAGGAATGACTCAATATCGCAATTAATATCCTTAATAATCGTTAACTCCAGCACTAAAATAATCATAAGTTATTGATTTTATAATAAGTCACGATTTTTGCTGCATCTTTGGCCTTAGGTTTACCGTCGATCGCCATTCTTCGGTCTTCTCTATTCCTCAAGACAAAAAAAATCCACAGCGATGTGTGGATTTTTGTCTCAAATGAGCTGACCTCATTCGCATAAATTTGGTGCCGGCACCAAGAGTCGAACTCGGGACCTACTGATTACAAGTCAGTTGCTCTACCTACTGAGCTATACCGGCAAAAACAGGCGCGGATTATAATCAAAAAGATTATCGGATGACAAACGAAATTGGGAAATTACCTTAAAAAATTTGATTTACTCCAAGTTATGGACACATTATTTCAGACCACTGTAGATTTTGTTGCTTCATCGTACTTTGGATCTTTTCTTTTTCGGTGTTTTCAAAGCTATAGATAATCCATGGTCGCTCTGCGGTCAGATCCATCTCTTTAATCTGTGCCTCTTTTACCTGTGCATTTGAGTTATTAACCTGCTTCTGAATACGCTGCGCCGAGTCACGGCTTGAGAACAACCCGAGTGAGATCGCATTTTTATTATCACCGCGTTTTACGGTAAATGAGTCCTTTATTCCTGCTGTTGCCAGACGTTTTCTGGCGCTCTCAGCACTTGCTCTATTACGATAACTATCGAGATACACCCAATACCGCTTTCTTGTGTACTCCTCCATACCTGTTGATTCTTTGGTTAGCTGAGGATTTGAGGCGAGACTTTGTTGCTGTTTGGCTTCGACTTTTCCTGAAATCTTTAAACAACTTCTAACCGGATCTTTTCTTGGTTGTGTCTGTATCTTTGGTTCTATTGCCTTGGTAGTCTTTTGAGCCGATTCATCGCTGGATAACAGTGGCGCCTTGTCATCAACGCTCTTTGGGGTCGCCAGTATTGGTTTCGGTTCTACGTTTAACGATGATTCATTTTCGACTTGCTTTGCTTCTGAAAGAAGCTGCAACTCTCTTGTGATCGTTGTGTTTTGCACGGGAACGGGCGTCGGAATAGCTTGATTAAGATACTCCACAATTGCGAATACGATATTTATTATCAGTATTAAAAAAAATACGATTCTCATGCTTGATCGTTATCCAAATCATGCAGCCCCAAGAGAACTAACTGTGGTTCAATGTGTGACTTGCCGCTTAGTCTAGAAGCAACAAGCTGGCTGTCACCACCGGTTAAGATCACCTCTGCATGACTATATTTTGCTGAGATACTCTCAATTGAGGCGCATATTGCATTGATCACACCATTATTGATGGCACTCAAGGTATTATCTGAAACAGATCTAGAGATTTCGCTTTCATCGATATGACTAACATTCATTGCCGTATTGCTATCCAGTGAGTGCAACATTGTACGATAGCCCGGCATGATAACGCCTCCGACATGGTGGTTGCCAGCATCAACCACATCAATCGTTACCGCAGTACCACAACTGCAGACGATAAATGGTGGTGAATACCTTGTTGATGCGGCCACAAGCGAACACCATCGATCGTCTCCGAGCTTCTGATAATTGTTATATCCATTCGTCAATCCGTTAAAGCTCTGCATAGATTGATATCGTTTTGGAGTAATGGAGAAGTTTGCGTGACACGCTTGGATAAATCGATTGGTATTGATCTCTGATGCCACTGAACAAAAGATGATGGCATTTATCGTGCCGATGGCCGGGTCTTTAATGATTGCAGCAAGATTATGATCGAGCGTAGCATCATAGCCAGATGCAAAAGCCCCCATTTGCTCAGCCAAACAATCACAACTCCATTTGATGCGACTGTTCCCGATATCAAAATATAGTATGCTCATTTGGCTTCCACGATATGGCCAGAGGTGATCTCTTTGTCAAATCCGTTATTGTTAATAATAAGCGCACCTTCGTTACCAATCCCTTTTGCAAGGCCTGACTCTCGGCCTCTCTCAGTTTCAACAAAGATCATCTTGCCATAAAGATAATCAGATTCCTTCCACTCATTAATAAAATGCTGCTCATTGTTCATCTCGAATTGTTCAACAATATTCATCGTTTGGTTGATAATTAGTGGCAATAGCCGATTGCGTTCAATGTTATAGCCATTACTGATTAACGAGCACCAGGGTTGGTCAATCTTAGCTGCATCCTGTGGGCGAAGATTAACATTGATCCCGATGCCGATCGTCACTCGACTGACCTCATTCCTTGTTAACTCTATGATAATACCTCCAAGCTTCTTATCACCTAGGTAGATATCATTTGGCCATTTCAGTCCGACATTGGTAACGCCACACTGTTTTAGTGCCTGTTTTACAGCCACACCGACACCTAAAGGTAGCAGTCCAATTTTATCAACTCTGATAACCGGAAGACGAATAGAGAGATAGAGATTTGATGTAAACGGTGAGATCCATTCAGCACCTCGACGCCCACGACCTGTGGTTTGCATCTCTGCAAAACAGATTGCCCCTTTATCTGTAGCGTTTTTCTGTTTTTTTACCTCTTCATTCGTAGAAGTTGTAACGATTTTATAGATGATCGGTTCGATTCTTGAGCGAAACTTACGATCAATTTGGCTGATGATCTTTGATTTGTTCAGTAATTGGTAGAGTTGCGGGAATACAATCGTTTTGTCGTCAATCTTATGCTCGATTCCAAGCTCAGATAACTGTTCGATTAACTGTTGTAGCGTTCTCTCATCAATATTCAATTCCTGTTTAAGAAATGAAAATTTTAAACTGTGTGATGTTTTTAACTGTAAAAGGAGTTTTTCGATTAGCATCTAGTTAATGTGTACCGCAAGAAGATCACATTTTATCCGATGTAAGATTGAATCTGTTAAGGAGCCGAATAGTCGTAATAATCCGTGTTTCTCATGGTTGCCAACCACAATCAGATCACACTCTATATCGTTTGCATTTTCAATAATGCCATCGCTTGTGTCACCTTCTGACAACAGGCAGTTCTGTTCTGGTATTTGATACTGGTTAGCAATGCCCTTTAACCAACTCTGTGTTGAGTTAAGAAGCTCCTCTTCGAGTTCAATGGGAAAGGTAATCTCGCCATTAATCATATCGTCAAGAATAAGTGGCGCATTGATATGTATTAAGTAAATCTTGCTTCGATCACCCCCAGCTATCTGAATCGCTTTTTCAATAACATCGCTGGTTTGTTCTCTATCAATCGCAACAAGTATTTTTCTATAAGCCATAACCCCTCCTTTACTCATAACGCATAATGACAAACTGCTACGCAGAATAAAAGAGCTGGCCATTAAAGGGAATCGTCAATTATTGGTGCTGGATACCATCTGTGTTTTTGCCAACGCATAACAAGATCCCCCGACAATATAACTTTTCGGGCTTTTGTTGCGATAGTAGATCGAGAAAAGCTCTTTTTCAGGAATGTATTTAATCTGTAGAGCACACGACTATAGGGATATAGGAGGTAGAGCAATGCACCAGGGCAGGAAGCCCGTGGGTAGAATGGAGCAGTTGTGAGGAAGCGCTTCTTTACGAAACTCATAAAAGAAAAAAGCCCAGACAGTATAACTATCTGGGCTTTTAGGTATTAAATCCTGGCAGTTTGATACATGGACGTATTTAATCTGCCTGTCGCGGGAGCGACGAGGTACTAATACCCCAGAAAGAAGAAAGCCCGAGCTACTAATGTAACTCGGGCTTTCGGTATTAAATCCTGGCAGTGACCTACTTTCACATGGGAACTCCCACACTATCATCGGCGCTGAGTCGTTTCACTTCTGAGTTCGGGATGGGATCAGGTGGGACCAACTCGCTATGGCCGCCAGGAAAAACTGGTTCAGTCTATTAACATAGACCTATTAGAAAAGCTGTAAGTGATTGTCAGTATTGGCATTTTATCATTCTAACAAACCATTTGGGTGTTATATGGTCAAGCCTCACGGGCAATTAGTACTGGTTAGCTTCACACATTACTGCGCTTCCACACCCAGCCTATCAACGTCGTAGTCTTCGACGACCCTTAAGGGACTCAAGGTCCAGTGAGAACTTATCTTGGGAGGGGTTTCCCGCTTAGATGCTTTCAGCGGTTATCCCGTCCGTACATAGCTACCCGGCAATGCGATTGGCATCACAACCGGAACACCAGGGGTACGTCCACTCCGGTCCTCTCGTACTAGGAGCAGCTTCCCTCAATTCTCAAACGCCCACGGCAGATAGGGACCGAACTGTCTCACGACGTTCTAAACCCAGCTCGCGTACCACTTTAAATGGCGAACAGCCATACCCTTGGGACCGGCTACAGCCCCAGGATGTGATGAGCCGACATCGAGGTGCC
>JBNKZU010000005.1:0-2029 GCA_050301795.1 Thiohalomonadaceae bacterium | reverse complement strand
ACGGTTTCATTCATTAAAAAGCTACATTCCGCATCGGGCCAATCGGGTTGTCCATAATGAATAGCGGCATCCACGTTTTCTGTATTGAAATCAAATGGAGCGAAATGACTCTTGAAGCTGATGTTGATATCGGGATTTTGTGTAAGAAAGCCTGAAAGTCGAGGAATCAGCCATTTGGTGCCGAAGGTCGGTAGAATTGAGAGCCTGAATTCACCACCGTCATGATTGGTAATAATGTTTAGGGTGGCTGTTCTGATGATATTCAGGGCTGTTGCGATTTCTTTTGCATATTGAACCCCTGCGTGTGTCAGGCAGACATGTTGAGGAGTACGATCAAATAGTTCGAGTTCAAGCTGATCTTCAAGGGCTCGAATCTGTCGAGAGATAGCGCCTTGTGTGAGGTTTAATTCGGATGCTGCGCGCGAGAAACTACCCAGCCTGGCAGCTGATTCAAACGCGGACAGCATACTGGTTGACGGCAGTAGCCTTCTTTGGTTCATACCCATGAGCAGTTTAGTAAAGGTGAACAGAAGTCTCTAATATAACTGATGTCCATGTTGATGGGTATGAGTTTTTGTCATGTACTAATGATAATATTTCGTTTTATAAGAAATAGAATCCATCAATAGCAGGCTGTTGTTGAATCTCTTTAATGCTGCTGAGCCATGGTTCCATGAGTCATTAGAAGACGATTTCAACGATCGATCTTGGTTGAAAGAATAACTGAAGATTGAGTTTCTTCTACGCCTTCCAAAGCGCCTATTTGATCGATGATCTTATCCAGTTCAGGAACCGATGGTGCCGTGACGATAGCAGACAAATCAAAAGTGCCACTAATAGAATAAAGCGAGGTTAATTCGGGGATTGCTTTCAAGGTCTGTTCAACCTTTGCACGCTTTTTAGGCGATAATTTAATCATGATAATGGCCTTGATGTTATTTTCCTGATAACTGTCAGATAGCCTGATGGTATAGCCGTTAATGACCCCGCTACGTTCAAGTCGGCTAAGGCGGGCTTGAGCAGCCGTACGAGATACATTTAGTTTTCGCGCAAGCTCGCTGATGGGCATTCTCGCATTATCTTTGAGCAGCGCAAGAAGCTCTCTATCTTTATCGTAATTAGTCATTATGTTTGTTTATATAGTTAAATTGTATAGGTTAGCTACAAAATTTGGTTAGTATATAACTACGAATTGACTACTAACAATGATTTAATAAGCATTCAATCTATAAATGTGAGCCGGATATGGATGTAATACAAAAACTAAAAGCGATGCGTGATTTTTCCGGGCAAGCGGAAACAGTCGGTCTGGATGATGAGGTGATCAATCGATTTGCTATCAGTCATCCCTCTCTTGTTGATGCCGTTAATGATGCTTATCAGGTTTTTCTGGAGTTATCACAACAACAGCCTGCATTGATGAGATTAGACGAGTCTATGCAAGTAAGGGCTATGCAACAAGGGATCGTCAATTTTTATGATGAAGATGTGGTGAATCCCTTTGTTGCGCTGGCTGCTCGCGGTCCCTGGATTATTACAGCCAAAGGTGCAGTGATTCACGATAACGGGGGCTATGGAATGCTCGGGTTTGGTCATTCTCCCGAGCCCGTATTGCAGGCCATGAATCAACATCAGGTAATGGCCAATGTGATGACAGCCAGTTTTTCACAGTATCGCTTGATTGAGGCATTGAAACATGAAGTCGGACATTCTTCCGGTTGCTGCCCTTACGAGGGATTTCTTTTTGTTAATTCAGGTTCGGAATCGGTTTCTGTTGCTGCGAGAATCTCTGATATTCATGCCGCTCTGTCTACTGAAAACGATGGTCCACATGCCAAAAAGATCATTAAACATATTGCCCTTAAAGGCGGATTTCATGGCCGTACCGACAGGCCCGCTCAATACTCAGACTCATCTCAATCTGTTTATAAAAAACATCTGGCCAGCTTTAGAGACAGAGACAATCTGTTGACGGTTGAACCCAATAACCAACAACAGTTACGCCAGGTTTTTGAACAGGCGAGGCTGG
>JBNKZU010000004.1:0-98275 GCA_050301795.1 Thiohalomonadaceae bacterium | reverse complement strand
CTCTTTCCCTACACGACGCTCTTCCGATCTCGGCGCAATCAAATTACTTTTGACCACACTCGCCATTTCAAAAAGCATTTTGATGATCGAAAGCATAAAGATAAGGCTAAAAGTGAATGTATAGCTTGCCACCAGACTGATCCCTTGGGAGAAAATATTATCCTTAATACATTTGATCAAAGCTGCGGCGAGTGTCATAGCAATAAGATCAGCGGCTCTTCTCAAGTAGGAGCACCAGGCGTCGCGGTGTTTTCTCTTCCTGGCGCTGATATTGAAACACTGAATGCAGCCAAGCTTCCGGTGGGAGATTGGCCTTATGATAGCGACCAATCGATCTCCCCGATGATGTCGTTTTTAATGGCGCAAGATGAGGAGATCGGTGCCATCTCAGATCGCGCCTTTGAAATAGAGTGGCTCTATCCAGATCCGGAAAATCCTGAAGATTTGAAACTAATTCAACAATCGATCTGGAAGATCAAACATTTTATCTTGAAGGTTAAGATGGGTGGTCATGAGTATCTTAAAAGCCTGATTGATAAAGCACCCTACTCTTCACTCGATAATCATAAGATGCTTCAAGGTATCAACCTTGCCGCAATAAGACAGATGATTGAGTTCTGGATGCCAAACCTTGAGCAGCAATTTCAGTGGGCACAAAATGGTGCGTGGGATAAGTTTATTCCACGTCAATCCAAAGAATCCGCAAACACCTTCGAACTCGGTAGCGCAGAGCAATGGACACAAAGTGGCGGATGGTATGTTGATCAGTTCGCACTACTCTATCGTCCAAGTGGTCATGCAGATCCATGGTTTAAGAACTGGGTTGAGCTGGCGACCCTCTCTAAAAGTGAGCGCCTTATAAATCAGATCGCAGCTCCGAAGGGGCCTGGAATGTGTAGTAAATGCCACTCAATAGATCAGGATACAACCGGGAATCTATCTATCAACTGGCATACCTCCATACCACCACTAACCCAACGAGTCATTACACATTTCTCGCATCAACAGCATACCAATCTGTTTGATCCTAAAGGTTGCCTCCACTGCCATAATCTCGATCAAGATGCGAACTATCTCAAGGCCTTTAAAGAGAGAGATCCGACTCAATTTGAGAGTAACTTCAAGGCTATGGGAATCGAGATGTGTCAAGAGTGTCATGATGATAAAGTCGCACGTTCCGAATGTCAGACCTGCCATCGCTACCATGTTGGAGAAATTCGTATAAAGCTTTCGGACACCAGGATCGAGGATGCGTTAAAGACACCATAAAATCAGCCACTCTTCTGCCCTCTGCACCTTTTCGGGGTTTGATGCTGTCGATTACTGATATGAGATATTTTTTTAAGCGTACGAATCAGATACAATTCGAACCATGAAATTCCTATACGACTTTTTCCCAATTCTCCTATTCTTTATCGCCTATAAAACCTTCGACATTTTTGTCGCCACAGGTGTAGCCATTGCCGCCTCCTTTTTGCAGGTTATCGGGTTCTGGCTTAAGCATCGCCGCTTTGAAAATATGCACCTTATAACTTTAGTGCTTATCGTAACGCTCGGTGGTGCCACGCTATTGCTACAAGAACGAGCCTATTTCATGTGGAAACCAACTGCTGTGAATTGGTTGTTTGCGCTTGCCTTTATCGGTAGTCATTTTATTGGTGATAAAACCCTGGTTGAACGAATGATGAGTCAAGCTGTCACAGTGCCTGTACAGATTTGGACTCGACTCAACATTAGCTGGATTGTCTTCTTTATCTTTATGGGAATAGCCAACCTCTACGTTGCCAACTTTTTCTTTGTGGCTGAAGCGGCACTGAATGGTGCTGCTGGTTATCCGGTTGATCTTGAAACCTGTAGTCCTGATCTAAGCGCTGAAATATTACAGCTATGTAACATTGCAAAAGAGCAGGAAGAGAATTGGGTTAACTTCAAGCTTTTTGGAATGATGGGATTAACCTTTGCATTCGTGATCGGGCAAGCTTTTTACCTTGCACGTCACATGCCTGATGAAGAAAAAGGTAAGGAGGCATAATCGATTATGCTTTATGCCATTATTAGTGAAGATGTTGAAAACAGTCTTGAAAACAGAGTTGCATCGCGTCCTGCACATTTAGAGCGCCTAAAACAATTGCAACAACAAGGACGTCTGATCATTGCAGGGCCACATCCAGCGATTGATTCAACAAACCCTGGTGAGAGTGGGTATAGTGGGAGCCTTGTTGTTGCAGAGTTTGAATCACTTGAGTCTGCACAACACTGGGCCAGTCAAGACCCCTATATTAAGGCGGGTGTTTATGCCCGTGTAACGGTAAAACCCTGGATTAAGGCATTGCCGTGAATAGAGAGCAATCACGCATCACCATGATCGAAGAGCGATTAAACCGAGCTTTCTCGCCTTCCCATCTACAAATCATTGACGATAGTCACAAACATGCTGGCCATGCCAGCGCAGGTGGTGCCGGCCACTTTACCGTAATCATCCACGCGACAGCCTTTGAAGGAAAAACAGCCATTCAACGTCATCGCATGGTCTTTTCCGCTTTAGAAGACATCATGAACTCAGAGATCCATGCCCTGAGCATTCAAGCAGACACCCCAAAATAAGGAATTATACCTACATGAAATCAATGAAAATCATTATCGTTGCAGTTGTGGCTATCGTTGCTGCGGCCATCCTGTACAACCTACCCTCTAATCAAGAAGATAGCCCGAAAAGCACAACAGCTTCTCAAAGCCAACCTGTCACAGAACATCAGAGTGTGACTCAAACGAAATCCGCTACAGACGAGAAGCCGGTTACAGAAGAGAAGACAACCACGGATGAAAAGGTAATTGCTGAGGTTGACGGCAGCAAAATTACTGAATCAGACTTGGCAACCTTTATTAAAAACAACATTAGCGATAAGCGAGCAAAACCGGATGATGCGCAACTATTAGATGAGATCATAAGCCAAAAGCTGGTTGTGAATGACGCGATAGCAAACAACTTTGAGAATGATCCAACCTTTATTGCAAAAATGGAGGAGTTAAAAGTTAAGCTACTTATCAACATGGTAGTTTCAGACTACCTTGAGAAGAATCCAGTTCCTGATGCAATGTTAAAAAGCACTTACGAACAGCAAAAATCGATGCTGCAAACCACGGAATTTAAAGCGCGACATATTCTTGTTGAAACTGAAGATAAAGCGAAAGATCTCATCAAACAGTTGGATAATGGGGCTGATTTTGCCACCCTTGCCAAAAAACACTCTACCGGCCCTACTGGCAAAAACGGTGGTGATCTCGGCTGGTTTGATCCTCAACAGATGGTTCCAGAATTCTCGGAAGCGTTATCAACAATGGAAAAGGGTTCTCACTCCTCAACACCCGTAAAAACTCAATTTGGTTGGCATGTGATTCTAAAAGAGGATGTACGAACCTCTGAACCACCCAGCTTTGAAGAGCTGAAACCTCAAATCATTAAAGCATTAAGAGGAAAACAGATTCAGGACTATCTTGATGGTTTACGCAATAAAGCAAAGATTGTTAAGTATTAGATAGTATCAAGGGAGTCTGTTGTTCAGGCTCCCTAATAAACTGAAATCGTGTGATTAATCAGCCGCTTACCACTCAAGGGTAAGAATGAGAGTTGTTGAATCATTAGCACTAATCGCATAGATCGTTGCTAATTCCTTACCGCGAGAGAAGGTCACCATTGCGCCCTCGGGCAATCCCATATAGGAAGTCTCCTTCCAACCACCTTTTTCGAAATTGGATTTATAGAAACTTACAGTTTTTGAAACAGGATCATTGACCTGCAAGGTTGCGTTTGAACTGGTTGTTGTGGCTTCGATACCAGTAACGGTTGCGTCAGGATAGAGTTTCACCACTTTGGCAAGATTTGCAGGATAAGTAAGTTCATCTGCATTTAAGATGGATACAAACAGAAGCAAAAAAATAGATAGTGAAGCAACCCCTTTCATCGACAACTCCTCTTTTTCTGATGCTAATAATTTAGCTTAACATTTCCTGCTAATAAATGTCTGGCACATTTTTTTGTACCAGACATATTATCTTTATAGATCCAATCAGACGTTATTGACAACCTTTTTTCTGCTCAATCCATCATCTAACAGGTAAAACACCAACCCGGTCAAAATGATGACACTACCAACAAGCGCACTATTTGCAACGCGCTCATGATTAAAGTGGTTACCAATCCAAAGTGCAACCATCGGTGTAATCAATGTAATGATGGATACTAACCCAGTAGTTACGCGACTCAATAGATAATAGTAGAGAATAAAGCCGATAGCCGTACCAAACACACCCAAATAGAGTATTGCGACCCACTGCAGTTGGGTTGTTGATTCAGGAATACCATGACCGAAGATTAACCACATACTCAAAAACAGTGGCACAGCAACAATCAAAGAGCCCGTATTTAATGCTATCGGGTTTAGATGAGTTCCGAACCGCTTAATCATGATCATGCTCGTGGAATAAACCAATACCGAACATAGCACTGCGATCAATCCGGGAATGGCATACTCACCACCACCCTCTCGCGCATAATAGATCATTGTCAGTCCTACAAGACCAGCAATGATTCCTGTCAATTTTAGAGGGGATAGATTGCGCTCATTCAGAAATAGCGTCCCCATGATTCCGGTTACAAATGGTGTTAAACCAAAGAGCACCGAAATGAGTCCAGACGGGATATAGCTTGCTCCCCAGTAGACCAATACCATCGCAAGGAACAGCGCCATTCCAGCAATAAAGTAACTTACCACTGCATCTCTATCGTGCGGTAAAGTAACTCGCCACAGCTTCATCACACCAATGGTCAGGATCAGCCCGATAACCATACGGCTCGCAACCGCAAACAGGAAATGACCACCTTGCCCACTCCACTGGATTGCCAGTGGTGTAGTCGACCATATAAGTACTACAGCGATGTATGCCGCTGGAACAGACATTTTTAGACCCTCCAAAAGTAAAAAAGCCGCAGACAATTGCTTGTTTGCGGCTTGATGAAAAAATCTTTTTAAAGAAACAAAACTACGCTTCAAACTCCTTCATTAAACACGCACCGAACTGCAGTGGACGCCATACGCGCACCGGCACCATCAGTGGAATTGTGTGTTTAAATGTTTGCTGTTTCATAAGGCTTAAGTTGCCATCAATCAGGCATTGTTGCAATCGATAATTTGAATTTCATCAAAAAACTTTTTCGTTTAACATTTGAATATGAATAAAGCCAACGAATTGAACGACTATTTTATGCACTGCCCATGTGGTTCAGGCAATTCATTTGAACTGTGCTGCCAAAGCGTGATGAATCACAACCCTGCGACAACAGCGCTAATGCTAATGCGATCTCGATACAGCGCATACGCATTAAAAAACAGCCATTACCTGACTCAAACCTGGCATAGTTCGACACGCCCTAATGAGATCAACATCCTTAATCCGCATATCAAATGGATAAAGCTTGAGATTATAGATACCTCACAAGGTGCAGTTGATGACCTGGAAGGTTATGTCGAGTTTAAGGCAACCTATCTTGATGGTGATAGATGTGGTGCACTTCATGAAAAGAGCCGTTTTGGTCGAGAGTCTGGTCTATGGGTCTATATTGACGGTGAGATTATCAACGAAGCGAATGAATCTAAAATCAGCAGAAACCAACAATGCCCCTGCGGCAGTGGTCAAAAATTCAAGCGTTGCTGCGGCTTAATGAAGAGTTGAATTACCGACCGTCCTCAAGAGACCTCTAGCTCTGCCATCTCCTTTTCAGCATCAATCATTGCTTTTTCAGCTTCAAGATATTCAGTGCTATATTCAATATCCTCTGATTGGGAACGATCACCTTCATCACTACTTTCAGGTGCTTTATTTTTAGTCGATGGTTTGGTTTTAAGGTTTGCCATAATATTTTACGATTAACTCCAACTATTTCGAGGTTGAGCTTCCTTTTTTTACGGCTGTTTTTTCAGGTTTAACCTGATGTTTTAGATCATCAGTTAACTGAGAGTTAAGTTCCTTATAGGTCGAATTGAGATCATCCATCATTGCTTTTAACTCATGCATTGTTTGAGTAAAGTGTTGCTCTCCCAATCCCTCTTCAGCCATCTTAAGTGCCTGTTCAGGACTTGCTTCAAGAATGGCCTTAGTTGCAGCAGTGGTTATCGCGTTTTGAATGATATATCGCTGTTGTTGTTGATGAACCGCATTGTACATGGCCAAGCCTATTGAGTGCGCCATCATCTGGTATGAAAAGGCTCGAACATTATCGCCATTATCGTCAGATAACAATTTTTTGATCTGCTCAACACTATCAGAGATTTGATCATTAATACTGGTTTCATCAACCATGCACCTACTCCCTGATGACGATTATTTATTGTTGCCCAATAGTGAAGAAACACATGAAGATGTGGCCGCTTCACCAATAATATTCAGGTTTTGTTGAGCGGTTACAGCATTCGTTGCAGCAAGTGATGCCGCTTGTGACATAGACTGATAAAGAGTACCCATCGCCTGAGCTGGTGCATTTGCAAGTACCTCGACATTGGATTGGGTTACTGAATCAGTGATTTGACCATTTACTGGAGTTGGAAGTGCCATTTGTTTGTCCTTTAACTGTTGTTTTTAGAATATTGAGACTAAAGAATAGATCATGTTTCTGCGATTACAAATTAATTATCTCACTACGATCTTTAAAGCTAAGAAATCCTTGAATCAGCTCAGCGTTTAAGATAACTATTGAGAATGATCTCTTTATGATTGTCACCTGTTGAGGTTAAGTGAGCAACTTGACGTTTATCGTGATAGAGGGTTTCAGTAATGATTTGATGTCGTTAAAAGCGGGTTTCGCTTTTAGATCATCTACTGTCATAATGCGTACCCTTTCAACCTGATACAACTCAAAATGAAATTGATACTGGCACCAATGCAAGGATTGATCGACGCATATATGCGGGAAATCCTGACAGATATTGGCGATTACGACTGGTGTGTGAGTGAGTTTATTCGTGTTACAGATCAGGTTCACTCGGTTAAAGTGCTTCGCCGTTATATCCCTGAGATTGACCATCAATTTCGAACGCGATCCGGTACACCTGTTCATATTCAGTTTTTAGGTAATAATCCAGAACTGATTGCCGAGAACGCCCAACATGCTGGTGAGCTGGGAGTTCATGGTGTTGATCTGAATTTTGGCTGCCCTTCAAAAGTTGTGAATCAAAAAGGTGTTGGCGCGGCACTACTCGACCAGCCTGAATTGATTCATCGAATCTGTTATCAAAGTCGAAAGGCACTTTCAAAGAGCGTTCCACTTTCAGCAAAGATTAGAGTCGGCATCAACAATGGCGATCGATTAGCAGAGATTATTGATGCCATAGAGTCGGCTGGCGCTTCGTTCATTACTATCCATGCGCGCACTAAAGAAGATGGATACAAAAATCCAGCTCAGTGGCATTGGCTAAAAAGATCTAGCGAGCTAACCTCATTACCGATCATTGCTAATGGTGATATTTTTGATATTGCATCATACAAAAAATCAAAGCAGATCAGCGGCCTTGATCACTTCATGTTGGCACGAGGGGCAGTTGCATCACCCTATCTTGTACAGATGATTCGGGCACATCAATCGCGTACACAGATCCCCGCCCCATCTTGGGAAATGATTCAAACAGCAATACTGAAATTTATTCAGATAATGGTGGAGTCACCACACAGTAAACACAAAGCCATTGCACCACGTATCAAACAGTGGCTGAAGATGATGCATGATCATACAACGTCATACACCACGCTATATGAAGCAATTAGAACCGAGCGCGATCTAGGAGCAATCATAAAACAAATTGAGTCCGCAACGTTCCCTACCACCACTTAAAGCTAAATGCCTTAGCCGAAATACTCCGGCTCATTACCCTCTTTCCATTTAATATTGCAACCTAAACTTGGTTTTTGCTCATGCGGAACAGGAAGACCGGAGATTAAGGCTTTAAGCGCATCAATAAAATCACGACCCGTTACCGGCTCTTCATTACGTGGCCTGGCATCATCAAACTGTCCGCGATAAACAAGTTGATGATCGTTATCAAACAGAAATAGATCCGGGGTACACGCTGCACGATACGCCTTGGCAATGGCCTGAGTTTCATCGAAAAGATAGGGAAATGAGAAAGCGTATTGTTGAGATAGTTCAACCATCTTTTCTGGACTGTCGTCAGGATAGAGACTGACATCGTTTGCATTAATCGCTACAAACTGAACCCCTTTTTTGCCAAACTCGTCGGCCACTTCTGAGAGTTTCTCAATGATGTGTAGCACATAGGGGCAGTGGTTGCAGATAAACATCACTGCAAGTGGGCGTGCATAAAAGCGCTCAATCGAAACAACGCGATCTGCACCCGGCTCTGGAAGTTCAAAGTATGGTGCTTTTACGCCCAGTTCCAACATCGTTGAAGGTGTTCTTGCCATTATTCAACCCTCTTATTCAATCGTTTTAAAGAATCGTTCAACAACTGGATTAAAGTGTGCGCGATCAACTAAAAACGCATCATGCCCTTGCAGTGAAGGTAGCGCCTCAAAACTGACATCAAGTCCACTTTCTGTAAGTAGATCTGCAACGCATCTCTGTTGGTGTAGAGGAAATAGCAGATCTGTTTCAACGCCGATCACCAGCGCCTTTTTACCGGCACTGACTTCGGCAAGGCTAATCAGTCTTTCACTATGATCACCAAGATCAAACCAATCCATCGCTCTTGAGAGGTAAAGATAGGAGTTTGCATCAAAGGTTCCAACAAAACGTGATGCCGTGCTTTCGAGATACCCCTCGATCTGAAACTCAGATCTGAACGGCTCAAAACCGGTTTCACCATTATGTGGAATCACATCGCGCCCGAATCGCTCGTCCCACTCCTCTGGAGAGCGATAGGAGATCATGCCCAACTTGCGTGCCAGTCTCATCCCCTCTTTTGGCTCTTGATCCAGGGGGTAGTTACCATTAAGCCACATGGGATCATTACGAATAATCTCACGCTGAAGGGAGCGAATAGAGATCGCATAGGGCGTAGCCTTTGCTGCAGAGCATATTGAGACTAAATGCTCTGTTTCAGTTGGATAGTGAACCGCATATGCTAAAGCGGTCATGCCTCCGAGTGATGCACCAACCACGGCCTTAAGCCTGGGAATATTCAATGCGCGCACCACAGCACGACCTGCGGCAGCGATATCTTCAACCGTCAATTCAGGAAAATCAAGGCGATACATCTCTCCTGTTTCCGGATTAATTGATGAAGGCCCTGTAGAACCGAAGCAACTGCCTAAGGAGTTTACACAAATCACAAAAAACCGATCGGTATCGATCGGTTTACCTGATCCCACCATAAACTCCCACCAACCATTCGATGGATCAGCTTCAGATGATGCAACATGGGCATTTGGGGATAGGCCGGTGAAGATTAATACTGCATTATCACCAGCATGATTTAGCTTGCCCCATGTTTCATAGGCAATCCTTGCCTCAGACAAATATCCACCACGACGCATTTGAAAAGGTCCTGAAATCTCAACAAAGCGAGTCGCAGAGGAGTACTCTTTTTGAACTGAGGCATGAAGTTCCTGGATATTTGCGTTTTCAACAGCTTTAAGCACAGTATTAATTCTCGATTCAATAATCTTGTTAACTTAGATATTCATCTAGTCACGAATGAGGTCACTACATCGTAATATCAAGCGTAATTACCTGAGGTTAAACGCGCCTGAACCTGATGTCTCAAGCAGTATGTTTGCCATAGTCGCACCAATTTGATCGGCAAACCGCTTGAAAAAGTCTGGCTGTGGGGTGAAATCGACAATGTTATCCACCTTAACCACCTCACGAGCCACATATCCCACATCGCCAATATCATCAGCCAAACCCAGCTCAATACTCTGACGACCAGCCCAAAACAGTCCACTAAAGAGTTCAGGGTGTGATTGTTCATCAAGTCGGTCACCACGACCCTTTTTTACCGCATTAATAAATTCATGATGAATCTCATTGAGAAGGCCTTTAACGTGTTGCACCTCCTCCTCTTTTATCGGCAAGAACGGATCAAGCGCACCCTTGTTATTCCCGGCAGTTAGAAGTCGACGCTCAACTCCGAGCTTTTCCATTGCTTGAGTAAACCCGAAACCATCCATACGAACACCAATCGAGCCGACAATACTCGAAGGGTTAACATAGATACTATCTGCCGCAGAGGCGATGTAATAGGCTCCAGAGGCTCCCACATCGACAATTACGGCATAAAGCGGAACCCCGGAGTGTTGCTCTTTTAACCGCATAATCTCTTTATAGATATAGTCAGATTGAACCGGACTACCGCCGGGACTATTTATTCTCAAAATAATCCCTTTCGTATGAACATCGTCATAGGCATCCTGAATGCCTTCGATAATTGTCTCAGCATTTGCATCGGTGGCATCTGAGATAAGACCATCTACATTCACAACCGCAGTGTGATCTGTCAGTTTGAGGGATGAGTCGCTCAATCCAGGTGATTGCACAGCAATATAAAGCAACACAAACAGATACCCGAACAGTAAAAATTTAAAGAAGATCCCCCAGCGACGAGCTCTACGTTGCTCTGCCAAAGAGGCAAAGCTCAGGCGGTTGATGAGATCACGCTCCCATTGGTTATCGTGTTCGTTGCTCTCTTTTTCGTCAAACATATCCATCTATCTCTCTATCTGTTGCAACCAGTAAGGTATTTCTGTTATCGATTCAATACAGTGAAGTGGATGATACTTCATCAGGCGTTCAGGTTCATGAACGCCATAGCAGACCGCCAAGGCGGCTGTATTTGCATTTTCAGCCATCTGCATATCGTACTCAGTGTCACCAATCATTAATGTTTCTTGTGGCTCTACCCCACAAAATTCAATCACCTCTTCCAACATTTGCGGGTGTGGTTTGGAAAAAGTTTCATCCGCACAACGCGAGGTCACAAAAAATGCGCGTGTATCGGTTTCATCAAACACCTTCTCCAAACCAACGCGACCTTTACCGGTCGCAACGGCGAGAAGATAGCCATCACTATTGAGCGTTTGCAGTGTTTGATGTGCTCCGGGAAAAAGTGTAGACGGTGTTTTATCAGCATGTAGAAAATGGTGCCGATATCGATCGACGATCATCGTCAGAAGTTCTTCATCGCTTCCTGGAAACAGCGTTTGCACCGCTTCGCGTAAACCCAACCCGATGATATTCTTCACCTCATCTCTGGTGCGATAAGGCAGGTTTAGATCTCGAATCGCACCATCAACACAAGCGACAATCCTCGCTTCCGAATCCATCACGGTACCATCCCAATCAAATACTAATAGTTTAAATCGTCTCTTCATTTTCCGAGCTTATTGATTAATTGTTGTAGAGAGTCATCAAGTGGTGCCTCAAAATCATACGTGGCCTCCTCTTCAATCGTAAATCGAAGTTTGGCTGCGTGTAGAAATAGTCGTTTACACCCTAACTGCGCCATTTGTGCGTTAAATACCTCATCACCATACTTTTGATCACCGGCAATCGGATGACCGGCAGATAGCGCATGCACCCTTACTTGATGAGTTCGGCCAGTGATAATCCTGACCTCAATCAACGATGAAGAGCCATAGATATGGAGTGGTTTAAACAAACTTAATGCACTTTTACCCTCAGGATCGACTCGCACCATACGCTCACCCGATTTTAAGGTGTTCTTTTGTAACGCAAGATTAATTCGACGCTCACCACCCTCCCAGCAACCTTTTACCAGAGCAATATAGCGCTTATCGATCCCATTACTCACCATAAGTTTCTGAAATGCCCTTAACGCACTACGACGCTTTGCAATAACAAGTAACCCTGATGTTTCACGATCCAGTCGATGCGCCAACTCAAGATAGGGGGCGTCAGGCCGTAGTGCTCTCAATCCCTCAATAACTCCGTAACTCAATCCGCTACCACCATGAACAGCGATCCCGGAAGGCTTGTTGAGGACTAAATAGCGATTATCTTCAAAGATAATTGCATCCCTTAACTGAGAAAGAACCTTATCACCCGGCTTGGTGGCTATCGATTCAGAGACTCTTATTGGGGGAATTCTGACAACATCACCAACACATAGCCGTCGGTTTGCTTTAATTCGTCCTTTGTTGACTCGCACCTCACCCTTGCGAAGTATCTTGTAGACGTGTGTTTTGGGGACACCTTTGAGAATCTTTAAAAGGAAGTTATCAATGCGTTGCCCATCGCTTGCATCATCAACCGTGACCATCTTTACTCGGTTTTGGGTTTCGGCACTCATAAGATGTTTTTACCTGCGGAATTTAGTTTAGTCACAATTGAGGCAGGAAGTGTACATAGAGAATCACTAAAGTTTAAGCCCGGATATTGGATATTCTCTCCAATTACAACACTTTAGACGTACATAGGATTGCTGAACCAGGATATAACTGATATATTGCAACGCTTCTGTCATTAGTGCGATGTGGATAGCTAAGTACCACAAATTGAGGCAGAACAAGGCTTTGTAAATGGGCGCAACAATTAAGAACGAAGTGCCGCGCAAGCCACAAAACATGTAAAAGACATCCGTATTCAGCGCTTTTGCTGGATACTTTTTAAAATTGAATATGTGTTCCCACGCCTTCACAACAGATAAAGGGTGGATGAGTCCGGCATGCAGCGCCCTCTTTGGTCAGCGCGCAGCGGACAGACGTAACTGCTTGTTTTAGCAGTCATTTACCACAGCAGATGTTGTGGTGATCGTGGTTGAGCACACGAGAGAAATGTAATGAAAAGAATGTTGTTTAACGCAACTCAACCTGAAGAGTTGCGTGTTGCGCTGGTAGATGGCCAGCGTCTGTATGATCTGGATATCGAAACCGCTTCCCGTGTTCAGAAAAAATCAAACATCTACAAAGGTCGTATCACTCGCGTAGAACCCAGTCTTGAAGCTGCCTTTATCGATTACGGTTCAGAGCGTCACGGCTTCCTCCCGTTAAAAGAGATCTCAAGATCCTACTTTGATCCCGATGCCTCATTCAATGGTCGTCCGAATATTCAGGATGTGATCAAAGAGGGTCAGGAAATCGTTGTTCAAGTTGAAAAAGAGGAACGAGGAAATAAGGGCGCGGCGCTTACGACATTTGTAAGTCTCGCCGGTCGATACCTTGTGCTAATGCCGAACAACCCTCGAGCTGGTGGTGTTTCACGTCGAATCGAAGGCGATGATCGTAGTGAAATCCGTAATATCATGAATCAGCTCAATATGCCTGAAGATATGGGTGTAATTGTACGCACCGCAGGCGTAGGAAAATCACAGGACGAACTACAGTGGGATCTCGACTATTTGGTTCAAGTCTGGACGGCAATCACTGCCGCAACCGCTGAGACCCCTGCTCCGTTTTTAGTCTATCAAGAGAGCAATGTCGTTATTCGTGCGATTCGTGATTACCTTCGAAACGACATTAATGAACTATTGATTGATGATGAGGCAGTCTACAATCAGGCTCGTGATTTTATGAGCAAGGTCATGCCCCACAACCTTAACAAGGTGAAGCTATACACCGACCAGGTTCCACTCTTTACCCGATATCAGATTGAATCGCAGATTGAATCGGCTTTTCAGCGTGAAGTTAGATTACCCTCGGGTGGATCGGTAGTAATTGACCATACTGAGGCGCTGATCTCTATCGACATCAACTCTTCTCGCGCAACAAAGGGAAGTGATATTGAAGAGACCGCACTTAATACCAACCTTGAAGCCTCTGATGAGATCGCCCGACAACTACGCCTACGTGATCTTGGTGGACTCATTGTCATCGACTATATCGATATGACACCTTCTCGCAACCAGCGAGAGGTTGAAAATCGCCTGCGGGATGCACTCAAAATGGATCGTGCACGGGTTCAGGTCGGACGTATTTCCAGATTCGGGTTATTGGAGATGTCACGTCAACGGTTACGCCCTTCCCTTGGTGAATCGAGTCAGAATGTATGTCCACGCTGTAATGGGCAAGGTACTGTTCGTGGAACTGAATCACTTGCGTTATCGATTCTTCGAATTATTGAAGAAGAGGCGATGAAGGAGAAGACTGGACAGATTAAGTCACAGTTGCCGTTAGAGGTTGCGACATACCTGCTTAATGAGAAGCGTCATATCATTAATGAAATTGAATCGCGTCAAGGTGTAAAGGTCATATTAATACCAAACCACCACATGTTAACGCCTCATTATGAGCTTGAGAGAATTCGCGAGGACGATATTGACCCTGATGCTGAGCAAAAATCCAGCTTTGAGATGATTAGCAAGCCATCAGTTGATTATGTACATACCGCCGAAAAAGCGGCAGCTACTGAGATTGAGATTCCTGCAGTAAAAGATGTCAACCCGGTAATACCTCGACCTGCCCAGGCTTCAGAACCAGCGGTTAAGACCGAAAAGCGCTCAGGTTTCCTGAGTCGTCTGATTTCATCACTCTTCAGCAATGAAGAGGAAGAGAAGCAGAAACAAGAGGCTGAAGAGAAACAGAAGCAGGAGAGAAAACGAGGACAGCGCAGAAACCAAGATTCACAAGGTCGTAAAAGGACTCAGAAACGCAACAATCAAGATCGAAAAGGACGAGGAAAAGATAACGATTCAAGCAATCGTGATAAAGGCGACGATAATAAACAAAAACGTGAGCGCCCCAAAAAGAAAGAGCGTCCTCAAAACCGAAAAGAGAATGATGATGTCACTATTGACTCGGTAGAAACGGATAAATCACCCGCTGAGGCTGATAAGGAGAAACCAAAACGTAACCGTCGCGGGGGCAGAAGACGCAACAACCGCGCT
Organism: Thiohalomonadaceae bacterium; assembly: GCA_050301795.1. Lineage (GTDB taxonomy): Bacteria > Pseudomonadota > Gammaproteobacteria > Thiohalomonadales > Thiohalomonadaceae > JBNKZU01. The sequence continues at coordinate 83,426 of JBNKZU010000004.1, read as the reverse complement.
CGTGATGATAAAGGAAACGAGAATTCAAATCGTCAGCAGGATGAATCATCGAAGAGTGAATCGTCACCGATTGAGACCCCGGATCAAAATAGAGAGATTAGCTCGAACGATAACCGTAAACAGAACCGTACCTCTGCACCATCAGACGATAGTGTCGTTGCAAACAGTTCAATATCAGCTGATTCTGCAACAACTAAAAACCAGAATGAGCCTAAACAGCCCTCTTCTGTCGAGAAAAAGCCAAAAGAGGAGTCTTCGGTCGTTGCGGCATCAGACATGGTTGAGCCTGCGAACAAAAGCATCGATAAAGAGACTTCGACACCGCAAAAGAGCGTGAATGAGCATAACGCAGTTCCAGAGTCCAAAGGTGATGATATTGTTATTGAGATGCGAAGAAAAACACACACTGACTCAAGTGCAAACAGCCCAAGAGCCAATCAAAACCTAAAAATGGTTGAAACGAAGCCGATTGAGAAACCTGCACCTGTTGCAACGAGCTCTAGTCGCCAAATGGAGAGTGAGAAACCTGCACCTGTTGCAGCGAGTTCTAGTCGCCAAGTGGAGAGTGAAAAACCTGAAGCAGTCGCAGCAAAGCCAATAAAAAGTGTTGATGCCGCAACTTCTGATATCGTCAACTCGTCAATCAAACCTAAGGTTGAGATAACAGAGGTGACTCCTGAACCTCCTGTGTCCAAACCAAAACCGGCATCCGAATCATTGGTTATGGTTGAAACCAAATTGGAGAATAAACCCAAACCTTCTGAGGATTGATTCCGACTCAGTTTATTGAAGCCGATCAGATCTCAATCTGATCGGCTTTTTTTATGATAGATATCGCTTTTGAATATTTTCCAGTAACCCAGTCGATGCTGATTCAATAAGCGAATAGACATTATCAAAGCCTTTAGAGCCGCCATAATAGGGATCAGGAACCTCAGAAACTGTACGATCATTGGCATAGTTCATAAACAGCTCGATTTTTGAGTGATACTCAGTAGGCGAACGCTGATGCAATATTGAAAGGTTGTCTCTATCCATGGCAAGAATATAATCATAATATTCAAAATCATTCTCGCATACTTTTCGACCACGCTGATTACTGAGATCTATACCATGTCTGATAGCCACCTCCTGTGATCGCGGATCTGGTTTTTCACCAACGTGGTACGCGTGTGTACCTGCTGAATCAACCTCAATTATTCCACTTAAACCTCGCCCTTTTACAAGGGTTTCAAAATAGCCATGTGCGAGTGGTGAACGACAGATATTACCCATACACACAAAAAGAACTTTTACAGTTTGAGTCATTAATTGATACCCACAAATAAGAAAAAGGAAGATAGTTAAGGAGACTCTGAAAAAGTAGTCATTGCGAGTCGCGAAGCGACGTGGCAATCCATACGTTTTTGATATACAAGATCTGGATTGCTTCACTACGTTCGCAATGACTTATTTATCATACTTAATCAGAATTTCCTTAAACCAGATTGTCGAGCACAGATTTTATCGTACTATTGAGTGTCTTTTCATCAACTGGTTTAACCAAAAAAGCATCCATTCCAGCGCTTTCACAGCTTGCACGCTCTTCGATATTTGCAGTAAGCGCAATAATTGGCATATATCCCTCTTCTTCAGCTCTTAGAATTGATACAGCATTTGGCCCATCAAGTTCAGGCATCCTGACATCCATAAGAACGAGATCAAAATGCTCGGTTCTTAATTTATCTAATGCTTGTATACCGTTTATAACCCGTACAGTTTGATGTCCGTTCTTCTCCAGAATAAAGGTTACGACCTTGGCATTTATTTCATCATCCTCTGCGACAAGAACCTTAAGAGGACGATTATCTGTTTCATTATCGCTAACCAATTGTTCTGAGATCTGTTTTTCAAAGAGCTTACTGTAGAACTTATTCAAGCTAAAAGGTTTACTCATCCTTAGATCGTAGAGGTGATGGTCGCTTGTACCATTAAAGAATATGAGGTGGATCAATTTCGGCCGACCCTCACGCCATTCAAAATTACGCAAGCCTAAAGCAACCCTGTCCATCTCTGAAGCTGCGCTGTTCTCTGACAGAAGGATATAATCCAAAATCGCTCGACTTGTCCGAATATGGTTATAAAGATTATCAGAACTATCAACTGATACGACATTTGCACCAAGCGCTAAAAAAATCGAGGCCAGTATCTGCCGACTGTGTTCATGCTGTTCCAAGATAACAATATTTTTTTGATCTAGAGATCGAGGGTACCCTTCTCCTGATTCAGTTATGCAATTGAGCCTCACCCAAAACTGACTTCCAACACCCAATTCACTCTTTACACCAATTTCACCACCCATCAGTTCGACAAGCTGACGAGAGGTGGTTGTTCCTAAACCACTACCACTATATCGGCGGTTTTTATTCGCATCGATTTGCATAAAACTATCGAAGATAAGATCCTGCTTATCCTCGGGTATCCCGATACCTGTATCATTGACTTCGAAATAGATCTCACTGAGTTCACTATTTTCTTTTGGCATACATTTCAGAACTAAATAAACCTCACCTTTCTCAGTAAATTTAATGGCATTACTTGTAAGATTGATTAGAACCTGACGGATTCTTAACTGATCGCCGTGAATAATGTCTGGGAACTCTGTTGGGATATCAGCAAAAAGCTCAATGTTCTTTTGATGTGCGGATGGACCAAACATCGTCATGACTTCATCAATCAGTTTTCGAATTGAAAAAGGACGAATTACGATGGTTAATTTCCCAGCCTCTATTCTGGAGAAATCGAGAATTTCATCGATCAGCATTCTTAACGAGTTAGCCGCATCTTCTAAATTGGAAACATAACCAAGCTGATCTTGATCGAGATCACTCGACTCAAGCACACTTAGCATTCCAAGCATTCCGCTTAACGGTGTTCTTATCTCATGGCTCATTGTTGCTAAAAACTGACTTTTTGCCAGACTCGCTTCATTTGCTTTTTGACGCTCGATATCTAAAGCATGATTCTTTTCATTGAGTTCTTCCAATGTTTTTGTGAGTGATTGTGTTGCTTCATAAATTTTTTGTTTTTGTTCGTTGTTTAACTCTTCAATTGCAACAGCCATACTATTAATACCTCTTTGTAAGGTATTAAACTCCCACTTCATTTTATGAGATTCCCTTGCAGAAAAATCTCCTTGCCCAATTTTTTCAACGGTTTCAGTTAATGCAACTATCGGTTGTGAGATATTTCTATCGATCACTCTAAATGTAAAATAGATTCCAAGCAGACCGACAGAAGTAACCAATACAATCAATGCGATAATATCGTTAATCTGGCTATCATGAGCAGATCGGCTTAACTCAACCTCTATAAAACCAACCACCTGTTCTGTAGCAATCAGTTTCGTTGAAAAATCCTCTGTTTGTAGCGGAATGCTGACAATCGTCCCACAAAAGATTTGAGATCTTTTGAGTTTTTTACAGACGCTTGATTTGTAATCCAATTGATAATCTAACGATCTATTTCCACTCTTCGTTTTGGATACAAGACTATGTTTCTCTGAATCCTTAATATTGATTGATATGATGTCTTGTCGTTTTAAAAGGTTTTGTACTGTTGATTCAAGTACTGCAACATTTCCTGTCGTCACACCATATTCTGATGAAGCCACCAATTGCGCTGTTAACAACTCACCATTATTGTTAAAGGTCTCTTCTAAGAAATTTAGATAATTGATTACCAGCAAACTAATAAGAATCAGCACGCCAAGCGAAGGAATAAATATTCCTATAGCCAATATATTCTTAATGCCTACACGCTTCATTTCTTATAGTTCTCAATTTGAGTCTTAATATTATCTTCTGATTGAATACTAAGACTAAACGCCCTTGCAAGCTGATAGTTTACCGCCACGCTGAAATCATTAGGTTCAATGATCTGTTTTACTTTTTTACCTGAAATGATTTTCAATAGTACTTCAATAGTCTGACCGACAACTTGTTCCTGCTCGGTATAGACGGCCATTAAAGCACCAGCTTTTACCAATGACCTTGAATAAGCAATGATAGGAGTTTGTTCCTTATATCCAGTGACAATAATTGCTCGAGCTGTTTTTTGATTGACAATCATTGGATCTGGAACGAGCAAAACAGATTCACTATTTTTTATAATAAATTGAATCTTTTTAGTGATCTCATTTTCTGATGTGATTACATTTGGGATTAAATTGACATTATATGATTTGGCACTCTTTTGATAGAGTCTGTTTTTCTCAGTTGACGATACCATGAAGTCAACATTCTTATTGTTACCCAGCACGACCCGTATTAACTTAAAGAAGCGATCAATTGGTTGATCCAATACGATTGAGTGGTGATTATTTGCCTGCCTGTCTTTATACAGTTCCTCAATCGATTGCCGACTATTAAAGACATGTAACACAACACCTTTACTGTTTCTAAAGTGTGAAGCAGCTTCATGCCCTACAGTGACTAAAAGCTTTGATTCATCGACCTCGTCAATCTTATCGAGTGGTATTTTTTTAAAATGAATACGATCACGTACATTTTTTGTATGATCGGATAGGGATTTCACAAACTCATTATGATAGGAAAGATTGCTATTATAGAGCAACTGCACCTCATTGGCATAAGCAATGCCATGAATGAGGAGATTTAACAATAGTATTTTTTTAAATATGCTTTTCCAGAAGTCCATTTGAGAATCCATCTCTCTATAATTTTTTAGAATTTTGTTTCAAACGTTAAATAATAGGTACGTTCGAGAGCCGTCTCATCTTCATAATCAAAGTATGGCTCCGTAAGATTCTTTCCTAACAGTGTAATTGATGCATCGCCTCCATCTCGTTTCAGCTTATATTTAAATGCAATATCCATAGTACGATACCCACCGGTATTATCTCCTGAGAAAAACTCCATTGCTGCGACATTGTAGTAATTTAGAGCCACATTCATTCTATCGTTTAATCGTTTTGAGACCAGTATAGAGGTCGTATACTTCGGCACAAATAATGTAAAGTCATCATAAACATTGGGATTGGTATACGCTTTTATCTGACCTTCAACACTCACTGATGAGTGTGCAAGATGGATTTGTATTCCTGATTCAGTAACATAATTCAAATCAAGGTCTACTCCGTTCATAGTATATGAGCCATCGTTTTCGAAAACCCACTCTTTCGTTATTTGGTTTTTGGGTAGTGTGATTAAATTAGTCACATTATCTTGAAACAATCTGACATCATAATTAAAACCTGTTGTATCACTATAGTGGCCATATGCAACTTCTGTAGAGTAGATTCTTTCGGGCTTGATAACAGAGGAGTGATCGATGAGTGGAACATTAAGAAGAATATCAGGAATGTCCCATTGGTACTTCATTCGCTCTTCCAAAAAAACAGGACTTCTCCATGCTCTAGATCGGCTAAAGCGAAGGTATCTTTGCCCAGAAAGTCTCATGTTCAGCGCAATACGAGGAGAGTGCAAATTGTCGCTAATAACATCACTACTTTCGAACATGTCCCCCAGATTAATAACGATACTATCAATCGGCTGATATTCAAAATTGTAAAATAAGCGGTTCGAATGTCGGGTATATTTTCCAGTGATATCAAGATAGTCATTCTCTTTTGTGGTATCTGCTCTCGCTTCCCCACCCCAAACCACTCTCATCTTCTCATTAAATCGTCTCTGATAAGATAGTTCAACATTTGATCGTTCTGAATATAATGAAGTATCGATCGCCAATTGTTTGTCTACAACACCAAAGGAGGACAATAAAATAGCAGGTGTATAGTCAATATCCTGCTTGGTTGGATCCACGTAGGTCAGAATATCTGAATACCAGACACTATAACGATCATCTGATTTATGCAGATTATGGTATACGTGCAGGTTTAATTCGCTTTCTGAATCGAAGATATGTTTCCAAGTAATATGCTGATAGGTATTACTCATCAATTTGTTACGCAACACACTATCTGGGCCTGGTTTATTCGGTGCAAATTGATCCATGAGTCCTACTTGTCTTGGCCCTTCAGCACTACCAACATAGAAGGTTAAAAAATCGTTTACGTCTGATTGATAATCACCTCTAAATGTGAACAGATTCGTACTACTATTGTCGTTTATTTCATTAACCCCGTTTCCGAGCAAATCAAGATCTCGATAACCAGATGATGAGTGTTTTGAGGCTTTAAGTGTATACTTAAAATCTCTATCATTATCGACATAACGAACGGTTAAACGCTGGTTATCTCTCTCACCTAACTGAACAATTCCGTTACTCCCTGAATAACTATCAGGATGCCTGGTAATGATATTAATTACCCCTTGAAACGCATTCATTCCATAGGCGACACCATTAGGACCACGGATCACCTCAATACGTTCAATGTCATCTATGGTGATTGGAAGATCTGGCCACTCAGGTCCTCCTGTTAACTGGGTATAGATTGATCGTCCATCGACCAGCACCTGCATTCGTCGTGAATATTGATCGCTATTGCCATGATAGGTAACAGCGGTACGACTTCCATCTACATCATGGTAATGACCAACCTGAAATCCAGGAACGAGTTTGAATAGATCGGTTAACTCTACTGCCCCTGAGTTCTCAATCATTCGTCGGTCTATGATAGTAACCGATGCAGGTAAAGCATCTCTTGATTGAGATAGGCGGGTAACAGAGACAATGGATGGTAGTTCAATAAAGAACTGTTCCTCGCCATGCAAAAATAGCGCTTCATCGGTTATAGCTGTAGCGCTCATTGAGCAAAGTTGAACGATTGCAGCTGTTATTAATGCATTTATTTTTAATGTTTGCATTGTATGTCCACATTATTTTTATAAAGTCCATTTTAGTTATTATTTAAATAATTGACGAATACACTCAAGATCACTTTCAGTATCAACACCCACAGGTGGTGCTTGATTAGTTACCCCAACAGAGATCTTCTCCCCCATCCACAATACTTTTAGCTGCTCAAGTGATTCAACTTTCTCAAGTTGGCTCGATGGCGCTTTTATATATCTTTCGAGAAAGCCTACACGATAAGCATAGATACCCAAATGCCTGAAAGCAATATCATTATCTAGTAATACTCTATTGTTTTGAGAAAATTGATCTCTATGCCATGGGATTGGTGCTCGACTAAAGTAGAGTGCATATCCTTCACTATCAAAAACAACCTTAACGCTATTAGGATCAAACAAAATTTCAGCATCTGTGATCGGTGTTGCCAATGTAGCCATCACAGCTTTTGGATGTTGTGTGAGATGTTCTACCACCTCAGTAATTAGGCTTGGCGGCATTAATGGTTCATCACCTTGAAGATTAACTACAATGTCATCTCCATTAAGCCCGAGTATCTCGGTGCATTCAGCAAGTCTTGAGGTTCCTGAGCTATGTTCAACTGAGGTCATCACAGCATCACCAAAAGTGGAGACGACATCAAAGATACGCTGATCATCTGTTGCCACAACCACCTTTTTAGCACCGGATAAACAGGCCTGCTGGTAGACATGCTGAATCATCGGCTTGCCAGCAATATCCAACAGCGGTTTTCCCGGAAGTCGTTGAGAGGCGTATCGAGCCGGGATAATTACGCTAAAATCCATCAACCAATCTCATCCACATCTATTTTGCGCGCCTCTTCCTCCAGCATCACCGGAATATCATCTTTGATAGGATATGCAAGCCTGTCGGCCTTACATACGAGCTCATTTGACTCTTTTAAGAAGAGCAACTTCCCTTTGCAAATCGGACAAACTAGGATATCAAGTGTGTTTTTGTTCAATGCATTTCTCCAGCTTTCTATTCAATAACTGTTCAAAAGTTGCGTCAAAAGAGGCCTCTACTGGTCGATACCACATCTTTTCATCAGCATAGGCACGGCATTTCATTGCATCTTTTTCCGTCATAATCGTATCAGCATCATTATCAAAGATGAGATCATCCGCCACAAATCTGTGATGATCCGGAAAAGGGTGTTCAATGGTATGAATACCGTATCGCCCAAGATCATTAAAAAACCGTTTAGGATAACCGATAGCAGCGACAGCGTTGACCTCACTTCCATCAAACTCATGTAGCCCGATACGCCGCTCTGTTTTAAGGTTAACAACCTCATCACCCAACAACTGCATTGTCGTATCTGCCAATGGATGTGGTGCAGTATTGGCAATCGTAATTGTTACATGATTTAGTCTTGATATCGTCTCCCGTAACGGCCCGGCCGGTAAACATAATCCATTACCGAAACCTCTGACACCATCTATGATGGCGATCTCAATATCACGAGCTAAAGCGTAGTGCTGCATGCCATCATCACTAATCACAATATCAACCTGATGATTACTCAATAGGTGCTCACATGCCAGAACGCGATCATGAAAAATGACAACGGGAATGTCAGTTTTTTGGGCGAGCAGCAGGGGTTCATCTCCTGCGGTTTCAGCATCACATGAGGGAGTTACATCCTTCGGTTGTGCAAGCTTATTACTACCATAGCCACGACTTATAATTCCTGGCTTATAACCTCTTGATTGGAGATAAGAGGCTAACCAGGCGACCATCGGTGTTTTTCCACTCCCTCCAACGGTGATGTTACCTACGACAATTACAGGTACATCAAATGTTCGTTGTGAAAAAACACCTAGTCGATAGAGCGATCGTCTTAAAGCAACCAATAGACAGAAAATCAATGACAGCGGATAAAGCAACCAGGTTAACGGGTGCCAATAACGATACCATGAACGCTCAAGCAAGGTTTTCAAGCGCCCTCCGGTTGCTCCTCAAACTGCATTTTATATAGTGCAGCGTAGAGTCCATCTCTTTTCAATAATGACGAATGATCTCCGACTTCGGCAATCGTTCCATGATCCATAACAACGATCTTATCGGCATTCTCAATTGTTGATAGGCGGTGGGCAATGATGAGTGTGGTTCGATTTTGCATCAAACTATCGAGCGCAGATTGAATATAGCGTTCAGAATGTGTGTCCAAGGCCGATGTTGCTTCATCAAGAATAAGAATTGGCGCATTCTTCAGCAGTGCTCTTGCAATCGCGAGTCGTTGTCTTTGCCCTCCGGAAAGTAGAACACCATTCTCACCGACTACCGTTTCAAATTGATTAGGAAGTTTTTCAATAAACTCCAATGCATAAGCCGCTCGACAGGCTTCAACCAACTTCTCACGGCTACACTCGCCAATCGTGCCATAAGCGATGTTGTTCGCTATGGTATCGTTAAAAAGTGTAATGTGCTGACTCACTAACGCCATCTGTTCGCGCAAAGATGAGAGCCGGATGTCATTGATTCGATGCCCATCGATTCGTATTTCACCCTGCTGCGTCTCATAAAATCTTGGTAGTAAACTCACAATGGTTGACTTACCACTCCCTGAACGACCGACAAATGCAACGGTTTCGCCCGGATTAATCGTAAGGCTAACATCCTTTAAAACCATCTCTTCACTTGAGTCGTATTGAAAACTCACATGATCGTATTCAACCAAGCCTGTGCTTTTTTCGATAACAGTGTCGCCATTGTCTATCTCACCTTGAGTATCGACAAAGGTGAAGATAGATGCAGCCGCTGCAACGCCACGCTGTAAATTGGCACTGATCTTTGTTAAGCGTTTCATCGGTGCGAGGATCATCATCATTGCCGATACAAAGGACATAAAACCGCCGACACTGAGATCAGGCTGATTGAGCGCAACATAGATCACCAACGCAGAGGCCATCGACGCAATAAGCTGAATTAAAGGCACACTTGCAGCTGTGGTCGCCAATAACTTCATATTAAGGTGTCTGTTCTTTTCGTTTGCAGTTTCAAAACGGTGACGCTCATATTCGTGTCCACCGAAGGTTTTAACCACACGATTTCCTTCTATCGACTCTTCAGCAATGTGACTCACATTTCCCATTGAGTCTTGAATATGTGTTGAATAGCGTCGAAAGCGCCGATTAATGACATTAATCAACTGTGCAATCGCAGGCGCGCCAACCAATAAGATCAAGGCAAGAAACCAGTCAAGATAGAGCATCCAGGCGAGCAACCCGATCACAGTAACCGTGTCTCGGATTATGATGGTAATGACATCTGTGGTGGCGTTAGCAACCTGTTCAACATCGTAGATCAACTTTGAAATCAGCACCCCTGAAGGAGAGCTATCAAAGAATGAAACCGGAAGCTGTAATAACTTCTCAAACATTTGCGCCCGAAGCACCTTAATGACTTGGCGTGCAACCCATGCCATACAGTAACCAGACAGGTATGAGGCAACCCCACGAACGAGGAAGATCAATACCAGACCGATAGGCACCCATTTGATCACAAATGGATCACGCTCAACAAATGTGCCGTCAAGCATTGGCTTCATTAATGCTGCAACACCAACTTCGGTTGCAGCAACAACCAGAAGTGAGACGGTGGCAATAACAAAGGCACCCCAATGAGGCACTACATAGCCAAGTAATCGACGGTATATATTTGAAAAACTACCCTTCGACGGGTTATTCATGAGTTGTTAATTCTTTTTAGGTTGATGTGTGGCAAAAGTCATATTGACATAACCTAGCTGTCTGAGTGCATCCATCGCAGTAACAACTGAGCCATGGGGTGTTACCTTATCAGCACTAATAATGACTTGAGGGTCTTTAAGATCTCCTGCCGCAACCTTAATCGCGGTGCGTAAGGTCTCTATTTGTGTATTGACAACCTCTCTCTCATTGACAAAGAAACGTCCCTTATCATCAATCGCTATTTCAATGACCTGCTCAGCCTTTTCAGAGACTTCACCCGTTGCCTCTGGAAGCTCAATCGTAATCTCACTCTCTTTTTCAAAGGTGGTTGAAACCATAAAAAATATCAGCAGCAGAAACACCACATCAATGAGCGGGGTCAGGTTTAGTTCTGGCTCTTCTCGATTTCGTTTTGAAAGATTCATAATGTCGCTAAACAGCCTCTCGCTCACCGTGGATCATCTCGACCAGCTTAAGAGACTCCTCCTCCATCTTTAATACCAAAGAATCAACTCTACCCCTGAAGTAGCGATAAAACATCAATGATGGAATCGCAACTGAAAGCCCGGCAGCAGTTGTAATCAATGCCTCTGAAATTCCGCCGGCAAGCACGGTTGGATCTCCAACACCACTTGCAGTAATCGCAGCAAAGACCTTAATCATGCCGATAACTGTTCCTAATAAACCTAATAGCGGTGAAATTGATGCGATGGTGCCGAGTGTATTGAGATAGCGCTCAAGTTGTTGTACGACCTGTCGACCGTTCTCCTCAATCACCTCTTTCATCACCTCACGTTCATGGTGCATATTCACCAATCCAGCAGCAAGTATTCGTCCTAAGGGTGAACTTGAATGAACAGTACGAATATGATCGTTGGTCAACTTACCATCACGATGAAGTTGCCATAGTTCGGTAACCATCACCGATGGAGCAATCATATCCTCTCTCAAAGAATAAAAGCGTTCACCTACGATAGCCAATGCAACAACCGAGCAAAGAATGATCGGAATCATCAACCAACCACCCGCTAAGACTAATTCAAACACTTTTTTAGACTCCCTTATAAGCCTGATAACAGTCGTTCAATGTATCAAACTGGCGTGATGATTCCCACCCTGCATGAGTGAATTAATGACATATTTCGTAATTTCTGTTGATTACTTTTTATGTTCAACATCACGTTGATATCGAACCATCCCATCGTGACTCAACACAACTCTAATCGCACCGTTATCAGCCGTTGTTTTGAAAGGAATGTTTTGATCACGATATCGGGAAACGATTCGGGGATCGGGGTGATTAAATCGATTTTTATATCCTGATGAGACGAGAGCCAACTCAGGTTGTACCGATTCGATGAATGATTCGGTAGACGATGTGGTGCTTCCGTGATGAGGCACTAACAGGTAGTCACTTTTGAGCGCATCACGATTGTGACTAATTAACCATTGTTCACTATTGGATTCAATATCTGAACTTAGCAGGATTGATCGCCACTGAGTTGTTATCTTTAACACACACGCCTGTTCGTTATGGCTCTTTATCGCTGCTTTAACTTGATTTATGGATGGGTAGAGAAATTCAAACCTCACATCATCCCAATCCCAAACAACCCCTTCAACACACTCAGACTGTCTTCCTCTATATTCGGAAACAGGCTGAGGTGAATAGAGTTTCAAGATCTCCATATCAGAGATAATCGCCGAGAGACCACCCATGTGATCTTGATCCTGATGACTAACAATAACGACATCCAGTACTGAATAACCCTTTGAATGCAGATAGGGAATAACCACCGCCTCTCCAGCATCAAAGTATTCTCCATAGGATGGTCCGGTATCAAATAGCAGCCGATGTTGTTTGGTTTCTGCAACCACAGACAGTCCCTGCCCCACATCAAGGATGGTGATCCACGCCTCTCCTGTTTCAGGTCGTTGCGGACTAAAGAGTAATCCGGGAATCAACCCAATCACAGCTAACCATCGATGCGGCCATCCAGTCGGGGCAAACAACCAGACTACGGACACCAGAGCTAACACAATCAATGGCAAAGGTATTTGAGGAAACAGTATCGGAGAAATAAGATCAGCTCCCCATGATAGCGATTGCAGAAAAACTTCAATCAATTGCCCCACCAGCGAGAAAAGCATCTGAGCCATGTCGTTAAAGCCTGACAACAGGACACCGATAAAGATCAACGGCACAACAAGTACCGATATATAGGGGATCGCTAACAGATTGATGAGTGCAGAAAGTGGCGAGATAAGCCCAAAAAACATCAGAAGTAGTGGTGCCAACCCGATAAAAATCGCAATCTGTAGCATCACAAGTGTGTGAAGTCGCTTTGTACGAGGGTATCGGTTTGAGGTGTAGACAATTATTACAACCGCTACGAATGAGAGCCAAAAGCCAACACTCATCGTCGCCATCGGTTCATTCAGCACCACCAAAATAGCAGCGACGGCCAACACCTCTGATGAAAAGAGCTTGCGATTGAAGATCACTGCACCCAAGACCACCGCACTCATAATCAGTGCCCGTTGTGTCGGAATCGAAAAATCAGCCAACGCTGCATAGAAGTAGGCCGCAATGATTGAGACCAGTGCAGCGGCAACTGGTGCAGCGATCCATAGTGTCAACCGATAGGATCGACTCCACAGCCATCGAATAAGAAAGAAGCTAAAACTGGCAATCAATCCAATATGCAGCCCAGATATCGCCATTAAATGTGTTGTGCCAGTCGCTCTGAATAATCGCCACTGTTCATCGCTGATATTAAACCGTTCACCAAGGATGAGCGCCTCAATCACCCCCCGACTATCGGTTGTAGAGGTATATTGTTGAATATGATTGAATAATCCCCTCCTCACCTTTTGCAGGGGTGACGCTTGATCACCGATCAATTGATAGGCCTTGTGTCCTCCTCTGACATAGCCTGTAGCACCGACACCCTCCAGTAGTAGCCATCGTTCATAATCGAACCCATTGGGGTTCACAAAACCCCTCGGTTTTTTTAGCTTTACACGTAAACGCCACATCTCTCCAAGACGCACAACTAATCGCGGTTCATAACTAGAGAGACGAATATGTTCCGGCAACTGAACCTGTTGTTGGTTAAGTTGCGCCGACTTAACATTGAAATCAAACCGTTTTGAGCGTCCTCGTTGCTGCGGAATTGAGTCAATGATCCCCATTACCTCAAAGACAGCACCGTCATATTGCGAAGAGAGGCGATCATTTAATGCCTTTTGAAACGTGATCTGCGTCCAGATAAATCCGACGATAAACCAGAGGAACAACTGAGCAAGCGTATGATTTCGGTAATAAAGCAGAACAACGATCACCCCTATCATCAGAAAGATTAATGCGGGATGAAACGATATCCAAAGCTGTAAACACAGCAGATTACCCAATAATAGTGCGATACTCCCTTTTAACAATCCTTTTGTACTCCGTGAAAATGTGGATAATAGGCGCTCGCAAGCCTAATCATTTGTAGTTATAAAATAGATGCCAAAAAAATTCATTAAAAAGATCATGCCCGATCACAACACCATTCGTGATCATAAACACATGAAACACTTTGGCACTCTTCTCCATGACCCTAATCTCTGGCACTTCAACCGACGAGCCGCATCAGGCGCATTTGCAGTCGGCCTCTTCTGTGCCTGGATTCCAGTCCCATTTCAGATGGTGCTTGCAGCAATGGCAGCAATACTTTTCAGGGTTAACCTGCCGTTATCCGTCGCTTTGGTCTGGGTCACCAACCCGGTAACCATGCCCTTTCTTTTCTATGGGGCGTACTTTGTCGGAATCACTATTCTCGGGCATGAAGTTGAAACATTTGTCTTTGAACTGAGTTGGGAGTGGCTGACAACCGGCATGTCGAACATCTGGGAACCGTTTCTACTCGGTTGCTTCATCCTGGGAACCATCAGCTCATTCGTCGGTTATTTTTTAATACGCGGATTGTGGCGACTCCATCTGGTCAGACACATTCAAGAACGTAAAAGACGTTGAACCTAACCCTTAACGGTTTCAATTCTTCCGTCGATCAATTTAAGAACCCGATCCATCTTTGAAGCAAGCCCTTCATCATGAGTCACGATGACAAGGCTGGTCTGATGCTGTCGATTCAACTCCAACAGTAGCTGATAAACCGATTCGGCAGTCGCTCGATCCAAATTACCTGTTGGCTCATCAGCAAGAATACACTGAGGTGATGTGACCATGGAGCGTGCAATTGCAGCACGTTGACGCTCACCTCCCGACAACTCACCCGGTTTATGCTGTAGTCGATGCCCCAAACCAACTTGATTGAGGATCTCTGTTGCTCTGGAGGTCGATTCGGAGACTGAACATCGCCTGATAAGAAGTGGCATTGCCACATTTTCCAATGCGGTAAATTCAGGAAGCAGATGGTGGAACTGATAGACAAATCCTAAGGAGTGGTTTCGTAAAATACCACGCTCCTTTTCAGACATACTCCCCACATTCTGACCATTGATTCGAATGTCACCCGAACTTGCTTGATCAAGTCCACCTAGTAGATGAAGAAGTGTGCTCTTACCGCTCCCAGAACTTCCGATAATCGCAACCTGCTCACCCTGTTTGATACTCAGCGACAAATCACTTAACACATCCACCACTTGTGGTCCCTCAGTGAATGATTTTGAGATATGGGAGCATTCAATAACCGCCTGCTGACTACTCATAGCGTAAAGACTCCGCAGGCTGATTCTTTGAGGCACGCCAGGCAGGATAGAGCGTGGCCATCACACTTAAGATAAACGATACGACTGAGATCTTAATCACATCATCCCAATGAAGATCCGATGGGAGGTCGCTAATGTAATAGACATCAGAGGGCATAAACTGAACCCCAAGAAACTGCTCAATCGCTGCCACAATCGTCTCAACATTAAGCGCTAGCGAAACACCCCCAATCAGCCCCAATGTAGTACCAACCAGACCAATCACCGTACCTTGAACAATAAACAGCATCATCACACTTCGAGGAGATGCTCCAAGAGTACGCAATATGGCGATATCTGACTCTTTATCGGTAACGACCATCACCAGTGTAGAGACAATATTAAACGCAGCAACTGCCACAATGAGAAGCAAAATGACAAACATCACCGTCTTTTCGGTTTTGATCGCTTTAAAGAAATTCGCATGATATTGGGTCCAATCGCGCACCCAGTAGTTACCAGGCAGTTCATTGACAAGTTCACGACTGACATAGGGTGCCAAGAAGAGATCATCAAGTACTAACCTGACGCCACTAAAGGTCCCTTTCATTTTGAACAGGCGTTGCGCATCATCCGCATGGATCATCGCCATCGCACTATCATACTCATACATTCCGACCTCAAAGATGCCGGAGACTGTAAAACGCTTGAGCCGTGGAGCAACACCAGCAATAGTGACATTCGTAGAGGGAGAGACCACGGTGACCTTATCGCCGACAATCACTCCGAGCGTTCGCGCCAAATCCTTACCGAGAATAATACGGTACTCACCAGCTTCAAGCTCTGAAAATGAACCGGCCACCATCTTTTGAGCAACCACTGAGACCTTCCGCTCCTCATCAGGTAAAACCCCACGGATAATTGTCCCATTCACCTGCTGGCCAAACATCATCATGCCCTCTTTCTGGATATAGGGCGCAGCTTCTACAACTTTTGGATGCTTTTTAACCGTAGAGACGATCTCTTGCCAATCGCGAATTCCTGAACGTAATGAGGTTATTGTGGCATGTGCAGTCATTCCCAGAATGCGATGACGCAACTCATTTTCAAAACCATTCATTACAGAAAGCACAGTGATCAATGCAGTCACGCCCAAAGCGATACCCATCATCGATGAGAGCGAGATAAATGAAATAAAATGATTACGTCTTTTTGCGCGGGTATAACGCAGGCCGACAAAGAATTCGAATGGTCTAAACATGGCGTGAATTAAACCATAAATCTATTTGAATATCTCAATCCATTCACTGAAATTTACACCGATCTTTACGACAAATTGTAAAAGCCAGCTCTATAGAAAATCATGTCATAAATCGTGATTATCTATAGATAAAAAGTTCTAAACGTAAACCCTATAATGATTATTTGAATTTTAACTATTTTAATGTTTTGATGGGCATGACGACATGACAGGTGAAGTGTCATGCCATACATGTCAAATATCGTTTATTTGTCATATAAAGGCATTATGTCGTTGGTATTAAGCGCATGGACATGCCGTTTTTAATTGGCATGGTACTTGCGTTTATTATCCACTTAATAACGATATTGATAACACTAAAAAGAGTGTACACAAAGGAAACACCGCTTAATGCAGATAAAAAAATACCTGACTGTAAAAAATATAATAATTTCAGGACTAATTTTCGTTTCAGGCATGTTATTCCTAGCAGGTGTTAATACCTTCTTTGCATATACCAATGAGATGGAATTCTGCACATCATGCCATTCGATGCAGGTTAATCTGGAGGAGTATCAGGAAACCATTCACTACAAAAACAGAACTGGGGTTCAAGCCATCTGTTCCGATTGTCACGTTCCAAAAGAGTTCTTCCCTAAACTAAAAGCAAAGATCTTCGCTGTAAAAGATGTCTACCACGAAATCGTGGGAACCATTGATACCCCTGAAAAGTATGAAGATCACCGATGGGACATGGCCAATCGCGTGTGGGCAAAAATGATCGCTAACGATTCAAAACAGTGTCGCAGTTGCCACGATTATGAAAATATGGATCTTAGCGCCCAGGTTCGTATGGCGAGCAGAAAACACTCAAGAGCACCGATGAAGGGACAGACTTGTATTGAGTGCCATAAAGGTATCGCACATATTGAACCTGACGATCCTTCATTAGGTCTCGGCAATGAAGAGGATGACGAGGAAGGCGAGGAAGATAATGCCGATAATAGCGACTAACAGTTTGCTTTTTAACGCTATGATTATCTCAGAATCAACTACGCGGGATTTGATCAATGAGGTTGGCTATGCGCACATTTAAATCGATATTAATCAAAACCTTAATCGTTTTGTTGCTGCCAACTATCGTCTTTGCCGGTGTAAAACCCAGAAATCCCGATTTAATTTTCATTGATGCCACGCTGATCGGCGATATCGAAAAGCTTGAGGCTCTACTTCGTGACGGAACATCACCAAATGCCGCCAACAAATTTGGTAAATCGGCGCTTATGTTTGCGGCAGAGGATGGAAATATCGACATTATCAAACTGTTAATCAAGAACGGTGCTGACGTCAATTTTAAAAGTGTTGCTGGATGCACTGCCCTAACCTTCTCAAGTGAAAATGGATTCTTTGATGTAACAAAATACCTTCTTGAACAAGGCGCTTCGCATACCAACAAAACTCGCGCAGGATGGGATCCATTGATGTTTGCATCTCGGTATGACTACCCTGATGTGCTTCAGGTTCTGATCAAATATGGCGCTAACGTCAACACATCCGACAGAGATGGAATGACGGCACTAATGACTGCTGTTGCCAAAGGTCACATTAATATTGTTAGAATTCTACTTGATAATAACGCCGATCTTATTGTAAGAAATTCATCCGGCTATTCAGCATTAGCGATTGCTGCTGAAAAAGGCGAATTAAGTATTCTTGAGATGCTGATTGAAAAAGGTGCTAATGTAAATGCCCAAACCAGCGGCGGGGCAACACCGCTTCAATTAGCATCCGAGAAGGGACATATACACACGATAGAAGCACTAGTTAAAAGTGGTGCTGATATCAATCACCAGGATAACATCGGTTCAACAGCACTGATTAACGCAGTGTTATTGGATCAGGAAGATGTTGTAAAGAAGCTTGTCGAACTAGGTGCAGATCCAAGTATTATGGATAGTGGAGAGAAAACAGCCCTCGACTACGCACACGCACTTCGACAAATGAAAACTATTGAGCTGTTAACAAAACAATAAACTGAGACATTACGTCATCAACCAAAGGAGCAAACGATGAAATATAAGAGCATCGTCCAAACCCTGCTAATTGCAGGTGGTCTAACACTCGGAAGCGCAGCTTTCGCTGTTACTCCTAGTGCATCAATGCTTGGAAATACTTGTGCCGGCTGTCACGGTCCAAGTGGTTCAAGTACTGGCCCGGCAACCCCTAGTATTGCCGGTATTTCAGAAGAGTACATGATTGAAGCAATGAAAGAGTATGCAAATGGTAAGCGCCCATCAACAATCATGGGACGTATTGCTAAAGGCTATACCGAAGAAGAGGTCAAACTAATGGCTAAATTCTTCGCTTCCAAAAAGATGAAAACCATCGATCAAGGTGCTGATGCCCGTTTAGCAAGTACTGGTCGCAAGCTTCATGATAAGTATTGCGAAAAGTGTCATGAGGATGGAGGAAAGTCATCCGATGATGATGCAGGTATTCTCGCGGGACAAATGATGCCTTATCTAGCTAACACCATGGAAGACTTCCATAGCGGTGATCGTGAAATGCCTAAGAAGATGGCTAAAAAGATGAAATCAATGTTCAAAAAAGCTGGTGATAAAGGTGTGGAAGCTCTGATTAACTACTACGGAAGCCAGAAATAAGGGGAGTATGAATATGTCTAAATTTACACGTAGAAGTTTTATTAAGCTTTCAGGCGCAGCTGCTGCACTTGGAACCATGAGTTACAGCAATTTTGCAATCGGTGGCTCAGCTAAAAAGGTAGTTATCGTTGGTGGTGGTATCGGTGGTGCAACAGCCGCCAAATACATCCGTATGGCAGACTCATCGATCGATGTCACTGTTATCGAAGCCAACAAGGACTATCATACCTGCTTCATGAGCAATGAGGTTCTTAGCGGTGAACGTACTATTGAGTCGATCCGCTTTGGTTATAGCGGGCTTTCGGGTCACGGCGTAAATGTGGTAAACGACAAGGTTACCTCAATTGATGCTGGCAAGCGTGTTGTTAAAACAGCTGGCGGTAAAAGCTTTAACTATGATCGTTGCATTGTCTCTCCAGGTGTTTCGTTCCGTTGGGATACCATTGAAGGATACGATGAGAAGGTTGCTGAGGATATCCCACATGCCTGGAAAGCTGGTTCTCAAACCGTTACCTTGCATAACCAGTTAAAAGCGATGAAGGATGGTGGCACGGTCGTTATAGCACCACCACCCAACCCTTTCCGTTGCCCTCCTGGACCTTATGAGCGTGCTTCACAGATCGCTTGGTACCTGAAAAACAACAAACCGAAATCGAAGATCATCATCCTTGATCCTAAGGATAAGTTCTCAAAATTCGGTCTGTTCATGGCAGGTTGGAAAAAGCATTATGGTTACGGCACTGATAACAGCATGATCGAGTGGGTTAGTGCAGCAAATGGCGGTAAGGTTGAGTCAGTCAACGCAAAAACCCGTACTGTATCTGCTGCAGTGGAAGATGTTAAAGGCGATGTGGTTAACATCATTCCAGCGCAAAAAGCTGGAGTCATTGCTGAAGTTGCAGGTCTGACAAACGAGTCAGGCTGGTGTCCTGTAGACCTGAAAACCTTCGAGTCATCCATTCACAAGAATATTCATGTGATTGGTGATGCTGCGATACAAAGCCCGCTTCCTAAGTCAGGCTATGCAGCAAACTCAGAGGCAAAGGTTTGTGCCGCAGCGGTTGTTGCATTGTTGAATGGCGTGGATACTCCTCAGCCTTCGTATGTTAACACCTGCTACAGTCTCATCACTCCTGATGACGGCATCTCTGTGGCAATGGTTTACCGTTATAACAACGAATCGAGCAAAATCGACAAGGTTGCCGGTTCTGGCGGTCTGACTCCAGGTTATGACAAAACCACTATGGCAATGCGTAAACGTGAAGTGGGCTACGCTCACTCATGGTTCAACAACATTACAGCTGACGTTTTTAGCTAATTGTAGTGTTGATGGAAATGAAGAAGGAGCCTTTAGGCTCCTTCTTTTTTGTCTGCGATTTCAAGTTGTTCTGCGACGAACATTCAAAATATTCGGCAGTTGATTGATTCGGTTCAGGATTCTGCTCAACTGATCGATATCATTTATCTCCAGCGTCACTTTCACCTTTGCGGTATGAGTGTGTCTATCAGAGAGTGTATTCGAGGCAATGACGTTAACATTCTCTGTCGATAACAGTGAATAGAGGTCAGTGAGTAGCCCTTTTCGGTCAAAGGCGTCAATCTCAATATCAACCGGATAGGTGCTATGTTCCGAACCTCCCCACTCAACCTCAACCAACCGCATTCTCTTCTCTTCGGGAAGGTTAAGGATATTTTTACAGTCACGACGATGAATTGAGACACCACGTCCGATAGTGATAAATCCAATAATTGGGTCACCCGCCGCGGGACGACAACACCGTGCTAATTGATGCATCAGGTTCCCTACACCCTCAACATTAATCGCCTCATTCTCTTGGTGTACGGTCTGTTTTCGACGTCGATGATGCTCTTCAGGAAGTTCGGGTTGCTTATCCGGTTTAAGTCGTTGAGTCGCTGATGCGATCTGCGCTGCGTTTAGATCACTACGACCTATTGCAATGAGTAGCTCATCAGAATTTTGAAATTTAAAGTAATCGGCAATCTTGGTATGGGAAAGATCCGTTGCCCCTAACCGGAAAAGCTCCCTTTCCAGTATCACTCGTCCATCACGCAAATTCTGATCATGATCGAGTTGTTTAAAGTAGTTGCGAGCTTTACTTCTGGCTCGAGTTGTTTTCAGGTATCCAAGTTGTGTATTTAACCAATCTCGGCTTGGACTACCCTGTTTTGCAGTCAATATTTCAACATGCTCACCACTTTGGAGCGTGTAGGTTAACGGCACAATACGCCCATTGACCTTTGCCCCTCTGCATCGATTTCCAACCTCGGTATGAATATAGTAGGCAAAGTCGAGTGGTGTTGCGCCATAGGGTAGATCGATCACCTCTCCTGTCGGTGTCATCACATAAACGCGATCCTGGAAGATTTCAGATTTGAATCGATCGATAAAGTCATTATCGTTACCCTCTTCCTCCTTCCAATCAAGCAGTTGTCGTAACCATGCGATTCGCTGCTCGAAATGCTGGTCGTGCTTTCCCCCCTCCTTGTATCGCCAATGAGCTGCAACACCCAGTTCAGCATGGCGATCCATCTCTTTAGTGCGAATCTGAATCTCAACAGTTTTGCCCTCAGGCCCGACTATCGCGGTATGGATGGACTGATAGTTATTGTCTTTGGGAATGGCAATGTAATCATCGAACTCTTTTGGAATATGCGGCCAGAGACTATGCACTATCCCCAGCACATGATAACAATCTGTTGTGGTCTCGGTTAATACCCTAACCGCTCTAACATCGTATAGTTCGTGAAAGCCAATCCCTTTTCGTTTCATCTTTTTCCAGATGCTATAGATGTGCTTCACCCGCCCTTTGATCTCTGCCTCTACACCCAGTTTTTCCAGGTTCAGTTTAATAAGATCAATGATCGATTCAATATAGCTTTGACGATCGATACGGCGCTCATCAAGAAAAGAGGCCACCTGCTTATAGGTCACGGGATCGAGATAACGGAATGATAGATCCTCCAACTCCCATTTAAGCTGCCATATACCAAGACGATTGGCTAAAGGCGCATAGATATCCATGGTCTCTCTTGCGATTTTTCGTCGCTCTTCCTCCTGGAGATGCTTGAGATGACGCATCTCTTGAAGACGATCAGCGAGCTTGATGATGACCACTCTGACATCCTCAGCCATCGCTAAAAGAAGCTTGCGCAGACTCTCTGCCTTTAAAGGTTCTTTATCAGCGATGCCGTTTCCACTATAGAACGATCCGATATCGTTCATCCGCATCACCTCTTCCACAAGGCGCGCAACTGGTTTACCACACTTTTGTGTAATCACATCCAAAGTGAGATCGGTCTCATCGACAACTTCAATCAGGATTGCTGCGGCGATAGCCTCATGATCGAGACGGAGGCTATTAAGAACAGTAGCGACTGAAAGTGCATGTTCCAGGTAGGGTTCGCCCGAGGGACGGATCTTCTCAATATGAGCCTCTTCTGCGAGACTGCATGCCTCTCTGATTAGTGCAATCTCTTCATCCGTGTGCTCTTCGACAATGTGCGACAGCCATTCATCGATCATGGTATGAGTTGAGCTACTCTGAAATTGGTTATCAACATAAACCATATTAGATCTGGCCGCCTCTGTTGCGTTTCTGGCTCTTGTTCATCCCTATCATTCTACGGAAAACGTCACTAAAGGACTAATTTCATTTTATCTAGGAATAGGTTTATCACTGTCGTCTCTTTTTCTGACGGCTAGGATGATGAGCGCTACTAGCCTTTTGATTTGGTGATTTCTGCTGTTTTATCCTGTTTTTTGAAGGTGAATCTTTTTGATGTGATGGCTTTTTTTGACCATCCGGTTGCCATGTTGGAATCAGGTGACGTTTGCTGTTACCAATAAGCTCGCTGAGCCCTAAATCCTTTAAAACTTCACGAAGTAGTGGCCAGTTTGTCGCATCATGATAGCGTAATAGTGCTTTTTGAATGCGTCGTGCACGCCCTCCTCGCGGAGTATCAACGTGCTGAGCATCTCTTCCAACACGCTTTAAGGTATTTAAGCCGCTATAGTAGATTGCAGCAGCGATCGTCATCGGGGTCGGTAGAAAATTCTGAACCTGATCAAGGCGGAAATTATTGCGCTTTAGCCACAACGCCAGCTTCACCATATCTTGATGCGTTGTACCGGGATGGGATGAGATGAAATAGGGAATCAGATACTGCTCCTTCCCTGCCTCCCGTGAATAGTGCTCAAACATCTGCTTAAACTGCTCATAGACCGCAATTCCCGGTTTCATCATGATAGAGAGCGGACCGACTTCGGTATGCTCCGGTGCGATCTTTAGATAACCACCGACATGGTGTGTCACCAGTTCCTTTACATATTCAGGGGTTTTAACTGCAATGTCATAACGCAAACCAGAGGCGATAAATACCCGTTTTATCCCCTCTGTTCCCCTGACAGCTCGGTATAGTGAGACCAACGGCATCTGATCGGTCGACATATAGCTACAGATCTCTGGATAGACACAAGAGAGCTTGCGGCACTGCGACTCTACCTTTGGATCCTTGCATTTGAGTCGATACATATTTGCAGTCGGCCCGCCGAGATCAGAGATATTTCCTGTAAATCCGGGTGTGAGATCACGAATCGCCTCAACCTCACGCACGATTGATGCCTCGGAGCGATTCTGGATGATTCGTCCTTCATGTTCAGTGATCGAACAGAAGGTACAACCACCAAAACAACCGCGCATAATGTTGACGGAGAAGCGAATCATCTCATAAGCAGGAATGCGTGCATCTGAGTATGCAGGATGGGGCTTGCGGGTATAGGGCAGTTCAAAAACACGATCAAGCTCTTTAGTGCTCAGTGGAATTGGGGGCGGATTGACCCACAGATCACGATCACCATGGTTCTGAACCACAGGTCGAGCATTATCGGGATTGGTTTCGAGGTGGAACATTCTTGAGGCGTGGGCATATAGCTGAGGATCACTCTTCACCATCTCGTATGAGGGGATCCGAACCACCATATCTTCACGCTTCCCTTTTGAAGATGGCATAAAATCAGGATTGAGATAATCCAATTCAATCCAGTGCTCATCAATTTGAGAGGTCGCCCATGCACTCCCCCTCAAATCACGAATTGATTCAATCGACTCTCCCTTTGCCAATCGATGGGTCAGCTCCACAATCGAGCGTTCAGCATTACCATAGAGCAACAGATCCGCTTTAGAATCAAAGAGTAACGAACGGCGAACCTTGTCAGACCAATAATCGTAGTGAGCAAGTCGACGCAAGCTCGCTTCTATACCGCCAATGACTATCGGGACATCTCGATAAGCTTCCCGGCACCGTTGTGAGTAGACCAATACAGAACGATCAGGACGTTTGCCACCCACACCATCGGGGGAGTAGGCATCATCGCTACGAATACGTCGATCAGCGGTGTAACGATTCACCATTGAGTCCATATTCCCCGCAGTAACACCAAAATAGAGGTTGGGACGGCCGAGTTGTTGAAAGGCTTCAGCACTACTCCAGTCAGGTTGGGCAATAATGCCCACACGAAAACCATGCTCCTCCAGCAGTCGCCCGATTAACGCCATGCCAAAACTCGGATGATCAACATAGGCATCCCCGGTTACCAGTATCACATCACATGAATCCCATCCAAGCTGATCCATTTCATCGCGGCTCATTGGTAATACCGGGGATGGAAGTAGACGTTTTGCCCAGAACGGACGATGGGAGAATAGCAGTGTGCTCTTTTTCATGGAGAGATCTTGGCATAAACCAACCTCAGAGAACACTATTTTCCTCTGTTGTTTCAGAGACCTCATGCGTACAATAGCGTACTTATACTTTTTAGTAATACCCCGCTAGACTGGGGAGTAGTAACAACCGGTAAGATATGTTGAGGAAATGCCGATGCGTTCAATGATGACACTGCTATTAACCACCCTGCTGTTATTGACCTTATCAGCTCAGGCTGAAACGGCACTGGACGTAGACACCTATCAGAAACCACTCAACTCTGATGATGACCTTTTCAATGTCGGTACAGACATCGCACCACAACCGATACGCCGCAACCCAATTACCGGCAAGTATGATAATGCGCCAGACTCCGATTCCACTCTCGCACCATCACCTCAACCCTACGAAAATCAGGGCAGTGGTGACTCAGATCTGTTTGATATCAATCCTGGCCTTGGACCAGCACCCTCTCCTGTAAAAAAGAGTGCTCAGGAGCAGAATATCCCCTCCTCAGACTCACCGGTTTCGATGATGCCAGATCGTCCGCTACTTGATCTGGATCTTCCTGTAAGAGGAATGACCCGTACAGGTGTCGAGAAGAAGTATGGTCAACCCGACCTAAAGAATGATCCTGTCGGGACTCCACCGATCTCATCGTGGATCTATCCACTGTTTACCGTCTATTTTGAGAGTGACTATGTTATTCATGCGGTGCTTTCAGAAAACGTCATCGAAAAAGGTGCAACCAATCGATGACACGCTACCTGCTTCCAGCAGAGTGGCATCCTCAACAAGCTATCCAGATTACATGGCCTCATGCACAGAGTGACTGGGACTGGATACTTGAGGAGGTTGAGGCCTGCTATCTGCAAATTTCAAAGGCGATCACAACCTACCAAGACCTGATTGTCACCTGTTACGATCAATCACTGCTTGAACATGTAGAACAGTGCTTTCGTCGTCATGACATTGACCATCGACGCTACAAACTCTTTATTTGCCAAAGCAATGATACTTGGGCGCGTGATTATGGTCCGATTACGGTGTTTAACGGTCAAAAACCACAACTATTGGACTTCACCTTCAATGGCTGGGGAAATAAGTTCGAATCATCGCTGGATAATCTTGCTACATCCAACCTTACAAAACAGGATGCTTACGGTGGGGTCTCAATGGAGTCGATACCGTTTGTTCTTGAAGGCGGAAGCATTGAAAGTGATGGCGCTGGAACACTGATCACGACAACCGAATGCCTACTAAGTCCCGAGCGCAACCCTGAGTTTACAAAAGCACAAATCGATTTATATCTGAAACACAAATTCGGACTCAAGCGCATACTATGGCTAAATCATGGTGCGCTTGATGGCGACGACACGGATGGACACATCGACACTCTCGCCCGCTTTTGCAGTGTCGATACAATCGCCTTTGTTACTGGTGATGATTCAGGAGATCAACAGGATCGCTCATTAAAAGCGATGGCACAGGAACTAAGTGCATTTAGACAGCTCAATGGATCGCCCTATCGATTGATACCACTGCCATCGCCTCGTCCAATTTATGATAATGATGGTCATCGGCTACCGGCAACCTATGCGAATTTTCTAATCATCAATGGAGCAGTTATTGCCCCTGTCTATGATGATCCTGCTGATGACAAGGCGATAGAGCAACTAAAAGTGGCATTTCCGGATCGAAAAATCGTTGCGGTAAATGCAAATGCGCTGATTAAACAGTATGGCAGCATCCATTGTATAACCATGCAGATCCCATCATTTGATGGCAGTAATCTTAAAGAGTGAGTCTGATCGATGAATAACCTTAAAGTCGCACTGATCCAACACGCCTGTACGCATGATGCCGAGCAAAACCTTCAAAAGAGTATTGATGGCATCATTGAGGCCGCTAAAAAAGGCGCCCAACTGGTTGTGCTTCAAGAGCTACACACCAGTCTCTACTTCTGCATCACACAAGAGACCGCTAACTTTGAGCTTGCCGAGTCTATTCCTGGTAAAACCACGACAACATTGAGCCAAATCGCTAAAGAACATCAAATCGTGATTGTGGCATCACTGTTTGAGAAACGTGCAACCGGCCTCTATCACAACACCGCCGTGGTTATTGAGTCGAACGGTGAGATTGCCGGAAAGTACCGCAAGATGCACATCCCGGACGATCCTGGTTATAACGAAAAATTCTATTTCACACCGGGAGACCTTGGGTTTAAACCAATCGAAACCTCTGTTGGCAAACTAGGTGTGCTGGTTTGTTGGGATCAATGGTATCCAGAGGCCGCGCGCTGTATGGCACTAGCGGGAGCTGATCTACTTATCTACCCCACTGCGATCGGCTGGGATCCTGAAGACACATCAGCAGAGAAACAGCGCCAGCTTGATGCATGGATTACCATTCAACGAGGTCATAGTGTTGCAAACGGCATCCCGTTGATTAGCTGTAATCGAATTGGTGTCGAATCTCATCCGAATGGATCGTCAAATCAATTTTGGGGTAATAGCTTTGTCTGCGGGCCACAAGGCGAACTCCTCGCTCATGCAGATGATCATAACGAATCAATACTGATGGCTGAGATTGATATGGAACGTAGCGAAGCAATTCGACGCATCTGGCCTTTCTTTCGGGATAGACGTATCGACGCCTATGACGCACTCAACAAACGCTTTGCCGATTAATCCTCATTCTGACGTAATCTCTGCACATAGCGGTACATGGTTCGTTCACTAACCCCAAGTAGCTTTGCGGCATCTGAACGGTGACCATGACAACGCTCTAATGCATCCATAACCTGCTCATTGGTTAGCCTTCCGCTTCGACGATTTAACAGACTGTTTTGATTTCCGCTATTATGAGTGACAGTGCGGGAATCATAGGTAGTCAATGTGCTGTCATCCTCATCCTCAATCACGATATGCTCCGGCTCGATAATTTCACCACCAAATGCAAGGATCGTCGCCCTATCGATAATATTACGCAGTTCCCGAACGTTTCCAGGATAAGAGTAACTGAGCAACTTCTCGATCACTTCCGCCTGTAACGGTAAAAATCGATCTCCATCCTCCATGCCACTAATAAAGTGTTCAACGAGCGCAGGAATATCATCAAGACGCTCTCTGAGTGACGGTATTTTGACCGGAAAAGCGGAAAGGCGGTAATAGAGATCCTGTCTAAAGCTGCTCTCTCTGACCATCTCTTGAAGATTTTTATTGGTCGCAGCAATGATGCGGACATCAACATTAATATACTCAGTGCCACCAAGGCGTCGGAATGTTCCGGTCTCTAATACCCGAAGCAGTTTGGTTTGCAGTGAGAGCGGTAATTCACCAATCTCATCGATAAAGAGGCTTCCACCATTTGCGACCTCAAATAACCCCTTTTTGCGGGCGGTTGCCCCGGTAAAGGCTCCCTTTTCGTGCCCGAAAAGCTCACTTTCGATCAAATTTTCGCCTAAGGTACCGCAATCAACGATCACAAAGGGCATCTTTGATCTATTTGAGAATTGGTGGATATAGTTGGCAACACACTCCTTACCCACACCGCTTTCACCTTGAAGCAAGACACTGGTTTGTGTAGGCGCAACACGCTGTAACATACTGGTCATTCGCAACATTGCTGTAGAGCGACCGATAAGCAATTGATCTTGCTGAGTATTATTTATTGGATAGATATACTCACCAACATAGATCACCTTGCCATCGTTATTAAAAATCGGGTTGGAATGGAGCTGAACATACTCCTCACCACCATCCTGGTCATAGTGAATATGCATCACCTGACTATGTTGACCCGTTCTGAAAACGTGCTCTAAAGGACAGTGTTCACCATGTTGACTACAAGGCGAATCTACATGATGAGAAACCTCATAACAGTATCGCCCCACAACATCCTCAGCGTCATAGTAGCCATAATGTCTTAGATAGTTTTTATTTGCGGCGATGATTTTATAATCACGATCGATGATCACAAACGGCTCAGGAAGGATATCAATGATCTGCTCGCAACTCGGGCGATCATTTTGGTCTGCGGTTAACTTCATTCAAACTCCAGTATAACGACATAACATGTCATATCTAATCATGTCATGACATGTCGAATACTGTCAATGTGTGTAAATATTAAATCAAAAAAAAGGGTGAACCTATTTGGGTTCACCCTCTTCTTGTTACTTGAATGGCCTATTTCAGCTTTTCAATACCAAGTGCTTTTAGAATGTATTTCTCAAAGATTGGCTCGTTTGAACCTTTCTTCATCTTACCGATGAAATACTTCTCAAATGCAACCTTCGCCATGTGAACCCACTTACCCTTCTTCATCCACGAAACATTACGTGGTGGGATCTGAGGCATCGCAACAAAGGCAACACCGGTATCACCAAGGTCTGCCAAACAGATGGCATTCCAGGTTCCGGTCTCATCTGCGGCTTTACCCTCAATGTCGTTCTTAATATTGTGCGCAGCCGCAAGTACCATAGACTCGATCATATAACCGGTTTTAGGTGTGCCGGTTGGAACAGGCGTCGCTTCAACAGGTGGGATCGCGATACCAACACCAATACCGTAGATATTGTTCCACTTTGGATTCTGTTGGAACTCATTCACCTTCACAAAACCGCGAGGGTTAACAAGGTCATCACCCACAGCATTTACCGCATCAACGCCTTTAAATGCAGGAAGCATCATTGAATACTTGAATGGCACTTCATGCTGCTTAACCACTTCACCATTGGAGCCGATCTCATCAACGTAGATCATGTTCTCTTCAATTTTGGTTACTTTGGCATTACAGATCCAATTAATGTGGTGATTACGCATCTCCGACTCGAGCATACCTTTCGAATCACCTACACCGCCTAGACCAAGGTGTCCAATATATGGCTCTGAGGTAATAAAGGTCATGGGTACCTTGTCACGGATTTTACGCTTACGCAGGTCGGTATCCATGATAAAGGCAAACTCATAAGCAGGACCGAAGCATGACGCCATCTGAACCGCGCCACAAACAATAGGGCCAGGATCTTTAACAAACTCTTCCCACTTCTCAAAGGCCGCTTCAGCGTGGTCTGTGGTACAGACAGAAACGGTATGGCCATTCTCTGGCCCAAGACCCTCAACCTCTTCAAAGGCGAGTTTTGGTCCGGTTGCAATAATCAGGTAGTCATAATCAACACGAGTTCCATCTTCAACTACAACGTAGTTCTCATCAGGTTTGATCTCGACAGCAGCCTGAGCAATCAGTTCGATATTCTTTTTGTTGAGGTATGGCTTAAGAGGAAAAGAGATATCGTTACGAGTACGCCATCCAACGGCAACCCACGGGTTTGATGGAACAAAGGTAAAATTATCACGGTTTGAGATAACGGTAATTTTATGATCGCGACCAAGAATTGCGCGGGTATCATATGCGGCTGGAAGACCACCGGTGCTAGCTCCAATTACAACGATATGTGCCATTGATTCAGACTCCTGTTTATTAGTTTCTTTATAGTTAACCTGCTAAACACAGGCAATAAGTGTGCCATTTTCTTCATGCTCTTCGACCAATCATTCGTATCAGTCGTATAAACAATAGAAGTGTTGGCGATGCATGCAGAATAAGATCGAAGATATCTATCGGCCTGGACAATTGACCATGGATAAACATTCTTACTTTTTCTACCAAGTGTGGTTCAGGATGGAACGGCGCGAGAGCCAGTAACAGGGCAGCAATCATCAATGTCAAAAGTGATATTGAATCAATCCATCGAAAAATGCTGTGCACAACCACACCTGTTTTTATTAAATTTCAATAACTTATATTCACTTCTTAATAATTTATATAGAATATAAATTTATTACTTGAGCAGTTTACCCTATTTCTTCTCACCTTTTAAACGATCATTTTTCGATTAGCGTATAATCGCCGCCTCTATATATTCTTGTGACACTCTATTTTTTGTAATGACTGACAATAACCACTCGCTCTATTCGCCCTTTTCTTTCCCGTTCAATCAACGACCGGGCTATACCCGTCAACTCGGAAAGCTGTACGGAAGCAGTTTTGGACTGATCATCAGTGAAGCGGTACGTCAGCATACTGGAATGGTGGTGGTCTTATGTGCAGATAGTCAGTCGGCAAACCGGATGGTTGAGGAGTTAAACTTCTTTCTTGATGACCAAAAGGATCTCATCGCCCTGTTCCCGAGCTGGGAGACTCTCCCTTATGATCACTTCTCCCCGTATCAGGATATTATCTCTGAGCGATTGCAAACTCTCTATCAACTCCCAGATAAAAACAGAGGTGTTGTGGTTATCCCGGTTGATACAGCGATGCATCGTCTGCCGCCACAACACTACATTCAAAGCCACAGCCTGATATTAAAATGCGGAGATCTTTTTGATCTTGAAAAGATGCGCTTGCAGATGGATCAAAGTGGATATCGCTACGTATCACAGGTGATGGAGCACGGGGAGTACACTGTTCGTGGCAGTATTATGGATATCTTTCCATCGGGGTGCAGACACCCATTAAGAATTGAGCTGTTTGATGATGAGATTGAATCAATACGCAATTTTGATCCCGAAACACAACGATCCATCGACAAGATCGACGAAATAAATCTCCTGCCAGCAAAAGAGTACCCGCTTGACGAAAACAGCATAAAGCTATTTCGTCAGCAATTTCGGGATAACTTTGCAGGTGATCCGCAAAAGATCCCACTCTACCGTGACATATCGAATGCGATATCACCGCCGGGAATTGAGTATTACATTCCGCTTTTCTTTAAGCAGATGGAAACGCTGTTTAGCTACCTGCCCGATGATTGTCAGCTTTTCACGGTAGGTGATATTGAACACTCAGCAACGACCTTCCACACAGAGGCGTTAGAGCGATACTCATTAGCCCAGTATGAGACTGAACGTCCGCCGTTAAAACCGAACACGCTCTTTCTCGGTATCGAGGAACTATTCGCCGGAATAAAGCAGTTCCCGCGTCATCAACTCAATCACTATGAGCAGGTTAATGGCGACAACTTCACCTGTGAATCACCACCTTCACTGACCTTAGATGCTCGTCACCACAAACCTGGGGCACGCTTAGAGCAGTTTTTAAAAGAGTTTAGAGGTAGAACCTTGTTTGTCGCTGAATCTCCGGGACGTCGCGAAGTGATGATGCAGATGTTAAAGGATCATCATCTCACCCCCCACCCTGTTGAGGGTTGGAGTGATTTTATTTTCGGAGACCAACAGCTAGCCATCACGATCGCTCAATTAGAGGAAGGACTAAGACTCCATAATCCTGAAATAACGGTCATTACCGAGCCTCAGCTATACGGTCATCAGGTCATGCAGCGCAGGCGTCGCAAAAAGCGCAACCGTGATACCGATGCCATCATCCGTAACTTAATTGAATTACAGATTGGAAGCCCGGTTGTTCATGAAGACCATGGTGTCGGTCGATACCTTGGTTTACAAAAGCTGAATATCGGTGCTGGTGAGTCCGAATTTCTAACCCTTGAGTACGCTGGTGGAGACAAACTCTATGTACCTGTCACCTCCTTAGACCTGATTAGTCGCTATACAGGCGCATCACCAGAGCAGACGCCATTGCATCGCCTGGGTAGCGGCCAGTGGGAAAAAGCGAAGCGAAAAGCGCGTGAAAAGGTCAGAGATGTCGCGGCTGAATTGTTAGAGATCTATGCCAAACGCGAAGCTCGACGAGGACACGCCTACCCGCTCGACCATGAACACTACGCGACCTTTGCCAGTGGATTTCCATTTGAAGAGACGCCGGATCAAGAAGAAGCGATTAAAGATGTCATCCATGATATGTGCCGAGAACAGCCAATGGATCGACTTATCTGTGGTGATGTTGGTTTTGGTAAGACCGAAGTGGCCATGCGAGCCGCATATATTGCCGTGATGGCCGGAAAACAGGTTTCAGTGCTTGTGCCGACGACTCTGCTCTGTGAGCAACACCTGCAAAACTTCAGAGATCGCTTTGCCGACTGGCCGGTTCGTATTGAGGCGCTCTCACGCTTCCGCTCAAAAAAGGAGACAGAGAGCGTGGTCAAAGCAGTTGCTGACGGCAAGGTTGATATCGTGATCGGAACCCATAAGCTGATTCAAGAAGGAATCAAGTTTGCCAACCTGGGTCTGGTGGTCATTGATGAAGAGCACCGATTCGGAGTCCGTCAAAAAGAGAAGTTTAAAGCACTACGTTCAGAGGTCGACATCCTGACACTGACCGCCACCCCAATCCCGCGCACACTTAATCTAGCACTTGGAGGAATGCGAGAATTATCCATTATCTCCTCTCCTCCAGCACGTCGCTTGGCGATTAAAACCTTTGTCCATGAATGGAGTAATGGGTTAATCAAAGAGGCATGCCTGCGTGAGATAAAACGTGGTGGACAGGTCTATTTCCTCCATAACGACGTTGAGACGATCGATAAAATGGCACGGGAACTTGAGCAGCTTATCCCGGAAGCAGTGATCGAGATTGCTCATGGTCAGATGCGCGAGCGCCAGCTAGAGCAGGTCATGAGTGATTTCTACCACCAGCGTTTTAACATTCTGGTTTGCTCGACAATCATCGAAACTGGTATCGACGTTCCAACCGCAAACACCATCATAATGAATCGTGCTGATAAGCTGGGTCTGGCGCAGCTCTATCAACTGCGTGGTCGAGTTGGTCGTTCACACCACCGTGCTTACGCCTATCTAACCGTACCATCCAAAAGAGCTATCACCGCTGATGCACGCAAACGGTTGGAGGCTATCGAGTCAATAGAGGAACTCGGCACCGGATTCACACTGGCAACGCATGATCTTGAGATAAGAGGCGCTGGAGAGATACTCGGAGACGAACAGAGCGGACAGTTACAAGAGATCGGCTTTACACTCTATACCGAGATGTTGGAGCGTACAGTTAAGGCATTAAAAGATGGCATTGACCTCTCGACTCAAAGTGAACCACAACACGCAACCGAGATTGAGATCGGAGTTCCGGCACTTCTCCCTGACGACTATATCCCTGATACCCATAGCCGTCTTATCCTCTATAAACGAATTGCGAACGCCAAAAATGATACCGAACTCACCGAGTTGAAGGTCGAGATCATTGATCGCTTTGGCGATCTACCCCTACCAACTCAGACGCTCTTAAAGATGATGCGACTTAAACTTAAGGCTGCACCCTTAGGCATTCAAAAACTAGAGTTTGGTGAAGCGTTTGGCAGAGTGACCTTTAGTGAAACACCGACGTTTGACCCGATGATCATTATCAACCTAATCCAGAAACAGTCTCACAAATACCAGTTGGATAACAAACAGCGCCTCAAGATAATTAAAAAAATGGAGGATGCTGATGCGCGATTAGAGACGATTGAAGAGGTGCTAATGATTTTCAAAGGTTAAATCAGCAGATGTAAGGTGGACAACACAAACGGGGTGAACTAGTTTAATTCTTATTCACACCCGGCAATCGTTCAAGGAGAGTACAATGTCCATTTTATTCAAATGTATGAAAATGGTTCTCGTCGTGGTTACATCACTCGGTTTGTTTTCATGTAGTGATGACACTCAGTCCACATCTCAATCAGCAGGTTTCCCCAGCAAACTGACCATCAATTCACCGACTTCAATCGCATCATCAGGAACAGTTGGTTCTGCGCCAAAATCACATTACAAAGCAGCATCTGTTATTCAAAGTGAGATCGAATCTGTACTGGCAGATCCTTCCAAACTATCAACCACGCTTGATATGCAGAAATTTTACTCTCTACCCAGTGATGAAAATAGCTGTTATGGGCCGATAGTCGATTATGTTGATCATATTGATGATCCTGCTGGAACTCAGGACGGACAGCTCCCTCCGGGAGATCTTGGTATTTGGATCGAGACCATCTCAACAGGTGAGGCCTGCGCTGCTGCACAACTCAACTCTCAAATCCTGGCTCTTGAAGAGCAGACCAGTCTGGCACTAGCTGTTCTTGCGGCAATGAAAGCCAGCTATGACAGCACAGGTAGTGCGGACATCAGCAGTTATCTACCCTCAACTGTTACTCTGACTTCGCAATCATTCACGCTTGACACCGTTAATAATCTCTCTGACTACTCAATTGTTTTAGCGTATGACACTAACTCTGATGGAACAGATGAGGCTATAGAAATCAATTTAAAACATTTTCAAAATGCAACCGACAGCACAATATATGAAGGTCTGCTAACCATTCAGGCTGCCAATGTCACCAACGGCGGCAACTGTAGTAGCGGCGGTGGTAATGTCAATATCACCCAGTACACCTCAGTCCACTATGTTGAAAACTCTTCAAATGATCTCAGAGTACAGACAAGAACAGCAGGTTTTTGTGGTAGTGATTCCACCTCTATTGCGTCACACAATGCGTTTAGTGAACCGGTCTCCTCAGTCAACACGCTGATCACCGGAAATGTTCTCAACCCAGATGCTGTCTGGGCTGACAATTTCAGAATTTTTACCGCGGTGTTTGACCCGACTCCTGACTCTTCAGGTGAATTATCAGGACGATATAGCTACTCATGGCAAGCAGGAAATCAGGATTCAAACACTCGTATTCTTGATGTTGGTCTGAGTGCAGGCCAGGGTGGAGAGTCTTACTTTGGTTTTGGTGACAAGGTTCAGGATGTCACTACTATAAATGGTTTTGGCATTATTAAAGGCATGATCTGCAACTGGGCTGGCCCAGGCAACAATCACACATTACAGCCTTATGCCCAACGACAACACCTGACATTGAACACAAGCCTGTCAATCTATGAGCCGACAAATTCAGCCGCATCGGACATTACCTATGCACCAACGACAAATTGTACCTACGATGGTAGTGGTACATTTACCTACGACAGAAATTTAAACAGCTTGCAGGATGAGGCATCCACTGTGTTATTGGTTGGTGTAGGCTATGGCACAGCGGGTACAGGACTTGAGTTTGATCTGTTAAGTGTCGGTTCTGGGCGAACAGATATCTGGGACACAATTACAACAGATCGCGGATACCAACTTCCGGCATATCCTAAATAATAGTCTAAGCGCTATCCATGAACATAGAACACCACAATAGATATTGCGGCGTTCTATCTTTGAGCGTTTAAAAGCCGACTTTAATCAGGATCAGCTATTTAACAACCTGCTCATCTGAGCTATCCAGTAGTGGAGCCGCATCAAGATCGGTTGCCTGCATCATCCCGGCAACTCGCTGAAGTGAAGAGAGGATAAGATTCTGCTCCCATGCCTCCAGGTGTTCAAAACGGTTAATAAAGCTCTCCTGCATCAGTGTTGGGGCGTTCGATAACACCTGTTTACCCGCCTCTGTTAACTCCACTAAAACACGACGTTTATCTTCCTGGCTTCTTACCCTTTTTAGATAAGCCTTTTTCTCTAATCGATCCAGGATTGTGGTGACAGTTGCCTGGCTAAGGTTCACATCTTTGGCAATCTGTCCTGCTGTAATGTCCTGTGATAAATCGATGACCTGCATGACTAAAAGCTGTGGCCCGGTTAAACCGGATTCTCGCTCCAACTTCTTAGAGTGCAAATCAATTGCCCGAATGATCTGACGTAATGCTACCAATACCCTTTCATGATTCTTCATAGACAACGTGACCTAAAATCCTCAACATAAATTTATTAAGCTTATGTAATTATTAATAATTTATCCACGTAATACATGGTTACCACTATATTAGATTTGAATTATATATGACAACAGCGTATTATTTAGTGCACTAATTATATTGCAACTATTAATCGTTTAAGGTCTCCTATGCAGCCACTGCTGAGTAAGTATGAAATCATGTTAAGAAAACCCAAACCCGGTGATGAATCCACCATCCACAATTTAATAAAACAGAGTCCACCTCTTGATTTGAACTCCATCTACAGCTATCACCTACTTTGCCGCCACTTCAGTGAAACATCAATTGTCGCGGTTGATCATAACAATATTGTCGGTTTTATCTCTGCCTATATTAAACCTAATCAGAGCGACACCCTGTTTGTGTGGCAGGTTGTTGTTGCACCATCACAACGGGGCAAAGGACTTGCCCGTTTAATGCTGCAATCGATTCTTGCAGGTAGTGCTTGTGATGAGGTGAAAATTGTTGAATCGACCGTTAATCCATCCAATGTCGCCTCCCGTAAATTGTTCGAAGGTATTGCTCGAAAACACAAATGCTCTGTTAAAGAATCCCTGTTTATGAATAAAGAATCATTTGGAAACCATTCTCATGAAGAAGAGATCCTACTAACGATCGGCCCACTTAAATAGACCCTAAAGAAATACCCAGGAGAGAGAGATGAGAATTTTTGAAGAGATGGAGTCTGAAGTACGCGGTTATGTTCGTGCATTTCCATCAGTTTTTGATACCGCAAAGGGCGCATTTCTATTCGACGAACATGGTAATCGCTATATCGATTTTTTTGCTGGTGCCGGCACCCTCAATTACGGACATAACAATCCGATAATTTCAGAAGCCCTCATCAACTACCTGCAAAGAGACGGCATCGTTCATGCGTTAGATAAAGCAACTGTCGCCAAGCGCTCATTTATGGAGAGCTTTAGAGACACCATTCTAAAACCGCGCGGATATGATTATAAGATTCAGTTCACTGGTCCAACCGGAACAAACGCAGTTGAAACAGCACTAAAACTTGCACGCATGGTTAAGCGCCGTTCTAACATCATCGCATTTACCAATGGATATCATGGCCTGACAATGGGCGCGCTTGCGGTAACCGGAAATGATTTTTACAGAGATGAATCTTACGGGGCACGAAATAATGCAGATAGTGTCCCATTTGATGGCTATCTCGGGAAAGGGATCAACACCATCGACTATCTACGCCGCTTTTTAGAAGATGGATCAAGCGGTATTGATATGCCTGCTGCAATCATTGTCGAAACCGTTCAGGGTGAAGGTGGAATCAATGTCGCCAGTGTTCAATGGTTAAGAGAGTTGGAACAGTTATGTCATGACCTTGATATTCTGCTCATTATTGACGACATACAAATGGGTAATGGAAGAACCGGCACCTTCTTCAGTTTTGAGGAAGCTGGTATACGTCCTGATATGATCACCTACTCCAAGTCACTCGGCGGTGGTCTTCCAATGGCTATCCTTTTAATGAAGCCAGATCTGGATCAGTGGCAACCAGGGGAGCATACCGGAACATTTCGGGGCAATAATCTCGCTTTTGTCGCCGCCACAGAAGCACTGAAATACTGGGAGACCGATGATTTTTCTGAAGAGATAAAATACAAAGGCAAGATCATGGAAGAGGAGCTATCAAAAATCACGAAGAAATATCCTGAACTAAACATTGAGCTAAGAGGTCGTGGTATGGTTTGGGGGTTAGATATGGCGCGTACAGGTTTTGCTGCCGAGATCTCTAAAACAGCGTTTGCAAACAAACTCGTTATCGAGCTTGCTGGAGCTGATGATAATGTTGTTAAGTTCTTGCCACCACTTGTTATCGAAGAAGAGACCCTAAGAAATGGCATTAAGATTATTGATCGCGTTATTGGTGAGCTTTTAGAGCAGAGACAACAGAAGCTCAAAGGAAGCTCCTTTGATCGTTAGAACACTCAAAGAGATTATTGGTACTGACAGAGATGTCGAGGCTGAAAACGGGAACTGGGTTAGCCGTCGTCTACTACTGGATAAAGATGGCATGGGATTCTCGTTTCACGAAACCATCATCTTTGCCGGTACTGAAACACACCTATGGTATAAAAACCATCTTGAAGCGGTTTATTGTGTTGGTGGATGCGGAGAGATTGAAGACCTTGCCACTGGTAAGATCCACCCCATAGAAGACGGAACAATCTATGCGCTAAATAACCACGATGAACATCTCCTAAGAGCCACCGAAGATATGCGACTGGTTTGTGCGTTTAATCCCCCGGTTACAGGTCGTGAAATGCATGATGAAGACGGTGCCTATAAACCACATCCTGATAGCGAACTCTACAAGGCAGCAAGAGATGGACAAAACACCTGAACTGAATTCATGCGATCTTTTTTTTCAGGTTGACACTTGAAGAAAAGGTATCAGTGATACTTTTACGACTGATCGCTCTTACCAGTTACTCGGCAACACATCTCAATTGCTCATTTGTTATTAACTGTAAACAGGGTTTCCCGAAGATGTGGCCACTTCTTGATCCATTGAATAAGATCCTCGGCCGGCATCGGTTTAGCAATGAAATAACCCTGTACCTGATCACAGCCCAGTTTTTCAACCTGAATCCATTCTTCCAATGTTTCTACACCTTCAGCAACGATACTCATATTGAGCTTTTTCCCAATCTCAACACTAGACTCAAGAATCGCTTTCGAGCGCTCAGCATCAGAATTCCCATGGATAAAGCTTCGATCAAGCTTTAGCTCATCAAATGGCAGATCGCGTAGCTGTGTCAAATTGGAGTGTCCAGTACCAAAATCATCAATGGACAGCTCTATACGTTTAAGACGTAATCTCAATAAAACCTCAAGGGGTTGTAACAGATCCTCCATCAACTTGCTTTCAGTCACTTCAAGTTGAAGATCTTTTAGTGCCCCGGAGTCATCCTTTAACAACTGATCCAATTGTTCAGGAAAATCCAGATTGCTGAGACTATCCATGGAGATATTCACAGCTACTTTTAGATGGATCCCGGCTTCTCTCCAGTTTTTAGCGTATTGGCTAACCTTTCTGATGAGAGAGAAGGTCATTTTATCGATTAAACCGAGCTCTTCAGCGGCTGGAATAAAGGTATCAGGAAATACCTGACCCAACTCAGTACTATTCCATCTTGCCAGTGCTTCGACACCAACCACCTCTTTACTAACGATATCAACCTTGGGTTGAAACCAGGGTTCTATCTCTCCTGCATCGATGGCTTTACTCATCACCTCGTAATCAATAATTTTGGCACTACTTTTATATTTTGTTTTTTTAGATGTTCCTTCTTTATTCAGAACCTCAGAAAATTTTATTGGCTCAAGTGGTTTGGATATAGCACCCAATACCGAAAGATTCCGGGCTCTCGCAAGGTTTTCAGCCATCTTTAGTGTTTGCTGATCCTCACCACTAAAAAGAACGACGTCACCTTCATAACCTGACTCATCATATTTTCTTAATAGCTCAACACCATCAATATCCGGCATGTTTAGATCATTAATAATAAGTCCTATCGGAGGATTGGCACTGTTTAGACATTGAAGTGCCTCTTCTGCCGAGTTGGCCAGAAGGATATTATTATATCCAAGTCTTTTTAATACGGCTTCGGTAGTCTTGAGAATAAACATCTCATCATCTACCACCATCACTGTCTTGTCTTTATGTTTTGAGAACATGATCCTTATTCACATACTAGATTTGCCTGAAAATTTTCTATCCACTTATCTACTTCTGCATACAGTATATTCAATTGACTAGTTAAATGCTCAACCTCATTTAGATTTTCCTTTTTGGCTGCCTTTTCTAACTGTTGGCAACACTCAGTAAATTTTGAAGCACCAATGGTTTTGGCTGATGATTTAATTTTATGTACTAACTGTGCCAATTCTGCAAACTGCTTATTATCATTTGCACTATTAATCTGCTCTATGGTCAGAATACTACTTTCAAGAAAATCGTTATAAAACTGGTAAAGTGTTTTAGGATCATCTATACCCAGCAGGTTTTTCATATAGTCAGGGTCGATTACATCAGCACTTTTAC
The DNA here is from genome assembly GCA_050301795.1 of Thiohalomonadaceae bacterium. Classification (GTDB taxonomy): domain Bacteria; phylum Pseudomonadota; class Gammaproteobacteria; order Thiohalomonadales; family Thiohalomonadaceae; genus JBNKZU01. Next base: position 42,834 of record JBNKZU010000004.1, on the reverse strand, counting down.
CTTCGGCATTTGTATTGGCATTGGATATAGATTTGTTTTTGGTGGTAGAGGCAGTGACTTGTCCCTTAACACCCCATTTATCCAACGCATTCTGGAGATCTTTTAACTGCATCGGTTTGGTTAAATAGCCATCCATACCTGCTGCAAAACATTTCTCGGCAGTCCCTTTTAAAGCATCCGCAGTAATAGCCACAATAGAGGTGTGTACTTCACAGCCCTCCTCTTTACGAATTTTTCGGGAAAGATCGTATCCATCCATCACCGGCATATGGCAGTCTGTAAATACAATCGGATAACGTTTATCTCTCCAGTAAACCAGTGCTTCCTCTCCATTACCCGCCACATCAACAACATAACCAAGCATTCTTAACTGTTGTCTAATCACATTTTGATTGGTTGTATTGTCATCCACCACTAATGCAATCATACCTCGCTTTAGTGCCTCTTCTTCTGTGATAACACTCTTCTCAAACACAGTTTGATCTGAGCTAGTTAACATTATCGGTGACTCTCTACCAGCAGCAACCGCTACTGCGTTAAGAAAACTGCTTCTTCGCATGGCATTAAGATCGAGCGTCATACCATCATCCCCTAAAGGCCGAGCATAACGGCGACGGCCTCGACTCACCACGACAAATCGTAGTTCAGCATCAATAATCTGATTTCTTAATTGCTCTTGGAGCTGTTCGGAAAATCGGAAATCCCCTTTTGCATCAAGAACCACAATAACCTCTTTTTGTGTATGTGGAATCCTGATGTTTCCTTTGTTTACATCCTCTTCCCTGACTAGCCTGACTTCTGCCCCGGCATACTGGAGATAGGTAGCTAACAAGTGATTAGCCTCACTGTCTGTTTGAACCATAAGAACTTTCAGTCCATCTAAAAGTGAATTGTCAGTGGATAGTTCTGCTCCAGCAATGGGGAATTTGATATGAACCGTAAAGTGGGAACCCACATTCTTCTTGCTCTTGAGTTCAATGCTTCCGCCCATCATTTCCAGTAATCGTTTTGAAATTACCAAACCGAGACCCGTTCCTCCAAAGCGACGGGATATCGTCTCTTCCCCTTGATTAAAAGGCTGGAATAGGCGTTTTTGCACCTTTTGATCCATCCCAATGCCATTGTCCTTTACCTCAAAACAAATATAGGCATTATCATTTTCGATATGCTCAAGTACACTGCTGACATAGACACGCGGCTTTCTATCCTTTATGCCTGATGAAAACTTAATCGCGTTTCCGGCAAGGTTGTATAGCACCTGTCTTAAACGTACAGGATCACCATTTATCTGTGGAATATGAGGATCACTGAATATAATAAACTCAACACCTTTTTTACGTGCTACTGCCTGAAGGTTCTCAGCCATTGTCTCAATGACTTCATTCAGCATAAAAGTGGATGGCTGTAACTCGAACTTACCCGCTTCTATCTTTGAAAAATCGAGTACGTCATCGATAATTGTCATTAATGAAAGGGATGAATCCATAGCTGTATTTACCAGATCACGCTGGTTTTGACGCAAGCTTGTATGGGACAACATATCAATAGTACCGACAATACCATTGAGTGGAGTGCGAATCTCATGACTCATGGTTGCAAGGAATACCGATTTGGCTCTATTTGCAGATTCAGCCTCTTCTCTGGCTGTGATTATCTCTGCCTCAGCCTGTTTACGTTCAGAAATATCCATAATAAAAACAATATATATCTGCTCATCTTCATTATCGCTATCACGATATGAGATGGTGACCTCAACAGGTAATACTGTTCCATCTTTCTTAATATGAGTGGTTTCAAACCTACCCCATCCCTGTTTCTTTACCTGTGCCATCTGTTGAACGGCATCTTTTGTTGCCGCATCAGGAGCAAACTGTGGTGAGGTCATGGTTAACAGCTCTTCCCGTGTGTAACCCAGATGACGACATGCCTCATCACTGGCCTTTATCACCTTTAAATCTCTGGTTCTGACCCATAACTCCGCTATTTGGGTACGTTCAAGAGCAGTCTGAGTCAATGACAACACACTGTTTGCGGTTTCAGTGGCCTCTTTCTCTTTTATGATGGCCTCTTCTGCAAGCACTCGCTCAGTAATATCCAGATGCGTGATAACAATGGCCTGTTTGCCATTTTGGATAAACCGCGAGGCGCGCATTTGAAAATACCGACTTCTATCCGGGGAGTGACAGGGATACTCAATAGAAAAGCTATCGGTTTTACCCAGTAACATATTGCTTAGATGTTCACTGACTTCCAGCGCCTCTTCTGCAAAAGCTCCATGTGATTGCCGAGTGACATCCACATAGTTTGTACCAATTCCATAGTTTTTAAGATTAAAGCCGTTCTCATCGGCAAACTTTTTCCAGGTATCATTGACAAATACAATGACACCTTTGTGATTCAATACTGTGATATGACCAGGTAATGAATCCACCACCAGGCGTGTGAATTGTTTTTCTTCAACAAGCTTTTGCTCAAACTCCTTACGCTGCCTGATATCCCTTATAATTCCAGCAAAGTGAAGTCCGGAATCCAGTGCTAATCGGGTAATACTCAGTTCGACTGGAATGATAGTGCCATCAGCCTTTTTTGCAGCCACTTCACGTCCGATGCCTATGATTTTAGCTTCACCGGTGTTGAGATAGTTTTTGATATAACCATCATGTTCATGATGGTATGGCTCTGGCATCAGCATAGAGACGTTGCTGTTAATCATTACTGAAGAGGGGTAGCCAAACAGCTCTTCAACTGCAGGATTGGCGCTCTCAATCACGCCGTTTTGATTAATAACCACAATTCCATCAACTGCAGTATCAACAATTGCCTTAAGGCGGGCTTGTGCCTCACGTACATTACGTCGCCCCAAACCAAAGACATAGGTAAGACCTATCATCAAGGTTGCAGCAACGACTGCCCCAACATAGATAAACAAACGCACTAAATTGAAGATGCCGTACGCTTCATCCTTATCCTGCTCCGTGGTAATACCCATCGCCAGCTCTTCATCCCACAGCCATACTCCAACAACATCAACCCCTCGATAGTCCCTGTAACCGTCCATATCAGAACCATTGATACCATTAGTGGCACTTTTTGCCATCTTAGTCATAGGAAGCTTTCTGGGTGTTGGTTTATATTTATTCTCTTTCAGATTGATGCCAGGATCCCGAATCTCTACATGAAGTGCACTTGTCATGCTGTCTGTCAGCAGGCCATATTCAATCAACTCCTGCTCAAAACGACTATTGGTCAGCATTAATCCTCTATAATCGAAGGCATAGGTTTCACCAGTTTTCCCTACTCTTGCCTGACTAAGCAGATTGAACAGACTTTTTTGTGGATCAAAGCGCAATGTAAGCAACGCAATAACCTCTCCATCCCTGTTTGTGATTGGCGCACCCACAAAAGCCGTCTCTTCCGCATTCTTTTGTTGAATAGGATGTTCATCATTCAATGGCACATCAGAGTGCTGTATACGACTGACTACTGCCTCTCCTGCCCATAACCGCTTAAGGATGTCTGGCTGCTCAATAAGCAGATTGGTTATTGCCACATTCGAATCTCTTGATGATGCAATATTGAGATTGTTGGCATCAATAATAAAGAACCCACGGTACTGGCCACTTTGGAGAAAGTTTTTAAAGAACTTTCTCAGCTCTGCCATTGGTTCTGAGGCAATTAATGCCTCTTTGTCTCTTTTAATCTGAAGGAGCTTCTTTGTATAGGATTTAACCTGGTCAGTGTTAGCGAGAGATAAGGCATTGAGCTTGTGATCCTTTGACCAAATTAACAGTGCCCTGTCAGCCCCCTCCAATACTGATTTGAGGGAATCTTCAATCTTGGATCTGGTTTGATGTTCAATAATGTATACAGCACTATAGGCACCAATAAGTATCAGTATCAGTGCAATCATTAATGTACGGAACTGAGAAAACTCCAGACCTAATCGCTTTTCCAAAACCTGTCCAAAGCTATATTTCATCTCTTTTTCTCTGGTTATGATGATTTAAATCAATGATGTTATTGTAAAAAGTATAGGATCTAAAACGCTGATGACACCCTCTTTTTTAAAGTCCAGTGTTTTTTCACATATCCTTTGTCGTGACTTGTATTTAATCCAATCGATTAATGTCTGATAGTGTGTATAGGGTTATAACCATCGTTCATTGAAAAAGAACTCAATACGTAAGTGATTAATTATTACAAAAATCAGGAACAACCCATTGTTATGATTGCAATGACTAATAATATGGAAGGGGCTTTTGTTAAACAGATATTGAACTATATCTGTGCAAGGGTACGTTCAGGTTTTGCATCATCAATTAAACCAGTAATTGGAATCAGATAATCCTCAACAACAAAAGGTACTGGTTTTATGAAGAAAATGAGAACAGAGTCTGTTTAGTACTGGTTACATGGTCTTTATCCTTACCACCATTCACCGCTCCAACATTGAATGGCAGAATCTATAAAGCACACTAATTCAACCGTATTGGAAATAGATTAGTTATCCTCACGCATTAATAAAGTGATAAAAAGGTTTATGTGCAGTAACGCGACTGCGTACATCTCTTCTAAAGCGATTGAAACTTCTTTTCTGTTTTGAATAAAACAGATGTGTTTCACAACTACAATCTGAGGATCCAAATCCTTTAAGCGGTATCGACACACCTCTAAAACCGGCGAGGCATTCTGCCCAAAGATGTTCTCGATGTTCAGGATCGAGGCTATACCATATCTCAACAATCAGCAGGTGATGACGAAGATAATCAATATGCCAATGAGGGCGCTTTGAAAACTGTCGATGGTGAGCAGTGCGTCGACCAACTCCCCCTGAACCAAAGGCACTCCCGATGTAGTAGTAATACCCTCTCTGGTAATGAAGTGTCCCCAACTTGTTTCCGATTCGGGCAATCCCCTCGCGCTCAGATCTCATAACGAGCAGATAGGTTCCACCCTTCTCCGGTATTTCTGACATGGTTTAGTATTCGTAATTTTTACGATTCTTACGTCCGCCTGGACTCTTCTTTTGTGTGATCACGCCGTGAACAGCTTCCGGCCCGGATAGTACTTGATCAGGATAGTTTGGGTTCAGCGCATGAATGATCCACTGCTGATCCTTAATTAATAGCTGGCGCAGGGTATATTCATCATTGTGATGGGCGATGACGTAAGAGCCATTCTTGGGGGGTAGATCTGGTTCAATGACAATAATCTCTTCATTCATGAACTCCGGCTCCATACTATCGCCAAGCACCATCAATACATAAGGCTCGCGCTTTTCACAGCCGCTCTCCTCCATGTTCTCTTTAGGTTCTGAACCGATTGTGATCTGCTCGATCGGAATCGTTTTTTCGATACTCATAGATTTACCTTGATTTTACGACAACACAGCTTTGAGTCATTGGTTGAAAACCAGTAATATTGCACAATTATTTAGTATTAACGATATCTAATACAGGTTACACACTCAATGAAACACTTTACAGACCTAATCGCCGAATGCCTTCCTGAAATCGAAGAGGTCTTTCCATGGGATCTTGAAGAGAAGATCGCCGCTAACGACGACATTCTGCTTCTGGATGTCCGTGAACCTTACGAATTTGAACAGCTCCATATTCCAGGCTCGATCAATGTCCCCAGAGGCATTCTTGAGACTGCCTGTGAGTGGGATTATGAAGAGACGGTTCCTGAACTTGCTCAGGCTCGCAACCGTGAAATCATCGTAATCTGTCGCTCTGGCAATCGCAGTGTTCTGGCGGCCTACACCATGAAACGCATGGGATATAAAAAGCTCGCATCACTTAAAACCGGTGTCCGCGGCTGGAATGACTACGAGCAACCTCTGAATAATATCAATGGTGAAGCGGTCGATATCGACGATGCTGACGAGGTTCTGGCGACACGTATTAGGGATGATCAAAAGCGCCCTGCTGCATAATCCACATCTGTATCTGCTTAGGCTTACTCTTCACCCCTTGCGATCATCGCCTCAGATCGGAACCAGTTTAATTGATCATGCAGGTTCACAACCTCGCCCACAATAATCATTGTTGGCGGCTTTATCTCTTCATTTGCTATCAGTTCAGGCATAGTTGCTAATGTCCCGGTAAAGTAGCGCTGACGGGGTGTGGTTGCCTGTTGCACTAATGCAATCGGCATGTCCGATGGCAGGCCATGTTCAATCAACTTTTCACAGATCACTGACAATCCTTTGAGTCCCATATAGAAAACGATGGTCTGTTTCGGTTGTGCCAATCCCTTCCAGTTGAGATTCATTGAGCCATCTTTAAGATGTCCGGTCACAAACACCACTGACTGAGAATAGTCACGGTGAGTTAACGGCACACCAGCATAGGCTGAAGAACCCAATGCGGCTGTGATCCCAGGAACGACCTGAAAATTAACCCCATTTGCAGAGAGCGTTTCGATCTCTTCACCACCACGGCCAAATACAAAAGGATCCCCACCCTTAAGACGGCAGACACGTTTACCCTCTTTGGCTAAGTCGACTAATAGTTGATTAATCTGATCCTGTGGCACCGAATGGTTATCGCGCTCTTTACCTACATAGACACGATCCGCGTCACGACGACAAAGATTGAGCACCTCTTTAGAGATGAGACGATCATGCACAATCACATCAGCCTGTTGCATTAACCGTAAGGCGCGAAATGTTAATAGATCCGGATCCCCAGGGCCTCCACCAACCAGATAGACCTCGCCAACATTCTGGTCTCCGCCATCGGCAATCGCCTGTTCAAGCTCTTTTTCGGCTTGTGCATCTTTTCCGGCAAATACCAGCTCTGCAATATCGCCCTGAATAACCCCCTCCCAGAAATTGCGACGGGCATTAACATCCTGAAACCGCGCTTTTACCTTTTCACGGAATTGATCAACCATTGATGCCAAACGACCATAGGCAGCAGGAATTGCGGTTTCGAGGCGTGCTCGAAGTAATCTCGCCAAAACCGGTGAGGCACCACCTGTTGAAACGGCGATTTGAACTGGTGAACGATCAATGATCGACGGCATAATAAATGAGCACAATTCAGGCGCATCAACCACATTCACTGGTATAGAGCGCGATTGAGCATCGTTTGAGACGGTTTTGTTCACTTGACTATCATCGGTTGCAGCAATGACGAGCACAGCATTGTCCAAGTGTTCGCTCTTATAGCTGCTTGCAATATATTCCACTTCACCTGCATCAACCTTCTGCTTCATTGCTGAAGATAGTTCAGGGCTGACGACGGTAATGTTTGCTCCAGCCTCAGCTAATAGCGCAGCCTTGCGAGCTGCGATCTCACCACCGCCGACAACAATGGCGCGACGCTGGTTTACATTCATAAAAATCGGTAAAAAATCCATAAACAAAAATCTCGGTTAGGTGATATCAGTAACAGACTATCAAGTTGAAGCTGTAAAAATGGTCGCTATTCTACCCTTTTCAACTGGAGTAATGTAGATAACTATAATGTTTAGGGTCTGTTGATCTTTCATCTTCGACACTGCCGGAGACGATTTTATCGTCCAATAAGGCAGAAGGAATGTAATTTGGTTATTCCAAATAAACGACTGATAACGCCATTGGGCGGAAAAATCGTCCCGTCCCTTTGGGTTGCGCCCCAAAATGCGTCACCCTGTGTTACTTATCGCTCATTTGGAGCAACCAAATATCGCTCTTCGTGCCTTGCACCCAAGGGCATTTCCGTTGGTCATTGACGCATTTTGGCGCAGCAACAGTGGTGAATATGAAAGATCAACAGACCCTAGCCATCTCTGATGAGATTTCGAAGCATCAACGCCGCAAATGATAAGAAGAAACCCGTTTTTTCTTACGCATATTTATGGTCGCCACGTCGTTACGACATTCAGGAATGACCCAATACCACGCTAATATTAGGTGATTAAGCAGTTGACGAGATGTTCTGATAGCGCTTTATCTCGATTCCAAAAAAATCTCTTTGATATTCGGTTTCTACCCAAAAAGACGAAGAAAAATTGATGAAATGGGTCTAGTATATGAGTGATAGTCAATATGCTGATATGCAGCTATCCAACCACTTGGAAATCTTCACTCCTAATATTTATAACGATTAAAAAGAAGCACAGGAAAGAGTCATGAACAACGACGCTAATACTAAATTCGAGTCCCTCTCTACCGAGGCACGTCCAATCGAGGATATCCTTAAAGAGAATCTTGAGCTCCGCCAAAACATCGAAAAGCTTAAAAAAGGTAAAAGCAAAGCCGTTCGCAAGTATATTCGTGAAGAGGAGTTAAAACCCTACCAGGCAGAAATCATTAAGATGCAGCAGTATCTCGAAGCAACGCGCAAGAAACTAATCATTCTCTTTGAGGGACGTGATGCGGCAGGAAAAGGCGGCACTATCCGACGTGTTACCCGCTACATGAACGAAAAACACTACCGTATCGTTGCTTTAGGTAAACCTACCGAAGAGCAAAAAACACAATGGTTTTTCCAAAAGTATGTGGCTCAGTTTCCTCGTGGTGGTGAAAGCGTCCTATTTGACCGTAGTTGGTATAACCGTGCGATGGTCGAACCGGTGTTCGGTTTTTGTACTCCTGATGAGTTTGAGAATTTCATGATCGGTGTCACCGGTTTTGAAAAGGATATTGTTCGTCAGGGAACTATACTGATTAAGCTCTACTTCTCGGTCACCAAGGCCGAACAGGCTCGGCGGTTTGAGCGCCGCAAAACAGACCAACTACGTCAGTGGAAGTTGTCGGAGATCGACGTTCAGGCGCAGGATCGGTGGGACGATTTCACCAATCAAAAATATCAAATGCTCAAGCGCACCAACACAACCCATGCACCTTGGACCATTATTCGCTCTAATGATAAGCACTTGGCGAGATTGAATGCCATGAAGGTGATCCTTAACGCGGTTCCTTATGAGCGTCTTGACCCGGATCTTGATTTTGTACCAGATCATGATGTGGTGATATCTGGCTCACGCGAGTTAGAGCTGATGGAAGCTCAGCGTCTTAAGAGTGGTAAGTTTGTCGGATAATCCAATCCATCTTTAAAAATGCAGTATCACCAATGGTACTGCATTTTTTTAGAGATTGACCGCGCTTAGATCCAGTTGACCTCCCTTCACAGGTGGACACCAGAAAAAGCTCCCCGTCACAGGGCGAGTGAAGCGAAACATTGCATCAATTATTCCATCTTCTCCACCGGTCATGCGATTAAGAATTGCCTCATAAGCATCAAATGAGTGACCAAAAGCGACAAACATCAGACCAGCATGGGTTGCATCACTCCACGGCATAGAGCGACGCAGGATAAAGGCCTCTGGACTATAACTCTCTTGAGCTGTTCGCTTGACATGTGCACTCTCCGGCGCTTCATCGAACTCCTCATTATCACTTAGCCGTCTGCCAATAATATTGTCCTGTGCTTGCTGAGGAAGCGATTTAAAGTAATCAAGGTCATGTATCCATTGCTGTACCGCTACAAAACTTGAGCCATCGATGCCAGCACCTTTACCCTGAACGATTCCTGCTGCAATCGCCTCATCACCCTTTGGATTTTCAGTGCCATCTTCATATCCGGTCAGATCCCGACTATCACGATATTGAAACGCATCCACGATTTGGCGCACCTCAAATGTGTCGTCAATTGCTGAAACAATTTCACGCGTCTGGTGCACCAGATCGCCACGGTCGTCACCGTGAATCCACAGCCAAAGGTCGGCTTGAGTTGAGGGTACATTGACCGCCGAGGCATATTGCACCGGGAAGGCTCGTAAACCATCAATAGAAGAGCCAGCACCTTGAATCAGAGCAGAACCAAATCCAACAACCATCACATCACAGTCAACCGATTGTGCAACATGTTTAATGGCATCTGTTGCGGCCACTCCATTCTTAAGATCAAGCGTGATGTAACGAGCTATTTGCGGTACATCTGCAAGAATACCCTTTTGCGTATAATGCATTCTTCTCTCCTGATAGTTAACGATATGGCTTTAGCATGGCAACTTCTGAAAACTTAATTAAACCAAGATGGAGCGGTCAGACTTTAAAAGGGTGATCATCAGGTAGTTTTTTCTGTATCCACAATGCAAGTTTATGCTTGTAGCCAGCAAGTGAGATTTGATCTTTAGCCAGCGGCTGTATCAATTTATCGTGAACCAGAAGTTTATAGATATACTCGATCTTCAAATTGTGTGAATCAGTTGCTTCAAACTTGGCAACACCACGTTTTTCAGCATACGCCACACCCTCTTCAATCGCTATCTTGAGTAGCTCGGCCTCATGTTTTAGCTTTTTCTGTTTACCCATAATGCGATATTCCTTGTTGATGGCATTATGTTCAAGATAGCATCTTTTTGGGTCAGGTTTGAAGTCTCTTAAAGGCCAAATATCCTTTTCAGGAATGAGGGAGGTTCCTCTTTTATGAGTTTTTGAATTGCTGTGGTCATATCATCTGAGCGACTTGTGGAGTTAAATAACGCAGCTAATTCACCTTGACGATCTAGCACATAGATATAATCGCTATGGGAGATCAGATAACCCGCTTCAGATTCAGAAGCCTCCACCTTATACGCCACATTCCACGGTTTGGCGCTCTTTTTGATCTCTTCGTCACTTCCCTCAACCCCGATAAATGTGGGATGAAAATATTTAACAAATGTTTGCAGTTTCTCGCCACCATCCCTTGAGGGGTCAACGGTAACAAAGATCCCTTGTACCTCTTTGGCATCCTCTCCCAGGGCCTTCATTGTTCTTTGCATAATTGAGAGGCTGGTCGGGCAGATATCGGGACAGGAGGTGTAACCAAAATAGAGCATGACAATCTTTCCCTGATAATCGCTCAGCGTTACCGGATTTCCGTTAGGCCCTTTCAAAGTAAAATCTGCACCGATCCCGTCGGTGATCAAACCTGTCGCATTATAGACAAGCTCCCTCGCACTAATGCTGGTTGTCAATATCATCGTCAGTAACAAGGTCGATAACGCGGTAACTATGGTATTTTTTTTCATTGGGGGCTCTTTTAAATTAATTTAAAAACCATTGTAAATGAAAGCTCTAATGGTTTTGCTATCATTTCCGGGGGTGCAGGTAATGGCGATACTGCCTTTACTGCATTGACTGCTGCACTATTGAGTACCTTTTTATCACCTTGGCTACGAACCTGTGCAACCGTTCCATCAAGATTAAGAATAAAGCTGACATCAACCTCACCCTCTATTCTGCGCCGACGAGCTGCGCGTGGATACACTTTCTTTGACTCAATCAATTGCTGTATCAGCGAAATATAATCATTAGTGGTTGCCTCTGTTTGGGCATCAGACTGTTCAACTTGAGCAAGAACCTCCTGTTGCTCTACTTCGGGCTCTTCCTCCACAACCTCTTCTGGAATATCCAGCTCTTCGATGATCTCCTCTTCAATCTCCGGCTCTGGTTCGACAATCTCTTCTGGCTTTACAACCTCTTTTTTGATCGGCGGCTTCTTTTTTACTGGTTTTGGTAATACTTCTTTTTTAGGTGGCTGAGGTTTTGGCTTTACGGCTGCAATGGTCATTTTTACTGGTGTGGTATTTGTTGCCTCTTTGATGTTTTCATCCCACTTTGATGCTTCATAGTCTTGGAACTGATAAAAAACAGCCGCATGAAACATAATTGACAAAAGCACCGTAGTCACAATAGAGCGGTGTTGCGGCATACTCGGAAAATCATTTTCGAAGTAGTAAGCATTCATTAGTGAGCACTCTCAAGCCCTTCACCCAACAGGTGCGATCCCTGCACATATCCAGCGTGATAGCTCATTGAGCTATCTGCTAGTAATACTTTAGTTATTGGGTTATCAGTAATCATTACACCTGCCAGTTAGAAATTAACGGTAAGTCCAGCAGTGTATGTACGACCTTGGTTTACAACGATGGATAGGTCTTCTTCGTTAAACACACCATCATAAGTGTCATAAATACCATCATTATCGCTATCTACAGTTTTGGCATCCCCAGTTGCTCGTGCTGTATTGTAATGTTGTTCATCAAACACGTTGTCAATACGAACAAAGAATGACCATAGATTATTACCGATTTTTCTATCATAGTTAGCAAGCAAATTTAAGGTGCTGTAACCATCCATCTTGAGAAGGTTTATCTCATCGGCATAGTAGGATGATTTACTATTTACTTCACCAGTTAAAGTCCAGTTAGATGATGGCAAATATCTCATCACCAGATTAACAGTATGCTTAGATGTCCTGGGCACCACGTTGCCTGTGTTGTTATAGTGGATGACACAGTTTTGACTAGTTGGATCAGTCATTGTTGCGCAGTCAGTTAACGTCGTCCGCGCATAAGGATTACCGAGTCCCAAATTAAAATTGTCGTACTTAGTAAATTTTGCATCTAGGTATGTGTAAGCAAGACTCCATGATAAGGATGTTGAGACTTCACTATCTATTGCCAGTTCTAGACCACGGTTTTGTATACCACCAATATTGTCGTACTTATCGTTTCCAGTACCATCGTTATCGCCATACTGTCCTGAAGAGCTCATAATGTAGTCATCACGTTCAATCTGGAATATCGCCACATCGACTTCAGACTCATCACCAAAAATTTCAGTCTGGGTTCTTAGCCCTACTTCTTGATTAATTGCATGTTCTGGTGTCAGGTCTGGATTACTATCGGTTGTACCAGTTGGAGATATATCGCCAGAGAAAAGCTGACTAACTGATGGTGCCCTGAATCCTGTTGAAATATTGGTATATATATCTACTGTAGAAGACATAGCGTAGTTTCCACCCAAACGCCATGAGTTCACATTAAAAGATTTACCCAAATCCAAAGAACTTAAATTAGATGTGTAGTCATATTTTATTTTATCGACACGGGCATTGATAGTAATAACCAACGGATCACTTAGCTGAAACTTGACTTCACCATATAGTGCCTGAACTGACTCTCCTGTCGCATCATCTGATAATTTATCCCCGGCATTATCGGTTAAGGTTCCACGTCTATCATATAGATCGACGAGTGCTGAAACATTATTCTCATAACTGTTATCACGAAGATCTGCCGCAGCCATCCACGCAAATTTTTCTCCTGATGATCGATACTCTGTCTTTAGACCATTTTGGATCTGTTTATAATCATTGTTGTAGCTATATTTCCGTGGATCTGCTGATGTTGGGTTGGAGTCAAACCTAGTATTGTCACCAAAACTGTATAGATTAACCATTAGATTATCAGTTTCGTTAACATCTCTTGAGTAGGTGAGAAAGTATTTAGCCAAATCTACTCTGTAGTGGTTGGCATAGTCATTATAGCTATTGACATCAGTACTTTTTGGGTCATTAGTTGCAGCAGTCACGCCCTTAACAGATCCATGACTATTTTTCATACGATCAGCTTGTTCAAGACCAAAAGTTAAATCACTACTATCATCAACGTAGTACTGAAATTTTCCGTTGAGATAATCGGCTTTAGATCCAGAATCATCATAATAGCCGTCTGTCTCTCTTCTTGAAACTTGTACATGTCCATTTGCATTATCGCTACCAAAGCCAGCTCGAACGAGCCCCTTTTGGTAGTTATGGCTTCCTGTCTCAGCGGCTACCGCATAGCCTTGATTATTTGCGCCACGTTTGGTTGTAATAATCACTGCACCTGATAAGGCATCATCACCAAATAAGTAAGACGCCCCACCTTTAACAACTTTAATCGACTCAATATTGTCCATGTCGAGATTTACACGACCTGTTCGCTCAAAGACTGGAACACCATCAATAACCACTGCCACCCCAGGCTTCTCACCCATGTAGCGTTGATTTTCAATACCGCGAATATGGATTTTTAAGGAATCACCACTTTGTAACTCAGTGGTAATTCCTGGGATGCCTTGAAGCATCTCTTGCACATTCTGTGTGTGTGCGTCATCAACTTCCTTCCCACTAATAACACCAATATTAGATGGTTCAGAGCGCTTATTTTTAAAACGGTCATCGATAGTGGTTGACTCAACCTCAATCAGCCCCAGATTCTGGGCAAACAATGGAGAACTTTGGATTAGTGATAGCGTCGCTAAAGTGGTCGGGATAATCAGGTGAGCTTTTAAAGTCTTCATATTTCTCTTTATAGTTTGTTAATAATAAACAAAACCATATAGAGCATGGAACGTGCCAAGTTCTATCCCATTGTTTTTATTGAAATAAATTAACTGTCATCACTATTTGTGCGTGAAATGCCACACCTTTCTAATGGCATTTCACTCAATAATATGAAGGGAAAAAGGTGAGTGTATTTGAATGATCTGGTTTGCTCACCTACGGAAGAGCTAACGCTCAAATCCGTGCCTCAAATAAATCACTTATAATGCAAAGCTATATTCAAGGTTAAGATCAAACCGGTCATCATTCTCCTTCGATGCAAATGTTGGATCACTATTATCTGCTTCCAGCAAACTGTATTGTAATAAAGCCTTCCAGTTATCGTTGATTTGATAACTAGCCCCTAATCGAAGTAGGTTGTTTTCGAGCTTTTTATAGGTCATAAACACGGCTGACAATGTAAGGTCATCCCTTAAGTAACTATCACTCCACATAAACGACATTAGCCCTAAATTATCACCGCTATTACTACCGGAGCTGTCATAAAGAGGAAATTCGACATAGCCCTCAGCGACAATTGATCCATAGTTTTGTGTTTGATAATCCATACCCACCATCAGTCGATAGCGATCCTTTTTCGCAATATATGGAATCGGAGTGAAGCCAACCATGGCTATCTCTTGCCCCGGCTGATTAGGCATATAGGCAAACTCGGTTTTAAACAGTATTGGATCGATAGCGCGGTTGTAGGTTAGCGCGATCAGAGGAGCAACCATATAGGTCTCTTCTGATCCGTCATAAAGCGGATCACGATTTGAAAACATTCCTGCAATAATTGCAGCTTCTGACCTTTTGAAATTAAAGTTCCAACGCATTCCATATTCAAGATTATTATCACTTACGTTATCGGTAGATAGACCCATCGAAGTCGCATACGGATGACCGATATCAACCTGACGATTAAACCTTGCTTTTGGAATTAACACAAAATTGAGCTGACTATTCTTCAGATAATAATCAAACTGTATCAAATCCTGACCCAATCGGATCTCTTCAGGCTTCGCAAACAGTGCGGCACTTTGATCAACCGGAGTGATTGGGTCAGCAACAGGTAAGAGATCTGCCTTGCCCCATACCACCATTTTTCGACCAACAGAGAGGCTATAGTCACCAAATGCCTTTTGCCAGTAGAGCTCTCGAAGCTCTGTCTCATGGCTATAGTTATCAATAATTGATTGTGGATCATCTTCCATTTGATAAGCGTTGTTGTAGAGCACGGTTGATTCACCATAAATGGTTCCAACAGATGTCTGCCAATCGAGAATAAATTGACTGCTAAGTCCAGCCCTAACCCATCGCTTAGGATTTCCTGTCTGTCTGGCTAGGTCTAATGAAAGCTTAACGCGAACTGGCAGTGTAGAAGTAGTTGTCGGTTGTTGGATCTGACTCTCTTCATTCAACGATTCATCGACTAAAAATCCACTTGCAAAATCATCCGCATCGGGGGTGTCGATTAACGCATCGTCCGCGAAAACACTATTGAGCCACAACAGAAATATAACGACTAATAAAATCCGGCCACAGTGACTATTGATACAAAACATAGGAATGGTTTATTTTGCCTTTGACCTGATCGACTTCATTTTTGATTCGCGATAGTTACTATCATCCAGTGCACGGATGCCAAGCAGGTCATCATCCACATCAATATTGATGGCTATCTTTTTGATCTGCATCATACTCATTCGTTGATTACTATGGTTGATGATCATCATCTGTTTTGAGACCCAAATACCATCAACCTTCTCCATTCGTTGCTGAAAGATTGTTTTAGCCAGATTATTCTGTCGATTATAGAGATCGACACGATGTGGCAGGTAATTACCCTTATCCACCCACATAATTGAATAGCTATAAGAGGTTTTAGGGGCATAACTTGCTGTCGGAGTCGATTTGATCTGCCATGTCTGATGCTCGCCATAGCTGGCATTGGCATCAATCATTTCGTATGTGGAATCATTAATATGACGTTTTTCAATATCCTCATACGCTATCTCAGATCCAAACAGGGTTCCGGTTTTCGGGCCATCATCGGTTTCAGAGACAATCCGCTTGAGTTTCTTTAATGCAGGCATATACATCCACTGCTCAGAATCCTTGCTCTCATCATCGTAATCCTTTTGTAAGAAGGCCATACCCTTTTCACTGGAGGGTTTTAAGATGAGGTTTAGATTAATGGTATCTTCAAGTGATTTTCCAACATCCTTTCTTAAGGACTCAGAAACCTTAGTGCGTGGCTTTGCCCTGCATTTACGTTGACCTTTTACAACTGAAAAAGCACAACTCATTAATACTGATTGACTATATTGTGACATCCCATCGTCGATATCCAGCATCTTCTGTACGACATCTCGTGCACTCATCTGTGCATTAACATTAAGTGAAAGAATTGAGAGCGAAATAAACAGAACTTTTAGAAATAGTGATCGCTTCATGCTGCACTCTCCGCTGGTGTTATGTGTTTTTGATTTTCAAAGGGTTTGAAGACATTGATCATCGCAGGTAATAAGAAGATATCTGCCATCAACGCCGAAAACATTGCAATTGATGAGAGAATGCCAAAATTCGTCATCCCCTCATGGATCGACAATACGAATACTAGGAATCCGATTGAGAGTACGATTGATGTGTAGAACATCGCCTGCCCCACATGGGTCATCGCCGAGTGAATGGCTTCATCTGAACTTCGACCTTTTAACAACTCGGTTCGGTAATGGGTCAGGAAGTGAATGGAATCATCCACCGCAATACCGATTGCTAGTGGCATAACTAATAAGGTATCTGTATCCAGTGGTATACCAAGCCATCCAGTGATCCCCATAATCATCATGATCGGCAATACATTAGGGATCATCGCTAACAGACCAAAACGCAATGATCCAAAAATTATCAGCAGCAGCCCTGCAATAACCGCTATCACCAGAATATATGAGTTGATTTGTGCTTTTGAGATAAAGGCCGTCATCTCCATCATTAATGGAATACTTCCAGTAATCCCAGTTTTGAAATTAGGATTCGACTGTTTGACCTCAGCAAAGTACTCATCCAACCACTGATTTAACTGGTGATTAAACTCTTCATACTCGGTTGATCCCCGTGTCTCAACCTGTACTGTGACACGAGCCACCTGCCACTCATCATCAACAAACAGCTTGCGGGTAGATGGGTCAGCCGACTCAAAGCTGAACAGCGTTTGAGATAACACATCGGGATCATCGGGGATGATGTAGTTATCCTCTCTTCCGTCAGTCATATTTTTATATGACTCTTTGGTCAACTTAACAATAGAGTCTATCCGTGCCACTAATTCAGAACGAGCATTTAAGACGTGTTGTTGGAATCGATCCATTGCATGAAGTGTTTTTGGATCCTTTATGCCATCTGGTCGCCCGCTATCGATCAACACCTCAGCAGTAGAGCTACCCCCAAAATACTTATCAATCGCACCAATCGCCTCTTGAACACCGACACCCGGCTTTATTAACGTAACGATATTGGTATCAATAAAGACCTTAGGAATACCCATCATTGCAATCGCAGTAATCACAACAAAGATAGCAATAATCCGTTTTGGATAATCACGACCACAATCGTAAACGCATTCCAAAAAGCGCTGTAGCCAAACATCTGTTCGTTTAAGCTTAATCTCCCCGCCCTTATGACGATGCACTGGAGACCAGAACTCCATTAATGTTGGCAGATAGATCACCGTAAGCCAGAAAGTGACAAACACGCCAATGGAAGCAAACATGGCAAAAGCTTTGATTGGTGCTATCGGGATCACCGTCATTGATAACATGCCCGCAATCGTTGTTAACGCGGCGAGCATGATCGGCAGTCCGGTTTTTCGTAGTGTCTCAGTTAGCGCCTCATGCTCCTCCATCCCTTTTTCTCTCATCTGCTTAAAAACTGAGAGAATATGAATCGACGCCGCAACCCCTACCGTAAGGATTAGAAACACGGTGATATTGATCATCATATTCACCGGCACACCAGACCAACCAACAATACCTAATGTCCAGACAATTCCGATAGCAACCAGGACAGTTGGCCACAAAGTACCGGCAATAGTGCCGATGGTAAAATAGAGCACAATAACAATTAGAATCATCGAGATCATTGAGAACATGGCCATCTCTTTCATAATCACCCGATTAAACAGATCCATCATCCATGGATTACCCACCGCAAGATAGGTGACTGAGCCATCTTCACCCGAGAGCTGGTGTTTCCAGTCGTGATTGGCAAGCACTTTATTAAACTCATCCATAAAAAGGCTGTACTCTTTCATATCAACCCGTTCATATTCTGGCAGTTGATCTGGTGCGAGTAATAACCCTGTTGGTTTTGCCGGAGCTTCACTCTCATCAAACCCGCCAAAGCCACTCATGTCATCGACAGGTATCTCTGTTGGCATTTTTTCAACTGATGCCTCAGCACTCTCTTTAAGTCGAGAGGTGTAGTCGGTCTGGATCATTAATATCCCAAGCTCACTATCACGTGAGAAGAGCTGTCCGGGGTAATCCTTCTGTTTCATCGCCAGTTGGCGTAATGCATCACTCTCGGCCTGATTCAAAGGCAATCGCTCTTCACCAATAAATTTCCGGTTAATCAGCGCTTCATCAGTTGCTTCAAGAAAATCAGAAGAGTAGATACTACGGACGCGGGTAATCCGATTAAGAGGTGTATCAGCCCCAAGTCGCTTCTCATTAAGCTCATCTTCCAGAGCTTTAAGATTATTAAGTGACTCAGCACTGAACACGTCACCATCAGCAGGCTTAAACATCAGCATTAAAAACTGATCACTACCAAAGAGATATTTGAAGACATTAAAATCATGCAAAGTCGGATCACCCTCTCTAAAGAAGGCCTCCATACTCATATCCAGCTTTATCTTTGGGATTCCAGCGCCGAAGAACAAGGTTAAAAGTATCAGTGAAAGCAGCGCTTTTTTGCGATTATCACGGATATAGTCAGGTATGCGCGCCATGCCATTAGTCACACCCAACAAAATTTGATTTACAAGCTTCAAGGGTTCAAGAGCCATTTGTTACCTATCTCTAATCATTTTTTAGAATCTCTAATAGTAACGCCAGCTTATCAGAATAAAAAACCCTGATAAGAGGATTTTTTTCTTCATCGACGCTACTATTCCGATAATTATTAAATATGGGATTAATATGAAGATTTTGGTTGATGCTGACGCTTGTCCGGTGGTGATTAAAGAGATCCTCTATCGAGCAGCAGAGCGCACAAAAACAGAGGTGATACTGGTCGCAAATCAATACCTGCGAACACCAAAATCCCCCTTTATTCGCTCGATACAGGTTGCATCAGGGTTTGATGTTGCTGATAACGAAATTGTAAAGCGAGTTGAACCGGGCGATCTTGTGATCACCGCAGATATTCCGTTAGCGTCAGAGGTTATCGACAATGGTGGGCAAGCACTTAACCCCCGCGGGGAACTCTACTCTACCGAAACTATCCGTCAACGTCTTAATATGCGCGACTTTATGGATACCATGCGCGCCAGTGGCGTCGAAACATTAGGCGGCCCTGCACCACTTAACCAAAGTGACCGACAGGCGTTTGCAAATCACCTAGACCGTTTACTAACCAAAAACAGGGGCGGCTAAGGTTGGTGGAATTGTTAAAATAGGATAGATACAAAAATGGGGTTCCGATTGGAACCCCATTTTTTTTGTATGGCGGAGAGGCAGGGATTCGAACCCTGGGTACGTCGCCGTACAATGGTTTTCAAGACCACCGCTTTCGACCACTCAGCCACCTCTCCAATAAAACAAATTGTACTTAATCCTTAAAGTTGTGGTTTTGTTAAACCACGCGGTGGAACCACCGCTTTGCTCCGTACATCCTGTACTCGCCCTCCGGGCCAGCTTCGCTGTCCCAAATCGTTCCATTAGGAACTTTTTCGACATTCTCCAGTCACACCGTGTATTGTATAGGTGCTTTGTCTAATGCGGGCGCAATCATAACCAAGTTGATCAAATAATTCCAGCTTGATCTTGTTTCTTTTCAAAGTATCCTTACATATCGTTATATATAAACAGCTAGTGGAGCTTAACTAATGTCGGAAACATCAATTTTACAGACGAACGAACGTGCTTTTGCCACGAATCGACTGATCAGAAATACCTATTCTATGCTTTCTCTTACACTGATCTTCAGTGCAATCATGGCAGGTGTTTCAACTGCGATGAATATGCCTCCGATCACCTATCTGCTTTCAATCGGTGTTGCGTTTCTCTTGATATGGCTGGCATTACCCAAAACAGCCAACTCTTCTGCTGGTCTTGGCGTTGTTTTTGCGATTACTGGTCTGATGGGCTTCTCTTTAGGGCCAATCCTGAGCATGTATCTAAGCCTTCCTAATGGTGGTCAGATTGTGATGGCGGCTATGGGTGGTACTGGTGCTATTTTCCTTGGACTTTCAGCCTATGCGTTATCAACTCGTAAGGACTTTAGTTTCCTAGGCGGTGCGCTCTTTACAGGAATGCTGGTTGTCCTTTTTGCGGCGATTGGTAATATCTTTTTTGAGATTCCGGCTCTATCACTTGCCATTTCGTCAATCGTGATTGTGCTGATGAGCGGGTTTATTCTTTTTGATACTAGTCGCATGATTAATGGCGGTGAAACTAACTATCTTCACATGACCGTTAGTCTCTATCTGAGCATCTTTAATATCTTTATTAATCTGCTTCACCTTCTTGGCGCATTGTCAAATAACGACTAGCAAGTGACCAGGCCTGAATTAAAAGCCCCGTCAGGGGCTTTTATACTTTAAGGGGTACAGAAATATGGATTGGATGAAAATCGGTTCAGCTCTATTGCTTGGCGCTATGGTCGTTATGATCTGGCCAAGGGCAAAGGTCAT
Organism: Thiohalomonadaceae bacterium; assembly: GCA_050301795.1. Lineage (GTDB taxonomy): Bacteria > Pseudomonadota > Gammaproteobacteria > Thiohalomonadales > Thiohalomonadaceae > JBNKZU01. The sequence goes on along the minus strand of JBNKZU010000004.1, from coordinate 21,786 downwards.
GATTACACAAAGTCCCAAAGGGAGCGCCAGTGATTGGAAAGCAGCACTTTTTCCAATTGTTATGGTTGTGTTGTTTGTCCTGTTTTTAATATCTATTGTGTAGAACGGTAAGAAGAAAACGATTTTCTTTTACCATTAAGCTGATACTTAATCACCGCCTCATTATGCTCTTCAAGCGTTGCTGAGAAGTGTGATTGACCATCTCCTTTTGCGACAAAATAGAGTGCATCTGAATCATCCGGATGGAGCACGGCATGTATCGAGTCACGTCCGGGCATCGCTATTGGTGTCGGAGTTAAACCAAAGCGGGTATAGGTGTTATAGGGGGTATCTTTTTGAAGATCTCTGCGTCTGAGGTTTCCATCAAAGCTATCACCCAGGCCGTAAATCACTGTTGGGTCGGTCTGTAACCTCATTCCTTTGATTAACCTTCGAATAAACACACCGGCAATCTTGTCCCTATCCTGAGGATGACCCGTCTCTTTCTCTACAATCGAGGCAAGAATCAGCGCCTCATCCTGGCTCTTAAGTGGTAGTTTTTCGACACGTTGTTCCCACTCTTGATTTAGCACTCGCTGCATCATCTCAAAGGCACGGCTCAGGAACTGGATATCAGTTGTTCCGGCTGGAAAGTTATAGGTATCAGGAAAGAAGCGACCCTCTGGGTTAAGGCCTTCATGACCTATCGCTTTCATCACTGTTTCAGCAGAATAATCTTCAAGCCTCTGCCTAAGATTCGTCGCTTGTTTTAGTGCATTAATAACATCCTTGAACGTCCATCCTTCAAGCAGTGTTATCGAGTACTGTTTTACCTTACCTGAAACAAAGAGTGCCAATAATGTAACGGGTGTCATCTCACGCTTAAGTTCATACTCACCTGCCTGAATGTGAGCATCGTAACCTTCGAGGCGAGTCATCCAAACGAACATCCGCGCACTACTGATAATACCCTTCTGTTTTAGTTTATTAGCAACCTGATACAATGAAGAGCCACTATTGATCGTAAAGCTCTCATTCTCACTTGTTAGAAGTATCGTCTGGTTTTCAAACTGTTTTACTAATATCCATAAAGTTATCATCAATGCAACTGATGATACTGTAAAAATAAGCCCAAGTTTCTTAACCCATCTATTCATCTGCGATCCTTTGGACGAGTTGATCGCGTAGCATTTTCGTTACTTCACAATTCATGAATTCTTTGGTTTCAAGTTTTATAACAGGCATGATGCCGATTAGAGCATTCGTCATAAACACTTCATCAGCATTAAGCAGTGTAGAACGATCAGCACAGATGACTCCTTTACATTGAATGCCAACATTTGATGCAATATCCAACACCTGTGAACGAATAATTCCATTAACACCACAATCGTCTAGTTGTGGTGTATAGATCGAACCACCATTCACCCAAAACAGATTGCTCATTGTCCCTTCTATCCAATGACCATCACTATCAGACATTAAGCCTTCATCAAACTCATCACTCCATTCTGATCGAGCCAGAACATTCTCAAGCCGATTAAGGTGTTTGATTCCAGCTAATGCAGGATTCCTTGAAATCATTGTTTTACAAAACATGACTCTAAGACCTTTTATCTCATCATATTTTGTCGGCCATGGGTAACTATAAACTAAACGGGTAGGATCAGAATTCTCAGGCGGTTGATAGCCACGCCCTCCATTTCCGCGTGTCAGAATAATTTTAACAACCCCTCTACGCTTTCCTTGAGTGATGGTGTTTAGCTCGGCTATTAATTTTTCGCCGTCTTTGAATTCAATACCTAGTCTCTCTGCACCTTGTCTTAATCTTTGCAAGTGTTTTGGCAGAAACTGTAGTTTTCCATCTTTAAGAGCGATGGTTTCGAAGATCCCGTCACCATAGTGCAGTGCTCGTTCAAAGGGAGATACTGAAGAGATTGCTCTTCCGTTAATCAGAACCTCACAACACTCTGGAGCTTGCTGGATTGTCATTGATAACCTCTGCGATTGATGAGGCTTTTTTCACCATCCATGGTGGTAGATAACTCCATGGTGAAACATATCTGTTTCGAATTAAACCTTTGCCATGATTAAAGTGCCATTAGTGCCACCAAAACCAAATGAGTTTGAAAGCGCATAATTAATCGTCATAGCTCTTGTGCCAGTTGTCACATAATCAAGATCACATTCAGGATCAGGGTTTTCAAGATTGATCGTCGGCGGAGCGACCTGCTCCTTAACAGCTAATGCTGTAAAGATTGCTTCAATACCACCCGCAGCACCCAAGAGATGACCTGTCATCGATTTTGTTGAACTCATTGCAATCTTATAGGCATGGTCGCCAAACGCACCCTTGGCGGCCTCAGTCTCTGCAATGTCGCCAGCAGGCGTTGATGTGCCGTGTGCATTGATGTAGTTCACCTGATCAGGATTAATGCCGGCATTACGCATTGCATTGTTCATACAGCGCATTGCACCTTCACCACCCTTAGCAGGGAGTGTCATGTGATAGGCATCACCACTCATACCATAACCAACCACCTCGGCATAAATCTTGGCGCCACGCTTTTTGGCGTGTTCGTACTCTTCAAGAACAAGAACACCAGCACCATCACTTAGCACAAATCCGTCACGATCCTTATCCCAGGGGCGACTGGCCGTTTCTGGTGAATCATTACGGGTTGAGAGTGCTCTTGCAGCGCCAAAACCGCCCAATCCCGTTGGGGATGTGGCCATCTCTGCGCCACCAGCGACCATTACATCTGCATCGCCATATTCAATTAAGCGCGCAGCATCTCCGATGCTATGTGTACCCGTTGCACAGGCAGTGACCAACGCGATATTTGGTCCTTTCAAACCAAACTTAATTGAGACATGACCAGAGATCATATTGATGATGTTACTTGGGACAAAGAATGGCGATATCTTTCGAGCACCGCCTTTAGAAAAAGCTTCAAATCCTTTTTCAATGCCAGGGAGCCCACCAATTCCAGAACCAACAGCGACACCAATACGCTCAGCATTCTCTTCAGTGACCTCAAGTCCTGAATCCTCGAACGCCTCAATAGAAGCGGCCATTCCATAGTGGATAAAGGGATCCATCTTTTTGGCATCCTTAACTGAGATATAGTCTGATATATCAAAGTTTTTAACAGAGCCACCAAATGTGGTTGAAAAGCCAGTGGTATCGAAGTGGGTAATGGGTGCAATACCGCTTTTACCCGCAAGAATATTTTCCCAACTCTCTTTAACGCCAATACCGACGGGCGAGACCATTCCCATACCTGTAATTACGACGCGACGCTTTTCCAACTGCCTATCCTCTTCTATCTTTTCACTGGAGATTTAAAAACAAAAAGCCGCGGCCACTTTTAAAAGTGGTCGCGGCGTTTGCCTGCTGTACGTTGCTTAGCCCTGATTGGCGTTGACGTAATCAATCGCCTGTTGGACAGTAGTAATCTTTTCTGCTTCTTCATCTGGAATTTCTGTTTCGAACTCCTCTTCCAAAGCCATTACCAGCTCGACGGTGTCGAGTGAATCTGCGCCTAGATCGTCTACGAACGATGAAGAATTTACAACTTCTTCTTCCTTAACACCCAGTTGCTCAATAACTATCTTTTTGACGCGCTCTTCAACACTACTCATGGCAATTAATTCCTCCGAAAATTATTAATATATCTTTATCAGTTGCTGGCGTATTTTAGTTAAATATACTTCCTGATGCCACCATTATTGGAAAACATCTGTTTTAACTTTAAATTCAACCACTTACAAACTTAGTTCATGTACATTCCACCGTTGACGTGAAGCGTCTCTCCGGTGATATATGATGCTTCGGGAGAAGCCAGAAAAGCAACTGCTGACGCAATCTCTTCTGGCTGTCCTAAACGATTTAACGGAATTTGGCTCAATAACGCCTCTCTTGATGCTTCCGGTAACTCACGAGTCATGTCGGTATCAATAAAGCCCGGAGCAACGGCATTAACCGTAATTCCACGACTTCCCACCTCGCGTGCCATCGATTTGGTAAAGCCGATCATTCCCGCCTTTGCGGCAGAGTAGTTGGTTTGTCCGGCGTTACCTGAAACACCGACTACCGAGGCAATATTCACAACACGACCCCGTTTTGCCTTCATCATGCCGCGAAGACACGCCTTAGAGACACGATAAACAGAGGTCAGATTGGTCTGGATGATATCTTCCCACTCATCATCCTTCATACGCATCAACAGGTTATCACGGGTAATTCCGGCATTATTTACAAGAACAGTTGGTGTGCCATATTTATCAGTGATCGCTTTTACGACACTCTCAATGCTTTGAGAATCGGTAACATTCAGACACATACCACAGCCATTGATACCCTTCTCAGCCAGAGCTGCTGTAATTGCTTCTGCACCTTTTTCAGAGGTGGCAGTCCCGATGACAGTAGCTCCTTTTTGGCCAAGCGCAAAAGCGATAGTTTGACCAATTCCACGACTTGCGCCGGTAATAAGTGCGACTTCGTTTTCCAGAGACATCTTCAATTCCTCTATGCGTTGGTCGCTTCAAGAGCTTTATTCAGGCTGTCAACATCAAACACAGCCAGAGCATTCATCTCTTTAGCGATTCTTTTATTCAGGCCAACCAGGACTTTACCCGGACCACACTCTACTAAGGTATCGACACCATTTTTTGCCATCGACTCAATGGTTTCAACCCAGCGCACCGGACTATACAACTGTTGTACCAGTGCCTCTTTAATCTCGGCCTCTGATGATGCAGAGGCAACATTAACATTATTGATCACAGATATCGCGGGCGTCTTTAGCTCAATACCGGCCAACTCTTGCGCCAACTTGTCAGCAGCAGGCTGCATTAATGAACAGTGTGAAGGAACGCTCACAGGAAGCACTAAAGCACGTTTAGCACCTGCCTCTTTTGCTGCAACAACGGCACGCTCAACAGCAGCGGTATTTCCTGCAATAACCACCTGCCCCGGAGCATTAAAGTTTACTGCCGAAACAACCTCGCCTTGCGATGAGGCCGCACAAACATCAATAACGCTTTGATCATCAAGCCCAAGAATCGCTGCCATCGCACCAGTACCAACCGGTACTGCTTCCTGCATAAATTTTCCTCGCTGCGATACCAGCTTCACTGCATCAGCAAATTGAAGTGCTCCACTATTCACCATCGAGGTGTACTCACCCAGGCTGTGTCCAGCCATAACGACAGGTTGTGCGCCACTGTTTGCATTCCAGATACGCCATACAGCTACACCGGCAGTCAACATCGCAGGTTGGGTGATATGGGTTTGGTTAAGCTCATCAGCCGACCCATCGGAGACGATCTGCCAAAGGTCATATCCCAGAGCTGCTGACGCCTCGGCAAAGGTCTCTTCAACCTGTTTATACTCTGTAGCCAGTGACGAAAGCATTCCCACTGATTGAGAACCCTGGCCAGGAAATACGAATGCTAAAGACATTAAATGCCCCCTAATTGAAATGTTTATTCTGTTTAATCAATATCACTTTCTATTTGGTAATAGTGATTTTATTGTTATTGATGGTCACTGAGGTTTGTTAAGACACTCTACTCACTCAGGCAGCGACCACTAATACTTAACGAGAGCCGAACCCCAGGTAAAACCTCCACCAAAGGCCTCTAACATACACATATCGCCCCTTTTGATACGACCATCACGCACCGCAGTATCAAAGGCTAATGGAACTGATGCTCCTGAGGTATTTCCATGATCCTGAACGGTTACCACAACCTGTTCTGGAGACATCTTCAGCTTTTTGCCGGTAGCACCGATTATGCGCGTGTTCGCCTGATGAGGAACAAGCCAATCGATATCAGATTTATCGAGACGGTTAAAATCAAGTGTCTCATCAACAATGCGGCCTAAGGTATTCACCGCCATTTTAAAGACTTCATTCCCCTGCATTTCAACATACGCCTCACCATCTTTTACCTTCTGATAGTTGTTAGACACACCGGCCTGAACCTGTAATAGATCCTTATAACTACCATCTGCGTGAATATGTGTAGAGAGAATGCCTGCTTCCTCACTCGCCTGAATAACCATTGCGCCAGCACCATCGCCAAACAACACACAGGTATTGCGATCACTCCAATCAACGATACGTGACATGGTCTCAGCTCCAACGACCAAAGCGGTTTTGTGAGTTCCACTTTTTATAAACTTATCCGCAACCGAAAGCGCATAGATAAAGCCGGTGCAAACCGCTTGGACATCGAATGCACCCGGGCCATGAATATCGAGACGATCCTGAAGAAGTGTGGCGGTACTTGGAAAAACCTGATCGGGCGTTGTGGTCGCGACGACAATAAGATCGATCTCATCCTTACTGATTCCAGCCATCTCGATCGCATTACGAGCCGCTTGCTCTGCAAGATCGACCGTATTCTCACCATCAACAACGACATGACGCTTTTTGATACCTGTGCGAGAGGTGATCCATTCATCAGAGGTATCAACCATCTGTTCGAGATCGTGGTTGGTTAACACTTTTTGAGGCAGATAGCTGCCAGTTCCGATTATTTTAGAGTAGATCAACTAACTTGCCTTCTTTCCATCAACTCACCGAGCCGTGTTTTAATCATCTCAGGCACATTCTGTTTTACCTCAAGGATGGCTTCACCAATCGCTGTGGTGTATGAGACGGCATCAGCACTGCCATGACTTTTAATCACAATCCCTTTGAGTCCGACCAGGCTAGCACCATTGTATTCGCGGGGGTCAAAACGTCGACGTAGCGCCTTTAATACCGGCAATGCAACCAATGCAGCCATTTTGGTAAAGATGTTGCGGCTGAACTCCTCTTTCATCGATTGGCTGATCAACTTTGCCAGACCTTCACTGGTTTTCAATGAAACATTGCCGACAAATCCATCACAAACGATGACGTTGACCGTACCTTTATATATATCATCGCCTTCGACATAACCGACATAGTTCAACTCACTTCCCTGAAGGAGTTGATGCGCCTGTTTTACCTGCTCATTGCCCTTAATCTCCTCTTCACCAACATTAAGAAGACCAACCTTCGGCTCATCAATATTATCCACTGCATTCGAGAGCACCGATCCCATCAAAGCAAATTGATAGAGACTCTCAGCAGGAGAATCGACATTAGCACCGAGATCAAGCATGTGAGTATGGCCGGTAACGGAAGGGAGTGCGGTGAGAATGGCTGGTCTGTCGATACCATCGAGCGTTTTTAACACAAATCGTGCAGTCGCCATTAATGCACCTGTATTTCCTGCACTAACAACCGCATCAGCCTCACCCGCCTTAACGAGATCAATCGCCACGCGCATCGATGAGTCCTTTTTACCACGCAAGGCTTTGGATGGTAGTTCGTCCATCCCGACAACCTGTGAAGCATGGCGAATCATCAAATGATCACTGACAACAGCATCATGCTGTTTTAACTCATCTTCAAGTACGGACAGATCACCGACAAGGATCAGACGGAGGTTGTTGTATTTTTTTAAAGCATTGAGAGATGCCGGAACCGTAACAGAAGGCCCGAAATCACCACCCATTGCATCTATAGCGATTGTTATCTGCGACATTTGAGTCCTAAAACGAAATAACCGGCCTGAAACCTATGTCCCAGACCGGTTACGGATATAACTAAGACTTACTCACCCTTGGTTTGAACAACCTTACGACCACGATAAAAGCCGTCTGGGCTAACATGGTGACGCAGATGTGTTTCACCAGTGGTAGGCTCAATAGAGAGAGTCGCTCCCTTCACAGCATCATGCGAACGGCGCATTCCACGTCGTGAAGGAGATTTTTTATTCTGCTGTACAGCCATGGTATTCCTCGTGATTCATCTAAACTATTTAAAAATTACTACTTCTTTAATGAAGAGAGTACCGCAAACGGATTCTCTTCAGTTGAGGTCAAAACCTCATCGACCTTCTGTTCATCAGCATCGGCATCAAGTTCAATACATTGATGTGAATGCTTTGGAACTATTGGAAGAGCCAAAATCAACTCATCCTCAATAATATCCTGTAGGTAGATCAACTCACCATCTAACATAAATGGCTCATAGTGTTCAGGAACTTCCGCTTCCACCTTCCCTTCCGGCACAAAAGCCAGATGAAAGTCGGAGTCAATCTCCAACACCATACCATCAAGGCATCTCTGGCAGATTAACTCCAGTGATGAAGTAATCCTTCCGTGCAGAACATGAAGCCCTTCATTGTCAACGCTAAACTCAAGTTTAACTGAAACATCTCCACCATCATCAAGCAGTAGATCTGTCAGTCGCTTCATCCCAACAAGTGGTATTTCGCCTTCAAGTACGCGTCCAGTTTCTGCAAAACGGATTGGATCAATATGAACCGGTAAGCGCTCACCTAACATAAGCGCGCAATCATACGTTTATGTAATGAAACTGTCAAAGAAAAAACCTAATAAAATCACACCCCTTGCGCCACTATTAAAAAACATAATTGTCAATATAAACAATAACTTTGCTTGACAATACAGACTATTTTTAATACTAATTCGCGCGGCCATAAATTTATCAATCTGAGCATTCCCCTGTTAACTAGTTTTAGTGTAAGGTGTCTTCTCAAAAAACAATTAAAGCGATATCCATCTATGTTTAGCAAATTACTCATTGCGAACCGTGGGGAAATTGCGGTCAGAATAATACGCGCCTGTCGTGAGATGGGGATTAAATCTGTCGCAATATATACCGAAGCTGACAAGCTTGGACTCCATGTAAAAATGGCAGATGAAGCCTACAAGGTAAGCGAAGAGCCTATTAAAGGTTATCTTGATCCTGAAAAGATTGTAGCCACCGCAGTTGAATGTGGCGCTGAGGCGATCCATCCTGGTTACGGATTTCTTTCAGAACAAACATCCCTGCCTGAGTTGTGTGAAACCAATGGAATTGCATTTATCGGCCCTAATGCCAACATCATTAAGCAAATGGGCGACAAGATTGCTGCACGCCAAGCAATGGAGGCCGCCGGTGTCCCGGTAACACCCGGCAGCCAGGACAACCTTGAAGATCTTAATGCTGCATTATCGCTTGCAGAAGAGATTGGCTACCCCATCATGCTCAAGGCCACCTCTGGTGGTGGCGGACGAGGAATTCGTCGCTGTGATAGCAAAGAAGAGCTTGAGCGTAATTACGACCGTGTAATCTCTGAAGCAACCAAGGCATTTGGTGCTGCTGAAGTATTTCTTGAAAAATATATCGACTCACCACGCCACATCGAGGTTCAAGTGATTGGTGATAAGCATGGCAATGTTGTCCATCTCAATGAGCGTGACTGCTCAATTCAACGACGCCATCAAAAATTGTTGGAACTGGCACCATCACCACAAGTCTCTGCTGAGCTAAGAGCAGAATTGGGTAAGCGCGCTGTCGATGCGGCAAAAGCGATTGGGTACTACAACGCCGGAACTGTCGAATTCTTGATGGATGCCACTGGAAATTACTACTTTATGGAGATGAATACCCGTCTTCAGGTGGAACACCCTATCTCAGAGATGATTACCGGTCTTGATATTGTTTGTGAGCAGATTCGAGTCGCTGCGGGTGAGCCGTTGAGCTTTACCCAGGAGCAGACAGCACCAAAAGGTTATGCTGCTGAGTTTCGAATCAATGCAGAAGATCCTGTAAACGATTTTATTCCTGCGCTGGGTAAGGTATTTAAGTTTGTCCCCCCCCATGGTCCCGGCGTTCGTTTGGATGAGGGGATCTATCAGGGTTATCAATTTCAGCCCTACTTTGACTCCATGTGTGCCAAATTGATTGTATGGGCTCCAACCTGGGAGAGTTTGCTGGCTCGCTCTGAAAGAGCACTGCGAGAATTTGAGGTACGGGGTATTAAAACGACAATTCCATACTATCTTCAGGTTCTGCAACATCCAGATTTTATCAATCACCATTTTGACACCAGTTTTGTCGAACGTAATCCTGAACTGGCTGAAAATGCTATAGACGAAGATAGTGACGATTTGGCTACTGTAGTCGGTGCTGCAGTTGCGGTTGCTCTTGGTAGCTAATTGGAGAACTTATCAATGCCTGTGGTAAAAATAACTGAAACAGTCTTGCGCGATGGTCACCAGTCACTAATCGCAACACGCATGAGAACCGAGGATATGCTTCCGGTCTGTAAGGAACTGGATGATATCGGTTTTGGCTCGCTCGAAGTTTGGGGCGGCGCAACCTTCGATAGCTGCCTGCGCTTCTTAAAAGAAGATCCATGGGAGCGTTTAAAGCTTCTTCGCCAGGCGCTGCCCAACACCCCGCTACAGATGCTGCTTCGCGGTCAAAACCTTGTTGGATATCGTCACTATGCCGATGATGTCGTTGAAGCGTTTGTTAAAAAATCTGCTGATAATGGAATTGATATCTTCCGCATTTTTGATGCCTTAAACGATCTCCGTAACATTGAAACATCAATCAAAGCCGTTAAAGCCGCAGGGAAACACGCTCAAGGTACGATCTGCTACACCACTAGTCCCGTTCACACTATCGAACAGTTTGTCGACCAAGCCATCGCACTTGAGGCGATGGGTAGCGATAGTATTGTGGTTAAGGATATGGCTGGACTACTTACACCTACCGTCAGTGCCGAGCTTTTCTCAGCGCTTCATGCAAAGGTTAACGTGCCACTTCATCTCCATTGTCACGCAACCGCAGGGCTTGCGGCCATGTGTCACCTCAAAGCGATTGAAAATGGCTGCACCACAATAGATACGGCTATCTCTGCATTTGCCGAAGGCAGTAGTCACCCAACGACAGAGAGTATGGTTGCCGCGCTGCGTGGAACTGAAAACGATACCGGACTTAATCTCGAAAAGTTGCAAACCATCGGTTTCTATTTCAATGAGGTTCGTAAAAAGTATCACCAATACGAAAGCGAGTTTACCGGCGTTGATACCCGTGTGCAGGTCAATCAGGTTCCAGGCGGTATGCTTTCAAATCTTGCACATCAGCTAAAGGGGCAAGGGGCGCTTAATCGAATGAACGAAGTGCTCGATGAGATCCCACGAGTCCGAAAAGACCTTGGCTACCCTCCTCTGGTTACACCTTCATCACAGATTGTGGGAACACAAGCAGTGATGAACGTCATGACGGGCGAACGCTACCTGAACTTCACCAATGAAGTAAAACTCTACATGCAAGGTCGATACGGCCAGGCTCCCGCACAAGTTAATCCAGAGGTTCAGAAAAAAGCTACCGAGGGCGAAGTCATTATCACACACCGTCCTGCTGATGATATTGCGCCAGAGATGGAAAAAGCGAAGCAACAATACGCCGAATTCATCAAATCTGATGAGGATCTACTCATTGCGATAATGTTCCCTGAAGTGGGTTGTGATTTTCTCAAACAGCGTGAAGCTGGCACATTAGAGCCAGAAGAACTATTGCCAATACCAGGACATCAAGCCGCTGCACCAAGTGAATTTAGCATCAATCTCAACGGTCAGATTCACCATGTTATCGTCAGTCGTGACAAAACAAACTCACAAATGATCCAGATTGAAGTTGATGGCACATCATCCGATGTTGAAGTCTACACCAATGGTGAGTCATCACAGACCCATTCATCACGTCCACGCCCGGAAGGTTCTGGTGATGTTACCTCGTCAATGCCCGCAACGGTTATTGAGGTCTTGGTTAGCGAGGGTGATGTTGTCGAGAAAGGCTCCGCATTATGCATCATCGAGGCGATGAAGATGGAGTCGGAGATTACGGCACCAATCAATGGAAAGATCACAAAACTCTATGTTGAAAAAGGGGAGCAAATTGCCCCAAATGAGACATTATTCAAGATAGAAGATGCGTAATCAGTCACAGCAAAAGCTTGTATTAGGCTCAACCTCGCCGTTTCGACAACAGATACTTCAAAAATTACATGTGGCGTTTGAAACAGATTCGCCAGATGTTGATGAAAGTCCTCTAAACGATGAAACACCACAACAGTTAGTTGCGCGCCTATCAGAAAAAAAAGCGCGTTCGGTTGCTACCAGACATCCAGACGCCTTGATAATTGGCTCAGATCAGGTCTGCGTGAATGGTAATGACATTTTAGGAAAACCACACACCCATGAGAATGCAGTTCAACAACTAATGAACGCATCTGGTAAAAGCATTACGTTTTATACAGGGCTGTGCCTATATAACGCAAAAACTGACACGGCACAGACAGAAGTTGTTCCATTCAACGTCTATTTTCGGGAAATCACCAAAGAACAGATAGAGCACTACCTGCAAATCGAGAAACCCTATAATTGTGCAGGAAGCTTTAAATCAGAAGGATATGGCATCACCCTGTTTTCAAAGCTGGAAGGCGAAGATCCCAATACACTTATAGGACTACCCCTGATAAGACTCACCGCCATGCTGGAAAAAGAGGGCTTTTGTGTAGTGTAAAGAACTCGTTATTTTTCAATACTTTTATTTGATGAATAGCCTTACAGTAGCCTCCACCGATTATTTAAGAAAAAAGATCAACGGCGCTTGACTTCAAAAGTTACATCGCTAGAATATGCACCACTTCAGCGGGAATAGCTCAGTTGGTAGAGCACAACCTTGCCAAGGTTGGGGTCGCGAGTTCGAGTCTCGTTTCCCGCTCCAAACATAAAAAACCTCGTTTTTATAACGGGGTTTTTTTTTGAAATAACGAAAATACAGGATCAAAAACTATTGGCAGATTAGGCCTCTTCAATGCCTAGCTTTCATCAAAAACATCCTGTATTATTCGCAGCTCTTTAGCGCTATAGAGCGCCAAAGTAGGCACTCATCCTCTGGTAACGATAACTGAAGTTCACCACAAATTAAGATGAGCTGCCAAAAACCCTGGCTGAGTGGCAGAATGGCTATGCAGCGGATTGCAAATCCGTCGACCTCGGTTCGACTCCGGGCTCAGCCTCCAGTTTTCAATATGTTTAAGTCCATCCTGTTAGCCCGAGTGGCGAAATAGGTAGATGACGTGCAGGATGCACGAATGTCACGAGAGGCAGGACGCCGAGAGTGACAATGTACAGGAAGTACGAATGTCACGAGAGGCAGGACGCCGGGAGTGACCGCAAGGTAGCGCGAAGCGCTGATACCTTAATAAACAGTTTAATATAAAGCCCATCCTGATATGCCCGGGTGGCGAAATAGGTAGATGACGTGCAGGATGCACGAATGTCACGAGAGGCAGGACGCCGAGAGTGACCGCAAGGTCAGTGCGACAGCACTGCAAACCGTAAAAATGTAGTAACAGTTAAAGCCCATCCTGATATGCCCGGGTGGCGAAATAGGTAGACGCAAGGGACTTAAAATCCCTCGATCATTGCGATCGTGCCGGTTCGATTCCGGCCCCGGGCACCATTAATAAAGCTTTCGATCCCATTTGAATCAGTCTTCGTCATCTTAATCCGGCACTTCTTCGTGCTGTGGTTGCTGTCCCTCCTTGGACAGCATCCTTCGGACGCACTTCGTGCGACCAGTTTCGTTCCAGACGAAACTGTCAATTCCGGCCTCGGGCACCATTAATAAAGCTTTCGAACCCATTTGAATAAGTCTGCGTCATCTTAACCGGCACTTCTTCGTGCGGTGGTTGCTGTCCCTCCTTGGACAGCATCCTTCGGACGCACTTCGTGCGACCAGTTTCGTTCCCGACGAAACTGTCAATTCCGGCCCCGGGCACCATTAATAAAGCTTTCGAACCCATTTGAATAAGTCTGCGTCATCTTAATCCGGCACTTCTTCATTCAGCGGCTACTCTTCCCCACTTACCCACGGATTAACCATCTCACTCTTTAGTTGATAGATACGATCCCGGGATACAGATTCCGTACCATCATACGCATCAAGGTTGATACTCTTTCCATTGAGTGTCATTTGATAGAATAGGGTCAGGTATTTGTTTTTGTTCTGCCCACTTTTAAGGTAGTAACGATGGTTTACTCCAGTATTTGAGATATCGAGATATTTGCAGTTGTCAGATAGCTCGAACTCTTTTCCTGTGGATGTTTGCAATCCTTTACCGAGACATCGGCTTCTTCTTAATATTCCTGCATTGGTTAAGACTGCATCGGACTCGTTAAAGGTGATGTAGACATTTCTGGCAATGTTAAGGTTTTTTACCCATTTGGCGTGGATTGAGCTTGCGGATGCAGATGCACTAATAAGTACTGTATCGAATAGATTGTCACATTGATTAATTGTTCCTGAGCTGACTAACTCTTCAAGAACAAAGCTTCCCATGCTGTGCGTTAATAGGTTTATGCTGATACCTTTAACTTTTTTCTGATTACTCTCTTTATATTTTTGAAGTTGTTTAATGACTGAGAGTAAATGTCCGGCTGATCCTCTTGCCTCCTCTTCTGGGAATCCAAACCAATCACTTTTTGATGGCCAGTGAAACATGATGACCTTGGCTGAATACTCTTTTTCAAGACGTTCGAGCAGTTTTTTCTGTTTTGCTTTTCGGGGATGGTCTCCACGACCATGAATAAAGAGAATAAAGTTTCGATTTTTAGACTCTTTTTTGAGTTGCTTAACCGTTTTATCAAACAGTGAGGTAAATTTATCGGCAGTGACAACACTGCCCCCAGTTGCCATGACTCCAATTGTCGGTTGTTTTTTACTCACCTTGCCCCCCTGAGATTGGTACTGTTGTGAATGACTTCGCCCTGCCCTGTTTCACCTTTATAAAATATGAAGATTTTTGTTGTGTAATATCAATACCATACCATCAAACACAATCAAATCCAGTCGATTTCACTCTAATCGGTTTTCGCTAGTTTTTATTTTTATCATTCTCCTGATCAAGATATGAGCAGAATGATCCTCTCTCACTCTGTTTTATTCTCTATGCTTGTATCGGTGATTTTTCCGTCATCTTTAGATTTTTGACGAATCGTGCTAATAATGGTGACACTCAATGACATCAGCATGGATTAAGTAATGAAGCTGAAAGTTTTCAATTTCGTGGCATATAGATTCACATTTTTTGTTGCTCTCGTGTGTTTTACGCTCATCCCTCTTGAGTGTATTGCGATCTATAAATGGACTGATGAGAACGGCAATGTTCAGTTTAGTGACAGACCAATGACTCAAAACCGCGATAATGGACGTGTTGAGGTGGTTACGGTTAAAGACAGTCAATTAATCAAATCGGTCTCTAAGCTACAGCCCATTAAATATTTAGGTGATCAACCATCACGCCCGATCCATCTTGAAGAGATTAACTACTCGCTTATTCGTGCCATTGGTGGAAAAAGACATATCGGACATATGTCATTAGGCTCTTCGTGCACCTTCTCTGAAAACCTCTACCTCACCCAGAATTACTCTAATCAGGCCAATAAAGGCTTACGGGATAAGTTTTCATCGCTTATGCAGCACTATGGCTACACCGCACATAAAAGTGTGGGTGGCGTTAGTCTTAAGGCGGATATTACCAATATCAAGATCGATCTCTGCTTCCCCGTTAAGCCGGTTTCAGCGAATCAAGATCCTGCAACAATTCCGACAAAGAGCGCGGTCTATTTAAAGATAAAGTGGACGCTAACCGACTCGATTAGCGGTGAAAGTATTTATAGCGGTTTTAGTGAAGGCTCAAAGGATAATCGCAATACCATTAGTCACAGCAACGGGCTAACCAATACGCTGACTGATGCGCTGGAGGTTGCGATCAATAACCTTATGGCCGATAAGGTGTTTTTGAAAAACCTAGAGCCGATAGATCTTTCACTGGTTTCAACACAAAGCTTTTCTGATAAATCTCTCGTGTTTAAGTTTCGTTACGGCGATAAATCCAAAAGCTTTAGTGACCGTGTGGATGAACTAAAATCGATCACCGCTACAATCAAAACAGATACCGGGCATGGGAGTGGAGTAATCATTTCATCCAGTGGCTATGTGCTGACCAACGCCCATGTTGTGGGAACTCAGGATGAGGTGGTGGTTAAACATGCGTTCGGAGAGTCTTCTGCCTTTGTTATGCGTAAGAATATCGGTCGCGATGTTGCGTTATTAAAGATGGAGACGCCGATATCGGTTAATTCTGTTGATATTGCACATTTGGGCGCTTATCCAGGTGATGATGTCTATGTGATTGGAACACCGCTTGATGAGAGCCTCGACAATACGATTACCAGAGGCATTATCTCTGCAACACGCAAGCTGGAAGGCCTGCGCTTTTATCAAACCGACGCGGCCATCAACCCCGGTAACTCAGGCGGCCCGGTGTTTAATCAGCATGGTGAATTGATTGCGTTAAGTGTTTCCAGCCTGGTTTCTCACTCCGGTGCCAGTCTGAATGTGAACTATCTGATACCGATTCAGGATGTTTTTGATAAGTTGAATCTCGTCGTTGTCAGAGAAGATTAGCTTTTATTAAACAATCCCCAATACCTTTTCCTGAACCTGATGGATCTGATCCCGAACCTTTGCCGCCTCTTCGAACTCCAAGTTTTGTGCGTGTTGATACATCTTCTCTTCGAGCTGTTTTAAGCGCTTTTTAACCTCATCTGGATTCATCGTTGCATATTGCGCGACCTCTTCGGCGACCTTTGCATAGCTTCTTGGCTCTTTGGGTCCACCGGGGAAGCCTGACTGCAATATGTCTTTTACAGCTCTTTCAATCCCTTTGGGTGTGATGCCATGTTTTTCGTTGTATTCAATCTGTTTATTTCGTCGCCGCTCGGTTTCATCGATTGCCCGTTGCATTGAGCCCGTAATTCTATCGGCATAGAGAATAGCTTTACCCTGAAGATTTCGTGCTGCACGGCCAATTGTCTGAATCAGCGAGGTTTCTGATCTTAAGAAGCCCTCTTTATCCGCATCGAGGATCGCCACTAATGCAACCTCAGGCATATCCAGCCCTTCACGTAACAGATTGATTCCGACCAACACATCAAACTCGCCAAGACGAAGGTCTCTGATAATCTCCATCCGTTCAACCGTATCGACATCTGAGTGCATATAACGAACCTTGATATTGTGTTCACTCAGATAATCGGTAAGATCCTCTGCCATCTTCTTGGTGAGTGTTGAGACCAGAATCCGTTGTCTATTTTTTGCATATCGATTTATTTCTGAAAGCAGATCATCCACTTGGGTTGTCGCCGGTCTGACCTCAATTTCCGGGTCGATCAGTCCCGTTGGACGAACAACTTGCTCAGCGATATCACCGGAATGTTCGCGTTCATATTGTGCTGGTGTGGCGGAAACATAGATGGTTTGCGGTGAGATGCGCTCAAACTCTTCAAACTTCATCGGGCGATTATCCAGTGCGGATGGGAGACGAAAACCGTATCCGACGAGATTCTCTTTTCGAGACCTGTCGCCTTTATACATCGCCCCAATTTGAGATACCGTGACATGGCTTTCGTCGATCACTAACAGTGCGTCATCTGGCAGATAATCAAACAGTGTCGGCGGTGCATCGCCCGCATTTCGTCCTGACAGATAGCGTGAGTAGTTCTCGATTCCTGAGCAGTAACCCAACTCATTCATCATTTCGATATCGTATCGAGTGCGCTCCTCCAACCGTTGTGCCTCAACTAATTTATCGTTATCCCTAAAGTATTTTAGGCGCTGTTTTAGCTCCACTTTGATATGTTCGATCGCATCCAGAATGGTCTGGCGTGGCGTGACATAGTGCGTTTTTGGGTAGATTGTCAGACGCGGAACCTGCCTTAGCACCTCGCCAGTCAGCGGATCAAAATAGGATAGCGTTTCGATCTCCTCATCAAAAAGCTCTACCCTTACCGCTTCCTGATCCGATTCTGCCGGATAGATATCGATCACATCACCACGAACACGATAGGTTGCCCGATGAAGCTCGACATCGTTACGTGTGTATTGCAACTCTGCAAGTCGGCGCAGAATATGACGTTGGTCTATTTGATCCCCTTTGACCAGATGCAAAATCATTCCGAGGTAAGATTTCGGATCACCTAATCCATAGATTGCCGACACCGATGCAATGATGATGGCATCTTTTCGCTCCATTAACGCCTTGGTAGCTGACAGACGCATCTGCTCAATATGCTCATTAATAGAGGCGTCCTTTTCGATAAAGGTATCCGTTGAAGGGACATAGGCTTCTGGCTGGTAGTAGTCGTAATAGGAGACAAAATACTCAACCGAATTCTCAGGAAAGAACTCCTTCATCTCACCGTAAAGTTGGGCAGCAAGTGTTTTATTGTGCGCCATAATCAACGTCGGTCGTTGTACCCGATCAATAACATTAGCAATCGTAAAGGTTTTTCCCGATCCGGTCACACCAAGTAGGGTCATACCGGCTTCACCATTCTCAAGCCCCTCGACCAGTGTATTGATCGCTTCAGGCTGATCGCCTGCGGGTTTAAAACGGGAGTTGAGTTTGAAGGTTTTAGACATGGTTTCAGCAACTAATAACAAAGCACGATAGTATACTACCTTCATGCCGAGCAACATCAATGCAATTTTCTTGGGATTAAAACTTCGAGAATCGAATATGAAAAAAGTCGGCCCGCTTCGCATCTAACACGCATGAGTTACGATACGAAACGGGAGATAGTCTTCTTGTTAGGCCAGTTCCGACTATCACCGACGAATAAGACACACAATTCTATGAATACTGTAAGACTCCCTAACCACGCATTTTATTAACAGTAATACACAACCCCCATTCCAAAGACGTGTAAAACATACGCAGTACTGAGCCATTCCAAGTGAAGAATCATGCATCCATTCCCAGATGCTAATTAAAGTACCGAGAGCCCCATCTCGATCGCTTTAATAGCTACTGAAATCTGATTACCTACTCAAACAGAGGCAATCCCCCAAATAAACCAATAACTATGTTATACCCTTATCATTTTATTTGATGCCCAAGTATATACAAATCCGCGATGGATTCACCAGTAGTTTTATAAATCGAAACTTAAAAAACGCAGTGTATGTGTGGAATTTATTACAGTAGATTGACTATGGCTGATTTGAGTTGCTCACGATGGTGGAGACCACCAAATTCAGGCACAAAATCCTGAATATGAATATCCACAGACCCGTCCTGGGAAATCATCCGTGATGATGGCCAAATGACCTTATCAATCGTGATGCCAAGGCTTGCTAAGAATTCGATCATCCAGCTTAACGGAAATTGACCTAAAGAATGGTGGTCATTGCCAAGGTTTCCAATAAGAATCTTGGTTGCACGACTATTTTGTATGGCGCGATTGATCCCTTGAGGAAGAAGTGGAGGAATGACGCTAGTCAGGAAGCTGCCGGGCCCCATGATGATGACATCCGCCTTTTCGATGGCGGTAACCGCTTCTGCTGTGCCATTGCATGATGGCTCCAGCATGATTGAGTCAGGGAGATCATTAATAACCTCGACATTGACCTCACCGACAACCGACTTTCGACCACACTTTACAAGAAGATGTACCGGAACCTCGGACATCGGAATAAGGCGAGAATGAATTCTTAAAAAGCGACGAACGGTCTCAATCGCATCCAGTGGTCTGACGCACATATCATCCAGTGCAACTAACATGAGATTACCGAGATTATGGCCGCTCAACTCGCCCATCTTCTGAAAGCGATATTCAAACAGTTGCGACGCGATGGTTTCGTTGTCGTGACAGAGTTGGTTGATACACTGGCGCAAATCGCCCCACCCGATTCCGCCACTTTGTTGCCGTAGACGACCGGTGGAACCACCGTTATCACTCGTGGTAACAACAGCACAGAGCCGTTTTTCCAGGAATGATAATGAAGAGAGTAGACGACCAAGGCCATGTCCACCGCCCAGCGCAACTACGTTCCCCTCAAATTGTGTCTTTTCGGCCAAGTTTCTACTCCAGATTCACGCTCTTAGACGTCTATTATTATCAGACAATATCGCTAACGACTCTCAATGTCGGAATTATAATCATTTTTCTTCCCAAATAGTGGTTAAAAAACTCATTTCGTATAATGATGCTCATATCTCAATGTGATATGATTTTTTCGTTTTTTTGCTTGCGAGATTATTCCTCAAAAGCCATTAATATTTACAGATTCAGGCCCATCACTGGTGGCATCTTGACGAGGATACTTGATTGGAATACCGGCTATCAAAACGCGTTCAAAAAGTTAAACCATCACCAACACTTGCAGTGACTGCAAAAGCACAAGAGTTAAAAGCACAAGGACTAGATATCATTGGTCTCGGCGCAGGTGAGCCTGATTTTGACACACCAGAACATATCAAACAGGCCGCGATTGATGCGATCAATAGCGGTTTTACCAAATATACGGCGGTTGACGGTACAGCCTCGCTGAAAAAGGCGATCATCAATAAATTCAAACGCGATAACGGTTTTGAGTATGAACCTACACAGATCCTGGTTTCATGTGGAGGCAAACAGAGCTTTTATAATCTGGCTCAAGCAGTCATCAACCCAGGTGATGAGGTAATTATTCCTGCACCTTACTGGGTCTCCTATCCCGATATGGTGCTACTTGCCGATGGCATTCCTGTGATTGTTGAGACCGGACTTGAGCAACACTTCAAAATCACACCAGAACAACTCGAAGCGGCGATCACACCCAACACACGTCTTTTTGTAATCAATAGCCCATCTAACCCTACTGGTGTCACCTACACCTTTGACGAGCTTAAGGCGCTGGCTGAAGTCTTAAAAAAGCATCCACAGGTGTTAGTTGCATCTGATGATATGTATGAACACATCCTCTGGGATGGTCAATTCTTTAATATCCTCAACGCTGCGCCAGATCTAAAAGATCGCGTATTTGTGCTTAATGGAGTTTCCAAGGCCTACTCCATGACAGGATGGCGCATCGGCTATGCGGCTGGTCCTGAAGCCTACATTAAGGCGATGAAAAAGATTCAGTCACAAAGCACCTCCAACCCAACATCAATCTCACAATATGCTGCTGAGGCTGCGTTAAATGGTGATCAGGGCTGTATTCAAGAGATGCTGGCTCATTTCAAACAGCGCCATGACTATGTGGTGGCTGCATTAAATGAGATCGATGGTGTTCGCTGCCTTCCATCACACGGGGCGTTTTACTCATTCCCGGACATGAGCGGTGTTATCAGCCAATTGGATGGTATTACCAACGACATTGAGCTTGCTGAATACTTTTTGCAAAAAGCCAATGTGGCACTTGTGCCAGGATCTGCATTTGGCCAAGAGGGTTATATGCGCCTCTCATTTGCGACAAGTATGGAAAACCTGATAGCGGCGATCACTCGAATAAAACAATCGATAAACGGCTGATAATTAGCTGATAAACGGTATCAAAAAACTTTACCGCTTTTTTATGGTATTGGTATTGACCCTCTGCTAATCGGCTTGTAGTATACGCGCCTGCTACGACTATTCCCTCATAGTTCAGTTGGTAGAACACCGGACTGTTAATCCGTATGTCGCTGGTTCGAGTCCAGCTGAGGGAGCCAAACACAAGAACCCGATTCGTTTAGAGTCGGGTTTTTTTATGCCCTGTTGATTCTCGACCCAGCGGTCGCTGGTGGCTCTAAAACATCCCTGTTTTATCCCCTTCGGGCGTGCGTTGCACGGCCTGTTTTGTTCCTACAAAACAGTCGAGTCCAGCTGAGGGAGCCAAACACAAGAACCCGATTCGTTTAGAGTCGGTTTTTTTTATGTCCTGTTGATTCTCGACCCAGCGGTCGCTGGTGGCTCTAAAACATCCCTGTTTTATCCCCTTCGGGCGTGCGTTGCACGTCCTGTTTTGTTCCTACAAAACAGTCGAGTCCAGCTGAGGGAGCCAAACACACGAACCCGATTCGTTTAGA
>JBNKZU010000003.1:0-99228 GCA_050301795.1 Thiohalomonadaceae bacterium | reverse complement strand
ACCCACCGCAGGTGTTGATATTGAGCTACGCCGTTCAATGTGGGACTTCCTGCGCCAAGTCAACAAAATGGGAACAACCATCATTCTGACGACGCACTATCTGGAAGAGGCAGAGATGCTGTGCCGTAACATTGCCATTATCGATCACGGTACGATCGTTACCAACACCTCAACCAAATCACTGTTAGCCTCACTTAATGAAGAGACCTTTATTCTCGATCTCAAATCACCCATCAGTGAGATTCCACCCTTTAATTGTGGCTACCCTGTGACCTTAGTTGATGAATCGACACTAGAGATAAGGGTTCAACGCGAGCAGGGGCTTAACGCTATCTTTAGCGAGCTTTCTGCTCAAGGGATAGAGGTACTGTCGATGCGTAATAAGGCCAATCGACTCGAGGAGTTATTCCTTAATCTTGTTGATAGTAACGGAGACAAGCTATGAGTACCTGGTCAAGCTATCGCGTTGCCTTCTTAACCATTCTATTTAAAGAGATCCGACGTTTTCGCCGAATATGGATCCAGACCATTGTGCCGCCAATGATCACAACCGCTCTCTATTTTGTGATCTTTGGCAAGATGATTGGAAGCCAACTACCGCCAATTGATGGCATTACCTATATCGATTACATTGTGCCGGGTCTGATTATGATGAGCATTCTCACCAACGCTTATGCCAATGTGGTCTCAAGCTTTTATGGCTCCAAATTCGGACGCTATATTGAAGAGCTTTTGATCTCCCCTGTGCCGCACTCATTGATTTTGATTGGCTATATTTCAGGAGGTGTTGCCAGAGGGCTAACCGTTGGTGCAATGGTTACTATCGTAGCCAGCTTCTTTACCGATCTTCAGCTTTATAATCTGTGGGTAACGCTTTCTGTGGTTCTGTTAACCGCTATTCTGTTTGCACTGGCTGGGTTTATTAATGCGGTCTACGCCAAATCGTTTGATGATATCTCGCTGATCCCGACCTTTGTATTAACACCTCTAACCTATCTTGGCGGGATATTCTATTCAGTCAATATGCTGCCAGAATTCTGGGCTAATGCTTCACTTGCTAACCCGATCCTCTATATGGTGAATACCTTCCGCTTTGGTATGCTTGGTGTTAGCGATATCGACCTAATCACCGCCTACAGCGTGATGATCACCTTTATTGTGGTGCTATATAGCTACAGCTTATGGCTTCTGAAAAAAGGTGTCGGCACTCGAAGTTAAACAATTATTTAACGGGTTGAATCATCATCGTGAGTTGCTTAAGAATGTTTTTAGTCCGTACTAGAAACATCTTTTTCGGACGCATCATCATTCGTTTGTGATATTCATTATCGACGCGAGGATTGATATTTAGCACATCAAAGATGTAATCATATCGTTTTAAATGTTGCTCAAACTCCTTCAGTACATTTAGCACTTCTTCATTTGAGCTTTTTTTGATGCAATCAATACATTGATTATCGTGATTGTGTGCGAGCCTTTTTAGCTCTGCGATAATCTCATCTGAACGAAAGTTATTAAAATGCTCCTCCACATGAAGGATTAATCGCTCAGAGAGTTCCCGAATTTGTTGATTTGTGTTCATTCCTAACCCTTGTCATGTCGCATTGATGCACTGCTTCATACCCTTGAGATAAAGAATTCACACGATGTGTCTATATTCTGATTATTGTTTGATTGTGACTAAAGCGTAGCAATAATATTTTAAGAATCAAGCTAATGTTCTGAAGCAATCCCTAACGCATCCTGCTCTCAGACTACTCTCACCCACATTGATATAGATGAGGTTAAACAATGCTCAAGGCGTGGTGGCGATTAATTGCTGCTATCTCAGGTTGGGATTAAATGATGTGCGTGGCGATTATGAAGGGTAACAGGTAATAGCTATTGCGCATTTAGCCATAACCGGCTTCCTTGAGCTGGCTCTATGTTAAAGGCGATCTGCTGAAAAATATCGTACACCCTTTTACTAAAGATCCGCTGTGTACCCACCAGCAGGCTATCCTTATCATCTGATTGCACCGAACTATTAAGTATCTCAAAGAGTGCATCATATCTGTCGAGCAGCTTTTTTAGTATTTCCAGTTGCTCAAGCACATCACGACTAGTTGAGTTGATGAGATCAAGGTAGAAGACATCTTCTCGATGGATCATACGAATAAATGTCGCCTTCATCTCTTTTGAGTTCAAGTGGTGGTAGCTTCTCTCCACATTAAAGATCAGTTTGTCTGATAGCTCTTGTATTTTTTGATTAGTGTCCATGTGATTTCTCTTAACATCTATATTTTCAATTCAAAGAGTAGTCCTGCTATATGACATTATGATGAACAGTTGATGTCGATTTGCTTAAACCACTCATGACATATCAAGCAAGCTTTTGCTCAACATATTCAAGATCCCGTCCGATGTACCGGTCACGTTTCTTCTGCTTTAGCATATTTAATTCAATTAAAATGAGGCTATCAATGCACTCCCCGAAATCCTTATCGATATTAAATGCGTAGACATGTACTCCGCCTTTATCGCATATCTCCGCATACTGTTTATAGAGTGTCGGAACCTTGACACCATATTCTGAAAGAGAAGCATTTAGATTCGTATATGCCGCTTTATACTCACCTGCAAACAGTTGTTGTGCGCGGGTTATCGCGCTATCTGAAAGGACAAATGGAACCCTGGCTTTTGCAATCTCGTCAGGTGTTCCAAACTGTTGTGCATAAAATGAGATAATCAATTCTCGCGCAGGTAAGGGGTAACTACGTGATAGGCTCACTGGACCGATTAGGTATTTAATATGAGGATTTTGACGAAGGTAAGCACCGATACCATACCAAAGATAATCTAAACCACGTTTACCCCAATATCGCGGCTGTACAAAGCTTCTTCCAAGCTCAACGCTATATGTCAACTTTTGAGTTAGTGGTTCTTTAATCTCGAACAAATCGTTGATATACAAGCCTTCAATCCCTTTGCTTTCAATAATCCTCTGGCATTCACCTAAACGATATGCACCGACAATCTCTAACGCCTTTTCATCCCATAAAATAATGTGTCGGTAATAGCTATCATAAACATCAATATCAAGTGAAGTTCCTGTACCCTCTTCTACGCTTCTAAACGATAATTCACGAAGCCGTCCGATTTCATGCATTACTGGTGAGTCGGGCTTATAATCAAAAAGGAAGATCAACTTCTCATCTTCAGTACTTCCCAATAACTGTGATTCGAATAATTCACGCTTTAATGCTCTTCGATGTGATGGATGTGCGATGGTTCTGATGGTATTGAACTGTAGTTTTGGTTTTTTCTTTCCCAATTGATAGATATGTTTTCTAAAGCGTTTTGCTAAAGCAAGATTACTATTTTCACTAGCATTCAACTCAGATACTGGAACCGGATTGCCGATATAAAATGTGATGTTCTGCTTCATTTTATTGAACATCTCGTGCGATAACATTGCCGTACCAAAGGGTTTATAGATTGCAGATAGACTATAAAAGGTCAGTGAATTCTTCGCATCAATATAGATCGGTAGTATTGGAGTGCTGGTATGCTTGGCCAGTCTTATAAACCCTTTTCTCCATTGACCATCACGCACTCCGTTTGGTCTGATTCTTGAAACCTCTCCAGCAGGAAAGATAACTAGTGCCTCCTCTTTCTTTAAAACCTCATGCATAGCTCTGATTTGACACTTCTTGTAGGTTTTAGGATCAGAGCTTACATCAACCGGTAAAAACAGTGGTTTTAACGGAGTGATCTGGCTAAGCAGATCATTTGCAACAATTCTGACATCTGATCTTACTGTGCGAACGAGCTTTAGCAACGCCAAACCATCAAGTGAACCAATCGGATGGTTGGCAACAATAATAACCCGACCCTCGGCTGGAATATTATTTAGAGACTTGTTTGATACCTGATAACTAAAATCAAAATGTTCCAAAACCTTGTCGAGAAAAGCAAAGCCTTGAAGGTGTTGGTTCTGATCTATGAAGGCATTAATCTCATCCTCTCTAACCATCACTTTAAGAAAATTTATTAGCCACTGTGATCCTGGATACTGCATCAGTGGTAGATTTTGGTCTTTTAGTACCTTTTCGATATTGACCATAAACTTCTCTCATCATTATGTCTGTGAGCAAGAAGCTTATAAATCAATTATGACAATTTGATGGTAAATATTTGAAGAATTGATGACGGTGCATCAAATATTGGGAATCGTTAAAACCTTTCCAACAAGAAGCCGATTTGTATTTAAGTTATTCGCAGCCTTGATCTGACTCATGCTCACCTGATACTGCTTGGCTATACCGGATAGCGTCTCACCGCGACTAATAATGTGCTTCTGAGATGCCGCCAGTAGTGTTCCTGGTGGTGGGTTAGAGGCAAAGAAACTCCTTACGCCATTGACAATCTCTTTTGCCAGTTTCTGTTGATGAGACCGACTTTTTAGCTTGCGCTCCTCGCTTGGGTTAGAGATAAATGCGGTCTCAATCAATATTGATGGAACATCGGGTGATTTAAGCACCATAAATGATGCCTGACCAACCTGTCTTTTATGGATCTTGGCGACACGCTTAAGACGGCTTAATACACGAGAGGCGATATCGGTACTTGCCTCAATTGTTGCTGTCTGCGATAGATCCAGCAGCACTGAAGCCAAAAGATCATCCTTATCATCTAGGCTCACGCCACCGATAAGGTCAGAGTTATTCTCTTTTTCTGCCAATCGACGTGCTTGCTCTGAACTTGCGCCGCTTGGTGAGAGTGTATAGATTGATGCGCCTTTGGCTGAACGGTCTGAAAAGCTATCCGCATGAATGGATATCATTAAATCCGCTTTCATCTCCCGCGCCTTCTTCACACGTTTTCGCAGGGGAATAAAATAGTCACCATCTCGAATCAGAAAAGCCTTTAGCCCTTTTTCCTGATCGATGAGCTTCTTCAACTCTTTGGATATCGCAAGTGCAACATCTTTTTCGTAGACCTTATTTGGCCCAACAGCGCCAGGATCCTCACCACCATGACCCGCATCAATCGCAATGATTATATCGCGTTTACCTTGATTCACACTTTGGTAGGTTTTGGTTTTCTGTGCAGCATCTTTGGGCGACAGTTCGACAACTAATCGGTGTCCATATTGTGCGTTCGGTGCAAGAAGGTAGCTCTTGGTCGTCACCTTCTCCTTCATGTCCAACACGATGCGAAGTTGTCCGTTTTCACGCTGTGCTGAACGAATCCGTTTGAGATTTGTTTTGGCAATATCCTGTTTAGCGATATCGGCAGCTAGCTCAATGCTTGATAAGTCGATAACAACACGATCAGGGCGATCAAGCGTAAATATCTTGTGATCGACCGGTTTTTGAACATCAAAAACGAGACGAGTTTGATCGGGTGCCTGCCACATACGCAGACCTTCCAGCCTATTCTGCTGAGCGAGAGCATTTTGGCCTGATAGTAGTAGTATCAGTGCCAAAAATGATATTTTTATAAGATGGTATTGCTTCATGCTATGCCATTTTGTCTATTGATTTCAGTAAGTTACGCTTATTACTTATTAGTTTTACTTAACTTTATAATGTAACTTAATACCAGAACAACATATTTGTCAACTTCTGAGCAAAATTATCTGATATTTTTGAAGGGCTTAGATGATCTTTTCTAGCTCTAAGCAGTGAAGCATTGCCTCACCACGTTCGGTAAAGGATTCGAGATCGACACTCCTCCCATCACCGTGGTAACTCATGCTTATCTTGATATCCGCAATCGGTAACATCCCCTGACCACGCTGAGGCCATTCGATAAGCGAGATTGCTTTCGGATCGAGATAATCCCGAAATCCAAGGTATTCCAACTCCCCGGGGTCACCCAGTCGATAGAGATCAAAATGATAGACGCTACGCTCATTAACAATATATGGCTCAACCAGGGTATAGGTCGGACTTTTTACCGCGCCTTGATGCCCCAATGAGTGTAAAAACCCCCTAACCAGGGTTGTTTTACCCACGCCGAGATCGCCATAGAGTTCAATTTGAGCCCCGTGTTGACAACACGCTGCAAGCATCGCCCCGAGAGATTCGGTCTGTTCAAAGGTGTTAAGGTTGCAGGTGACGGACGTCATATTGTTTTACGATTCAACAGTGACCTGATTTGAGGAGTGAGATCGGTCGCACGAATGCCCAACTCACCTTGTTGCTGCGCCAGGATATCTCCACTGGCACCATGCAGTGCGACACCAAGTTGAGCCGCAAGATCATGTTCATAGCCTTGAACAGCTATTGCAGCGATGACTCCAGCAAGCACATCTCCAGAACCTGCTACCGCAAGTCCAGGATTCCCTGTCGCATTCACAGCAATCTTGCCATGCTTCGAACAAACCAGCGTTCCACTCCCTTTTAAGACCAGTGTGCCACCATACTGTTGATGTAACTGCGCTATTGCATTAAATCGATCGCTCTGAATTGTGGCGCTGTTTGTATTGAGTAGATAACCTGCCTCACCCGGATGTGGCGTCATGATCCAGTTATCCTTATGCAGTGGATTTTTTGCAACATAGTAAAGCGCATCAGCATCAAGCAGTAGTGGTCTATCGCTATTGATAACCTGTGACAGGAGATTATCTGCCCAGCGATCACGTCCAATACCCGGACCTGCAACAATAAAATCACTTTGTTGAATCGATTCGCTGATATCAGTTGAATCATCCACAGTCATCACGATGGTCTCAGGTAATCGTGCCTGTAGTGCGCTGCGGTTGTTTTTATCTGTAATGATGGAGACTAAGCCTGCACCTGCAAGAACGGCTGCCTCAGCCGCCATGATTACCGCACCACCCATTTGAGCATTGCCGCCGACAATCAATAACCGCCCATGATCACCTTTATGAGCACTCTTTCTGCGAGGTTTAATTTGTCTCAACAACGCATCAGGTTTAAGTAGTTTGGCTGATGGCCTCTCTTTTAAATAGACCTCATCTGGAATATCAAGCGAATGAAAGAAGATCTCACCACACATCTGCCGCCCTTCAGCGGTAAAGAGTCCCTGCTTAAGCCCGATAAAGGAGATAGTAGCATCAGCTTTAATGGCTGCCCCCATCACCGAGCCGCTATCGCCGTTTAAACCCGATGGGATATCCACCGCAACCACCGGTTTTGAGGATGTGTTGCAGTTCTCGACTGCGTGTTGCCACAACCCGGTCAGGTTATCTTTTAGCCCGGTGCCAAGTATTGCGTCAACAATTAAATCTCCACGAAACAGAGTGTTCTCAGAATATCTATCCATAGCAACGCCAGCCCTTATCGCCCATTGATAGGCACCTAGGGCATCACCAGTGAGATCCTCTGGATTGCGAAGATAGTAGAGTTCAACCTGATAGCCCGACTCTTGAGCAAGTGCGGCAACGATATAACCGTCTCCTGCATTATTACCGGCACCACAAAGGAGTGTGATTGAGGTGTGCTGTGGATATCGTTGCTGTATGAGCGCAAATGTCGCACGACCGGCTCTTGTCATTAGTCGACTTCCGGCAATATTGAATTCACGGATCGCTATCTGATCCAGATGCTGTACCTGTGCACTACGATAGAGTGATAATGGCAATTGTTCGATCACAGAACTATCCATATCTAAATCATCATCCCAACAACAGCTCCGGTCATTAAGGTTGCCAATGTTCCTGCAACCAATGACTTTAAACCAAGCGCAACAACTTCATTTCGCCGCTCAGGAACCATCACACCAAGACCACCTATCATAATGCCGAGGCTACCGAAGTTTGCAAAACCACATAGGGCATAGGTCATTATCAGTTGACTGCGTGGCGATAGTGAATCCACAGGGGTTTGTGATAACTGGATATAGGCAAGCAGTTCATTCAATACGGTTTTGATTCCCATCAGTGATCCAGCTGTGACCGCCTCTGACCATGGTATACCAATCAACCAAACCAATGGTGCCATGACCCAACCGAGTAGACGCTGAAGCGATAAAGGCTCAGCGCCAACATTGGGCAGGAGTGATATTAACTGATTAGCCAAGTGAACCAAGGCAACAAACACCACCAGCATTGCCACGATATTCATCAGCAGTTGCACGCCGTTAACCGTACCCTTGGTTAGCGCATCCATGGCGCTACTGTTTTCATAAACCAGTTTAGCATCGGCAGGGATAAAGCCCTCTTTCTCCGGCACCATCACCCGTGCAATCATTAATGCAGCAGGGGCGCTAATCAGTGATGCTACCAAAATGTGCCCAATTGCATCAGGGATTATCTGACCCAGAATTGAGCCGTAAAGTACCATGACTGTTCCAGCAATCGTTGCCATGCCACAACTCATTACGGCAAACATCTCACTTCGACTTAAACGTGCAAGATAGGGTCTAACCAATAGTGGTGCTTCAGTCATTCCGATAAAGATATTGGCTGCAGCACTCAAACCAAGTGCACCACCAATACCGAAACTCTTTTGTAGTAACCAGGAGAAGAGATTAACCACCACAGGCAATATGCGCCAATGAAACAGTAGTGCCGAAAGCGCACTAACCACTAAAACCAACGGCAAGGCACGGAAGGCTAAAATAAAACTGCTGCCAGGGTCAGTAATCTCAAATGGCGCGTTTCCACCACCCAGATAGCCAAAAACAAATCCTGTCCCCGCCTCAGTTGCTTGTTGAAGTGACATAACTATTGCGTTGAGCGCAACAAAGATCTGCTTTGATGCCGGAATCTTTAAAAACAGTAACGCCAGAATTATTTGCAATCCAATCCCAACCAAAACACCTTTAACCTTAACGTGAGATCGTGACTCACTCATCAGCCAGGCCAACAGGGTTAATATCGTCAGGCCAAAGAGTCCGTGAACAATGGTCATTAGTGAAGGATCTTTGTTGACTTCGTTTGTGGTTTACCCTCTTTGGCCGCAGTGGGTAATGAGGGTTTTCCCAACTCCCATTCAGCAGATTGCCCGCCGGTAAGTAGCAACTTTATCAGTGCATGTAACATCGTATGATTCAGATTGATGCTAATGCTCTGTCCACCCTCACCCTCTTGGCCGAGTGTTAGTAAGGTGTTCCCATCTTCAAGTTTTTTATAGTCGATGCGTGAAACCAGCAAGGGCTTCTCACCGAGTGGATAAGCGGTCTGCTGATCTCCGCGATATTGATCATCAAAATTGCTTCCCGATAATGCAGCGTCACGCTTGAACTCCTTCATTTGATCTGCATAAGGTGACTGATCATTCGAGTCAATCAACTGATCAAGCACACCCAGCAACAGACGAGTAAAACGTCTGGTCAACCAAAGCCTTAACTCATCGTTGGTATTGCTAAGAATTCTAAGCACCAGACGATCCTCCAGGGGATCGAATTGCACATTAAGTTGTTGGATTGCACCGCTCAATAAACTGCTCCTATCTGTTTTCCATATATTATCAGCAAGACATCGTTTTTTCTCCTAGGATTCCATGCTTTCCCTGGAATATGATAGTGCGATGAATAAGCAGCACTCACTCTCAACGGAGACGATTAAACAACTTGCACTGGAGCACGGCTTTGAGCAGTGTGGTATTACCCACATTGATCTGGGTCAGGCTGAGGCACGTCTCATTAAATGGCTTGATAGCAGCTACCACGGTGAGATGGAATATATGTCTGCACATGGTACTAAGCGCTCCCGCCCAGATGAATTGCTACCACAAACACGTTCCATTATCTCGGTTTCGATGAATTACCTCACAGCTAACACTCACCCGATTGACGAGATCCTGGATGACCAGACACATGCCGTGATTTCACGTTATGGGCTTGGTCGTGACTATCACAAGCTTCTGCGAAGGCGTCTTAATCAGCTTGCACAGGCCATTGAACAGCGTGTCGGTTCGTATCAGTGGCGTGTTTTTGTCGATAGCGCTCCAGTAATGGAAAAACCCATCGCACAACTGGCCGGCCTTGGTTGGGTTGGTAAACACACCAATCTGGTCAGCCGCAATCAGGGGTCATGGTTCTTTTTAGGTGAGATCTACACTGACCTTGCTCTGCAAAACAGCCATGAAGAGCAGGATCACTGTGGTCGCTGTACACGCTGTATTGATATCTGTCCGACACAAGCAATTGTTGCACCCTACAAACTGGATAGTCGACGCTGTATCTCCTACCTGACAATCGAGCACAAAGGGGTCATCCCAATGGAATTGAGAGCGGGCATCGGTAATCGTATCTTCGGGTGTGATGACTGCCAGTTGGTCTGTCCCTGGAATCGCTTTTCACACCTTAGTCATGAAACCGATTTTCTACCGCGTCACCGACTGGATCGGGCTGAACTCCTCGAACTATTTGCGTGGGATGAGACAACCTTTCTTGAAAAAACCGAAGGAAGCGCTATAAGACGACTCGGTTATCAGCAGTGGCAACGAAACCTTGCAGTTGCTATGGGCAACAGTGGAAATCCGAAGATGATTGATGCTTTACGGGCTCAATTATCTAATACATCATCTTTAGTAAAAGAGCATATAATCTGGGCGCTTGATCGATTAGGAGCTAAGGCGTGAAAAAGATACTTGTTGTTGGTAATGCGACGGTAGACATCATCAATCATGTTAACACCACCCCTCAGGAGGATGATGAGGTTCGCGCAGAATCACAAACCATTGCGATGGGCGGGAACAGTGCCAATACTGCAATTGTTCTCTCAATGCTAGGGCATAAGGTTACCTGGATCGGTACTCTTGCAGACGATGCAAATAGCGCGATTATTGAAAACACCTTTAATCAATATCAGGTGAACTTTTCTAAAGCAGAGCGTGTAAAAGGCGGTGTAACTCCGACCTCGTATATCTCATTAAGTCAGGATAACGGTAGTCGCACGATTGTTCATCATCGGGAAATCCCTGAACTTTCGTTCAAAACCTTTAAAAAGTTAGATATTGAAGAGTACAACTGGATCCATTTTGAGGGTCGTAATGTTAGTGAACTCAAAAAGATGATCGCCCGAATCAACAGTGAGGCATCATATCTGCGCTATTCTCTGGAAGTTGAGAAGCCACGTGACAATATTGAATCGCTCTTTGATGATGCAACCCTACTGCTATTCTCACACCACTATGCTGAGGACGCCGGTTTTAATAGCGCTGAAGCACTGGTTCGTACTATGGGCAAAAACCATCCGGATCAAATCATCAGTTGCACATGGGGGGCAGAAGGTGCGTATGGATACGATCAGGGAGAGCTGTTCCAGATTCCCCCTGAAAAGATTAGCGCTGTTGTCGACACCATTGGTGCTGGGGATGTCTATAACGCCGGAGTGATCTCAAGCCTTGCCGAACGTGATGATGCGTTAACAGCAATGACAATGGCATCAAAACTGGCCGCCGCAAAGTGTGCTCAGTTTGGTATGGATGGGCTAACACCGTCGTAATGACTTCCGCCTCATCTATAACAGATTCTCTAAAGGTCATCATCGTTGCTGGTGGTGGCAGTCGACGTATGGGCGACGGACACAAAGGAAATATTCCGATCAACGGTATTCCGATGATCGGGCATGTCATCAATATCATCAAAAAACAGCATCCTGATATCGCCATTAATACCAATAGTGATGCTGACGCATTTATCCATTATGGCTATCCAATCTTTGCTGATCACTTCGATAAACCCTTAGGGCCACTTGCCGGGGTTTACTCTGCGTTTAAAACCTATGATTGTGACTACATCCTCACCCTTCCTTGCGATACGCCACAACTCCCATCTGATCTGTTACCACGGATGATAACGGCACTAATCGCGAGTCGTGCTGATGTCTGTAGTGTCTCTGATGGTCATAAGCTGCATCCAGTGATACTGCTTTCTCATCGGTCTGTGATGAACTCAATTGAGGAGTCCCTTCTCAGCGGAGAGCGCAGAGTTCACCAGTGGTTTAAAAAACAACATCACGCTATCGCCGATTTTAGTGATCAGCACGATGCCTTTATGAATATCAATACACCACAAGAGTTTGCAGCAATTAAAGCGATAATCTCATGACACAATCTGCATCCACTATCCCTGTTCTCGGTTTTAGTGCTTATAGTGGGACTGGGAAAACCACACTGTTGGAGCAGATCATTCCACGTTTAAAACAGCATGGAATCAGATGCGCCTTGATTAAGCACGCCCATCACGATGTCGATGTGGACACACCCGGAAAGGACACCTTCCGTCTACGTCAGGCCGGCGCTAATCCAGTGCTTATTGCGACACGTCAACGCTGGGCATTAATGGTTGAAACAGATGACGCCAATGAAGAGCCTCAACTTGCGAAGATTGTGCAACAACTCAACCCGGAGCTATTTGATCTCATACTCGTTGAAGGGTTTAAACACGAAGCAATAGCAAAGATAGAGTTGCATCGAAGTGCACTTGAAAACCCATGGCTCTACCCAAACGATCCAGAGATTATCGCCATAGCACATGATGCTGATTTCAGCGAAAATCATCCACTAACGCAATTGGATCTCAACAATCCTGATGCGATTGCCGATTTTATTCGGCAATGGATTAAACCAAGAGAACATCATGAATAGAGAGATTAGTACGCAGTCAAACCCCGATAACCACCATCAGCCTCTGTTACCACTTATGGAGGCATTGCAACGTATTCGACAACAACTTGACCCGATAACCGATATCGTCACGCTTCAACTTGATCAAAGCTACGCCAAGATCATCGCTAAGGATATCCGCTCTCCGATCAACGTGCCGGGCTATCCCAACTCAGCGATGGATGGATATGCACTCCACAGTGACGACCTTCCTCAAGAGGGAAGCCGTACCTTAAAGCTCATCGGAACCTCATTTGCCGGAAAACCCTTCGAGAAAAAGGTCAACAATGGTGAGACCGTTCGAATTATGACCGGCGCAAAAATGCCAGAGGGTGCCGATAGCGTCATCATGCAGGAGAAGGTTGATATCGATGGTGATGAGATCACAATCCATACCGGACACCAAATGGGAGAGAATGTTCGTCACATTGGTGAAGATATAAAACAGGGCGCAGTCGTTCTCCATAAGGGGACTCGTATCGGTGCCGCCGAGCTGGGACTGCTTGCCTCACTCGGAATTGCAGCATTCGATGTGATCCGGCCACTACGCGTAGCGACCTTCTCAACTGGCGATGAACTCTGCTCAGTTGATAAACCGTTGCAGGATGGACAGATCTACGACAGCAATCGCTACACCCTCTTTGGCCTGTTGAAAGAGATGGATATTGAGCATATTGATCTCGGCATTGTTCCTGATACCAGAGATGCCGTTGAATCCGCATTTAAAAAAGCCGCATCCAGCGCTGATGTGGTAATCACAACCGGAGGAGTCTCTGTTGGTGATGCAGACTATGTTAAAGAGACCTTAGAGAAGTTGGGAAGTGTCGATTTCTGGAAAATTGCTATAAAGCCGGGTAAGCCGCTCGCTTTCGGCAAGGTTGACGACGCTCTCTTCTTTGGCCTTCCTGGAAACCCAGTCTCAGCAATGGCAACCTTCGTTGAAGTCGTCGCACCCAGCCTGCGCTATCTTGGCGGGGGCAAGTCCAAACAACCAATGCATCTGCAACTTCGCTGTACCGAGAAGCTCAAAAAACGCCCCGGTCGTCAGGACTTCCAACGCGGTATTATCTATTTTGATAAAGAGGGGGAGATGGTGGTTCGTTCAACAGGTAGCCAAGGATCGCATATCTTAAGCTCCATGAGTCAGGCCAACTGCTTTATCGTATTACCCGCCGATGCCGGGAATATTGAACCCGACAGCATGGTTACCGTAGAGCCATTCTCTACTCTGATTTAGTTACTCGGGGTCAGATCTGCCGTAGGCGAGTCTGACCCCGACTACGTTAATTTACGCTTCGACAATACCCTTATGTTTTGAATCATCCGAGCAAGCACAATAACCCTTTACCGTAAAAATGCAGTAGGTCATCAGTTTATCCAGACTGTAACCCGTACCTCTACTACTACTAAAACGCTTTTTACACTCACGACCATATCGGCATGAACCTTTGCAACTAAACTCTTTACTAAGCTGCTCTTTTAAAGCTTTGTAGATCTTTTTTTCACCGATTCGAGATGCCTTTCTACAGGCTGTATTCGCAATCGTCGGAGTAGATGGTGGTGGACCCGGTTTTTTTGGTCTTGGTCCGACCCAATATGGCGCTCCCCCATTCCAGAACGCAACCCATGCTTGTCTGTTTCGATTCCATTTCCGATACTTCTTCATATATTTTTCAGCTTTGCGGGCATCCTTTTTCGTCATTGGTTCTGAAAATACACGAATATTTTGATGTGGACCCTTTGGTACTTCTCTACACTTTGCCATGTGATACCTCCTTATGACCATTTAACATCAACCGATACAATTCAAGTCAGTCGGCTATTTCTAGCTCATGTTCCCTTTGATTCTCCTCTTACATCCTTGTTTAAAATGTAACATATATTTTTTATCTTTCCATTTCAGTGACTTACAGGCATCTTTCTCAGCAATCTTCATCCTCATTCTGTCCGCTGCAAATCGATGATGGGTTTTCAGTTCATTGCTTTTTGCCATCGCTTTGTAGAGATGCCATATTTCGAAACACACTACAGATTCCATCCTCTATCTCAACTAAATGCGTTATCATCAATTGAATTAATCGCTGTTACCCCTAACTATTAGAGCAACACAAGTGAACTACTCAACATGGAAATCTAATGTCTGATAACAATACGATTGAAGCTGAATTAGTTGATGAGGATATTGCAGATCGATCTAGTCTGGTCGTGACATCGCGGAAACTGCCAAAACAGATCTATATCCTCCCGTTATTTGAGCGCCCATTTTTTCCAGCTCAAGCGACACCGATTGTGATGGATGAGAAGCCGTGGCTTAAGACCATTGAAAAGATTAGTAGCACCGAGCAGCGCACCGCCGGACTGTTGCTGGTCAAAGAGGAGATCACCGACGCGATAAAACCAGATCAGTTTTATGAGATTGGTAGCTCAGTTCATCTCCACAATCCTGGTCGTTCCGATGGTAAAATGCACTTTATCGCAGAGGGCATAGAGCGCTTTCGCGTTACCAAATGGATCTCAACAACACCGCCCTATCTGGTCGAGGTTGAGTACGCACCTGAACAAAATATCCAATCGGATGATATTCGCGCTTACGCGTTGGCAATCATCAACACCCTTAAAGAACTCGTTCCACTGAATCCTCTTTATACCGAGGAGTTGAAATACTTCCTGAACCGATTCAGTCCGAATGATCCATCGCCTCTGGCAGACTTTGCTGCGGGTATGACCTCTAGCTCCAAGAATGAGTTGCAAGAGGTATTGGAGCTATTTGACCTCAGTAAACGCATGAAAAAGGTACTGGTTTTACTGAAAAAAGAGGTCGAGGTTGCAAAGCTGCAAACCAAGATTAGGCGGCGCGTTGAGGACGAGATGAATGAGCAACAGCGAAAATTCTTCCTCAAGGAGCAGTTAAAAGAGATCCAGAAAGAGTTGGGGTTAGAGAAGGATGATCGCACTGCGGAGTTGGATCGGTATCTAGATCGCATGAAGGAGTTAACCATTCCTGAGGCCGCGCAAAAACGGATTGATGATGAGATGGAAAAGATGTCTGTGTTGGAGGTCGGTTCTGCTGAATACACCGTTACCCGTAACTATCTTGACTGGCTCACCTCTTTGCCTTGGGGAAGCTATTCAAAAGATAGCCTTGACCTAAAACGGGCACGAAAGATTCTGGATGCCGATCATGATGGATTACAGGATGTAAAAGAGCGAATCCTTGAGTTTCTTGCCGTTGGTAAACTCAAAGGTCAGGTTTCTGGCTCGATTATCCTTTTGGTAGGTCCTCCGGGAGTTGGTAAAACCTCAATCGGACGCTCAATTGCAAATACACTTAACCGGAAATTTTTCCGCTTCTCACTAGGCGGAATGCGCGACGAAGCCGAGATTAAAGGTCACCGTCGCACCTATATTGGCGCAATGCCGGGAAAATTTATCCAAGCTTTTAAAGAGTCCGGCACGCAAAACCCAGTAATCATGCTGGATGAGATCGACAAAATTGGTGCCTCCTATCATGGTGATCCGGCATCGGCGCTATTGGAGGTTCTCGACCCGGAACAGAACGTCGATTTTCTCGATCACTACCTTGATGTTCGGTTCGACCTGTCGAAAGCACTATTTATCTGTACCGCAAATCAGCTCGACACCATACCGGGGCCGCTCCTTGACCGAATGGAGGTCATTCGTCTCTCCGGCTACATCACCCAGGAGAAACTGGCGATCGCAAAGCACCATCTTTGGCCACGTCAACTAGAGCGCAATGGTATGAAGGCCAGCAAGGTCAAGATCAGCGATAAGGCGATCTGCCAAATCATTGAGGGCTATGCCCGTGAAGCTGGAGTACGAAATCTTGAGAAACAACTCGGTAAGGTAGTGCGTATTGCTGCTCGCAAGATTGTTGAAGGCGAAAACGGACCGATAAAGGTTGGGCCTCGTAATCTTGCTCAATACCTTGGCAAGCCTTTTTTCACCAAGGAGAAAACCATCAGTGGTGTAGGTGTCGTAACCGGCCTTGCGTGGACAGCAATGGGTGGTGCAACCTTAAGCATTGAGGCAACACCCGTCCATCAAAATAGTCGTGGTTTTAAACTCACAGGAAACCTAGGCGATGTGATGCGTGAATCGGCAGAGATCGCACACAGCTACATCTCCTCAAATGTAGAAAGGTTTGGCGGAGATGCCGATTATTTCAATAAATCATTTATTCATCTGCATGTACCTGAGGGGGCAACACCTAAAGATGGCCCCAGCGCAGGCATTACGATGGCGACAGCCCTGCTTTCGATTGCACGCAAGCAACGCATTAAACGCCCATTAGCCATGACAGGAGAGCTAACGCTAACCGGCTATATCTTCCCGATTGGAGGTGTGAGAGAAAAAGTGATCGCCGCAAGACGTGTAGGCATTCATGAACTGTTACTGCCTGAGGCTAATCGAGGTGACTTTGAAACGCTTCCTGATCATATAAAAGAGGGGATCACCGCCCATTTTGTGAAACACTTTAAAGAGGCTGTTCCGATTATCTTTGGTTAAAAGCATCTAATCTTTCAAACGACATTAGCAAAACGGAATCATCCTTCTATAATTTCAAGAAGGATGATTAATTAACGGATCAATAATGAATACCTCAACAAACCATTTAGACTGCATCTTGGTTGTGGAAGATCAAGAGATCTCAGCACTTGCAGCCGTCTCTATTCTTAAAGATGCTGGCTTTAACGCGCTTCAAGCCAGTGATGGTGAAAAGGCTTTAAACCTGTTAAATGATGGTCTTATGCCTCGGCTTATTCTGTTAGATGTCTTTATGCCGGTTATGAATGGATATGAGTTTTTAAAAAGATTAAAAGCAAACGAACTCTGGAAAGATATTCCTGTGGTGATGCTAACAGTATTAGCCGAATCGGATGATGTTTTAAGAGCGTTAAAGTATGGCGCGGTTGATTACTGTATTAAACCGCTGGATTCAGACGATATCATTAAAACGATTCAACGATTTGTTTGAAATCAACGCATTTCCACTTGATTGGAAATGCGTCTTTTTAATGCTTAATGCTCTCTGGTCGCACGGAAACGGATATCTGGCCAGCGCTCTTCCATTAGACTTAAGTTAACGCGAGTTGGTGCGATATAGGTCAAATCATCCCCGCCATCAATAGCAAGGTTTTCAGCCGCTTTCCTTTTAAACTCTTCTAACATCTTTTCATCATCGCATTCGATCCAACGCGCAGTAGCAACATTTACC
The DNA here is from genome assembly GCA_050301795.1 of Thiohalomonadaceae bacterium. Taxonomy (GTDB): domain Bacteria; phylum Pseudomonadota; class Gammaproteobacteria; order Thiohalomonadales; family Thiohalomonadaceae; genus JBNKZU01. The sequence continues at coordinate 81,426 of JBNKZU010000003.1, read as the reverse complement.
GGCTCAAAGAAGCAATCAACGCGATACTCATCTTTAAGGCGCTGCGCCACCACATCAAACTGAAGAATACCAACCGCACCGAGAATAAGATCATTATTACGCATCGGGCGGAATAGCTGGGTCGCCCCCTCCTCCGAGAGTTGCTGTAATCCTTTAAGTAACTGTTTGTTCTTTAATGGGTCTTTTAACACCGCACGGCGAAACAGCTCCGGGGCAAAGTGCGGAATGCCGGTATATTTGAGATCTTCACCAACGGTGAAGGTATCACCGATCTGAATGGTGCCGTGATTATGCAGGCCGATAATGTCACCAGGCCATGCATCCTCCAGATGACCACGCTCTGAGGCCAGGAAGGTGATCGCATTGGGCACCTTGATGTCGCGTTGCAGCCGGACGTGTTTCATCTTCATGCCTGGTTCAAAGTGGCCGGAGCAGACGCGCATAAAGGCCACACGGTCGCGATGCTGTGGATCCATGTTTGCCTGAATCTTGAACACAAAACCGCTGAACTTCTCTTCTGTTGGATCAACCATACGTTGATCCGTTTCATGTTGTTGTGGTGATGGCGCATACTCCACCAAGGTATCGAGGATCTCCTGTACACCGAAGTTGTTAATCGCCGAACCGAACAGAACCGGAGTCAGTTTACCCTGAAGATAGAGATCAAGATCAAACTCGTGGCTGGCACCACGTACCAGTTCCACCTCTTCACGAAAATCGTTCATTATGCTCTCGCCTAACACCTCATCAAGCCGAGGATTATCCAGCCCCTCGATCACCTCTCCCGCCATGATTTTGCCACCATGCGTCGCAGAGTAGAGATGGATACGGTCATTATAGAGGTCAAACACCCCCTTGAAGCCCTTGCCCATTCCGATTGGCCATGTCAGTGGCGCACATTGGATCTTTAATACGCTTTCAACCTCATCCATCAGGTCGATCGGGTCACGCCCTTCGCGATCAAGCTTATTAATAAAGGTGATAATCGGGGTATCACGCAGACGACAGACCTCCATCAATTTAATGGTGCGATCCTCAACACCCTTCGCCACGTCGATTACCATCAGTGCCGAATCAACCGCCGTCAGGGTACGATAGGTATCTTCTGAGAAATCCTCGTGTCCTGGTGTGTCGAGCAGGTTGATCACCGCGCTCTTATACGGAAACTGCATCACTGAAGAGGTCACCGAAATCCCACGCTCCTGCTCCAGCTTCATCCAGTCCGAGGTCGCATGGCGTGCTGCCTTGCGCCCCTTAACCGTTCCTGCAAGCTGAATCGCACCGCCGAACAACAGCAGTTTTTCAGTTAGTGTGGTTTTACCCGCGTCGGGGTGAGAGATAATCGCAAAGGTGCGACGTTTTTTGGTCTGTTCGAGGTTTTTCGACATCACATATTCTTAAGCAATCTTCAGGTGCGCGGATTATAAGTGAAACGAGAAGCTGCGTCATATCCGTTTGCTTATCCGTTCTTGATATGTCAGGGAGTCATAGGCGAACGTCAAAGGCATCCTTCATCAAAGGATTACATTAACCGGGCTCAACAATGCCTGATAATCTCAGCCAATGCCTGGATGTGATCATCCCTGCTATTTAGCGCAGGAATGTAGTTAAGGGACTCCCCTCCTGCTTCAATAAAGTAGCCCTTGTTCTCCTCTGCAATCTCTTCAAGGGTCTCCAGACAGTCTGCGGAGAATCCCGGGCAGATCACATCAACACTTTTAACCCCAACTGAGGCTAGTTGCTTGAGGGTTTCATCGGTATAGGGCTGCAACCACTCCTCACGGCCGAAGCGTGACTGGAAGCTGATGCGCCACTGCGACTCATCCAGCTCCAGCTCCTGAGCTAACAGTTCAGCAGTCTCGACACACTGTTGATAGTAGGGATCGCCCTCTGTGCGATAGCGAACCGGGGTGCCGTGAAAGGAGATTAGGAGCTTTTCGCCACGCTTTGCCTGCCACGCTTCACGTACTGAATTGGCTAGCGCTTCAATATACATCGGATGGTTGTGGTAATGGCTGATAAACCTGAGCGAGGGCACATTGCGCCCCTCCCTCAACAGTTCGGTAACTACATCAAAGGTTGATGCTGTGGTTGAGCAGGAGTTTTGCGGATAGAGCGGCAGAACAATCAGCTCATCCAGATTGTGTTGACGCAGTTGATTGAGCGCTGACTCAAGGGACGGGTTGCCGTAACGCATCCCTAACGCCACAACATAGTCATTGGATTCATCAGCAGCCAAGGCCTCAGTCACCGCTGCAAGCTGTGCATTGGAGATGGATAACAGTGGTGAGCCATCATCAGTCCAGATCTCTCGGTAGGCTGCGGCCGACTTTGCTGGACGGGTCGTCAGGATAAAAACATTGAGAATCACCCACCAAATCGGGCGAGGGACATCCACAACACGCCGATCCCAAAGAAACTCTTTCAAATAGACTCTTAGTGCTTCAGCGGTTGGAGCGTCTGGTGTTCCAAGATTAGAGAGAAGAACACCAATTCGTTTTTTTCTTGTTTGTTGTGATTCATTTTCCATGGTGCTTTTATATCACGAAGCCATGAAAAGATGATACCTGAGCCCGAACAGGCTCAGGTTTTCAGATCTGATTATTTGTCTAGCGAAGAAAAGACAGCGTTTTTAATGTCATCAACCGAACCCACTCCGGCTATCTTGACATAACGTGCAGCATTATCATCACCAGCTGCAGCCCAACCAGAGTAGAAATCGACCAGTGGCTTGGTCTGAGAATGGTAAACATCCAGACGCTTGCGAACGGTCTCTTCCTGGTCGTCATCACGCTGAATCAGGTCTTCACCCGTTACATCGTCCTTACCTTCAACCTTTGGTTGGTTGTAGATAACATGGTAGGTACGACCCGATCCCGGATGGACACGACGACCACTCATGCGCTTGATGATCTCTTCATCGGCGACATCAATCTCAACCACAGCATCAACATTAATACCTTGACTACGCAGTGCCTCTGCCTGAGGGATAGTGCGCGGGAAACCATCAAACAGGAAGCCGTTGGCACAATCCGCCTCGTTAATGCGCTCCTTTACCATGCCGATGATAATGTCATCAGAGACGAGGCCACCCTCATCCATAATCTTCTTTGCAGCGACACCAAGATCGGTGCCAGTTTTTACGTGGGCACGTAGCATATCGCCAGTCGAGATTTGAGGAATATTGTACTTTTCACAAATAAACTGTGCTTGTGTGCCTTTACCGGCACCCGGTGCACCTAACAGAATTAAACGCATATCAGACTCCTTGGTTGTTATTGGATCGGTTTGGTCTATCCGATTATGCAAGTCATTGATTCATTTACGCAATAAAGCATTATCAATGGGGGAATGGAGAGAGCTTATTTACCTTGCAATGCCGCAAACGCATTTAGCATCGGATCACTGATATGTTTAATCTTCTTACGCATCAGTGATCCTACCGCATCAGTCAGGGAGAAGACCGGGATCAGGATTGCATCTTCGAGATGGGCAAGGAAACATAACGCTTTTAATTCCTGCTCAAGCTCTGGTGCTATGGATAGAATGGACTGAGTCTCTTCATTATTGAATGCCTGTGAGACAGCCTGCTCAACCTCTTCGAGTGTCCGTAGCTCTTTCTGCACAACTCGTGCGGTGGAAAAGTAGGCTCCAATCGCAGCAAACAGTGCTGAGACCACATCCTGATCGGCGGGTCGGCGCATTGCGTCCTGTACTGCCTGATTAAATGTTTGCCCTTGTTCAGACAAGGCGTTAAGCAGATTTTGTGCGAGACCATTTCCAGATTTTATGAGCGGATTCAGCTTTTGTTTAGCAATGGCGTAATCATGGTGTGATGGCAATTGTTCTGGAATACCATCTGGTGATGCCTGTAAAAAACCTACTTTGTAGGTTGCTTTGCTCTGTCCACTTCGCCATAACCTCAGACGCTGCTTATCGTTTAGTAATCCCGGTTGCAGAACCAGTCGTACTGTCTCCAACATAACGTAATGTTCAGTTTCAAAGGGCAGATGCTCAACAAGATATTCAGCAAGTATTGACCCCATACTGCCATTAACAATATTCGGGTTGTGTAACATTTGTCGTGCATATTCCGAGTATGGTGCAATCCACCATGCACGACGAGCTAACTCATCACTCAGATCACGCGAGCTAACAACCGCCATGACCGCCTCAGGCTCACCAATCTTTAACAGCCGATCGAGTTGCTCGCTCTCAAGCTGCCCCATTCGCGTCCAGCGACTCATAAATACCGGATAACCCTCCGGTGAATCGAGCACAATCGAGGCCAACAGCTCACGCACAGCATCGATATATTTATCAGCCCTTGCTGTTGGGTTGAGTGGAACCTTCATCTCCTGCTCGCCCTGCAAGCCGTAAACCGCAACCTCGTTCTCATCAATACGGATCGCGTCGGCCTGCATGATGAGCACATTCAGGCGCAACGAATCTTCGGGGCTGATCTCTACTGTTGTCTGTCTCAAAAAAACTCCTGATGTCTGTTCTCGTAAAGACACTAAGGCGCAAAGTGAGAAATTGCGTTCTGCTGTTCTCTTTGCGACTACGGATTATATTTTCTAGTATCTATTCCAAAGAGTCTCTGATTAGATAAAAAAATCTGTCTCCGCAAACAGCGCGATACAATCCAGAACCTTAGTATCAAGTAGTTATGGATTGCCGCGTCGCTACGCTCCTCGCAATGACCACTTGTTCCGACTTCCTAATTCAACTGAATACGTTGTCCCCATGGGATTGGAGTCTTCCCCTTCACCAGCCACAACACCGGGTAGTTCGGTTCTCGTTCAGGGAATCTGCCATTGGCATCGGTGAAGTAGATGGCAATATCCGGCTGTATATTCTGTTCATCTATCCAGTTAAATACCGGACTGAAATCGGTACTGCCGCCACCGGGAAACGCCTTTGGCAGCTTAAACTCATCCCAGGTTTCATAGTGCCAAGGGCCATCGTTATCAAGTTCGCTATCGCAGGCGATCAGGGTAATGCGCGCATTAGTCTGGGATTTGATGGCGTTGACCTCAGCGATAAACTGCTCCAGCTCGCTGTCACTAATCGAACCACTGGTATCGATCGCCACCACCGCCCTTACCTCGTGACTTTTCAGCGATGGCATGATCGCCTCGCCATCGCGACGAGATGGACGCGAGTAGTTGTAGTCATCGCGCGCGGTTGCGCTCATATATCGCGCCAGTAACATGCGCCACGGCAGTTGCGGCTGTAATAGATGCTCAATCATCCGTGCCAGCACTCCGCTCATCTTCCCTGCCTGAATCGCCGACTGCGCTGCACCGGCCATGCGCTGTGACCACTGAATGGATAGCTGCTCCCTCTCCTCCGGGCTTAGTGGTGGCGGACGGTTACCACGCTGACCCTGTTGTGGCTGTGAGCCACTCTCGGTGCCACCTTTTGATGATTCCCGTTGTTCTCCTTCGCCCTGCCCCTGCTGACCGCCATCAGACTCATCCGAATCGTATACATGCTCATCCTGCGGCTCCAGATGCTCATGCTCATCAAGCATCGGGTAGATCTCTTCAGCGGTCATGCCCTCAAACTCGTCCAGAAAGATCGCATTGGGCGTTGGTGATAGCCCTTCACCCAGCAGCAACGGGTTGATTGCCAGATCACAGGCGATATCCCAACGGGCGCGATCGCGATGTTGACGCCGTGCAAAGTGCGAAAGCGCGCAGTGCAGCGCCTCATGCGCCAGTAGAAACTGTGTCTGCTTTAACGATAACTCATGGATAAAATCGTAGTTGTAGTAGATGGTCTTTGCATCGGTCGCACTGGTTTTGCACCACTCCCCTTCAGCAGCGATCAGCGGCATCCGCAATACCAGCGCACCCAGAAACGGATTCTCCAGAATCAACCGGGTACGGGCAGCGGCCAGTTTGGTATCAACAGATTGAGTCATATCAGCAGCCATCAGGGATGCTTATATACAGCGGGGTCAGACTCGATTGAACTTCAATTCAATCGAGTCTGACCCCTTTGGGAATTTGATTTATACATAGAGCATGACTTCAGCTACGTCATTAGCCCACACCGCAAACTCCGGCACCGAAAAGATCTCCTGCCCCACCGCACGATGCAGATCGGAAACCATCATCACCCCCATCTCGCGGGTCGGGAACTTTCCGGCGTAATTGAGCAGCTTGCCGTATGTCTCTGCGCCATTCCCGGCATCGCGTGCACGAATCGCCCGTCCAACCAGTGCCGAGGCGATGGCATATTGCAGGTCGATCTCATTCGGGACTGGCACCTCTTCACCACGCAGTATCGCATCCAGATCGGGCAGCTTGTCGAGATTCTGAAGATAGGCCGAGACCTCAATCCCAGCCGCCGGGCCGACACAGGCCTGAAGCGAGCTTAGAGTCAGGCTCGGAATATTGCCGAACTTATGCAGCGCACGATTGGCAAACTCCCATGAGCGCGGTGATGGGAATGCCACCGGATTGTGTGCCGGATCAAAATCGAACAGCAGCTCCGGGCGGAAGCGCAGAAAGGCGATAATCCCCTCGTGAATATTGTTGGCGTAGGCCCATGCGATCCAGTCATCAAGATGGGTCTCGACCTCAAAATGGGCAAAGCGGTTTGCCAATGGTGCTGGCATTGAATAGGTTACGCCTCTGTCGCCCTGACGGTTGCCCGCGGCAATAATCGCCCAGCCATCGGGCACCCGGTATTCACCCAGTTTGCGATCCAGAATAAGCTGATAGGCCGCTGCGGAGACGCTTGGTGGTGCAGAGGTGATCTCATCCAGAAACAGAATCCCCTCACTGCCATGACGTGCCTCATCGGGCAACATTGCCGGGATCGCCCACTCCACCCTATCACCATTTTTGAACGGAATGCCGCGCAGATCGCTCGGCTCCATCTGCGACAGCCGGATATCGATCACCGATACCCCGTGACGTTCACCGACCTGCATCACCATCTGAGACTTGCCGACGCCAGGCGGCCCCCACAGCATCACCGGGGTGTGGTGACCTTCGCGGGTACTTAAAAACTCCTGTTCCAAAACGGTAGCAATATGAGCGGGGCGCATGAAATCTCCAATGGGGTTGTCGCTATAATCATCGTATATGGTTTCAAAAACCAACCGTTAGTGTCTACCCTATCTGGGGATTATCTCTTTCAAATAAAACCACTCAGTCATTTGAATATTGAACGCCGCTCCACCATTTATGCTCTTCGCTAATGCCGTGCCTGCGCACTTAAAGCGTTTTTGCCTGATATTCGCCAATAATTATCATCAATAGCCCTTGATCGTTCTCTGTTTGTTCCCTATGCTTAGGGCATCGTCAATGAGAAAAATGTGAGAACGATCATGCTGACACGTCAACAACAAAATACGCTCCAGTATATTGAGAAATTTATTGCTGAAAATGACTACTCCCCAAGCCTGAGTGAAGTTGCCGAAGGGATTGGTATCGCCTCCAAAGGTGTGGTTCATCGTTATGTTCAGGCATTAATTGAGGCGGGATATCTACGGATGAACTCAGGGCGACATCGCGGCCTTGAACTGGTGCCACAAGAGGAAGAGAGCCCAATGACGATCCCCTTTGTCGGCAAGATTGCGGCAGGACAACCCATTGAAGCGATCGAAAACTATGAAACCATCGATATCGGCGAGATGCTACTTGGCCCCGGACGCTTTGCATTAAGAGTACAAGGCGACTCAATGATTGATGCCGGGATCCTTGACGGCGATACCGTCATTATTCGCAGTTGTAATAGTGCCCACGATGGGGATATCGTTGTCGCACTGGTCGATAACGAAGAGGCAACACTCAAACGGCTGAAAAACCGTGGCGACGGAACCGTTGCCCTCATCCCGGAAAATAGCGAAATGCAACCGATGATCTATCCCGCCAATCGAGTCTCAATCCAGGGTGTTCTCGTCGGGCAGTTACGCCTGTATTGATATGTTTCTACCATCGACAAGTATCGATCCCTCGACCTGTCCGGTGATCTGGCCTCAGGCCATCATTCTGGTTGATATGAACGCCTTCTTCGCTTCAGTTGAGCAACATGATCGTCCCGAATGGAAAGGCCGCCCAGTTGCCGTCACCAACGGCAGTCAAGGCACCTGCATTATCACCTGCTCCTATGAAGCACGCGCCTACGGCATCCACACCGGAATGCGACTAAAAGAGGCGCGACGACTCTGCCCTGACCTCATTCAGGCACCAAGCCGACCCAGGCGCTATGCCGACACCTCTACAGCAATTATGGAGGCTCTAACCGATATCAGCCCCGATATAGAGATCTACTCAGTCGATGAAGCCTTTATTGATGTGACCCATTGCCAGAAACTACACGGCACACCGGCGCGTATGGGGTTAATGGTAAAAGAGCGAGTCTTTAAAGCCTCTGGGCTACACTGCTCAGTCGGGGTCAGCGGTGATAAAACCACTGCCAAATATGCCGCCAAATGCAACAAACCCAACGGCCTTACTATAATCCCGCCATGGGATGCAAAAGAGCGACTCAAAGACGTACCCGTCACCGACCTGTGGGGCATTGCAAAAGGGATCGGGCGTTTTCTCAAACAACGCGGAGTCTACACCTGCGGCGACATGAACAAGATCCCCATCAGCACCCTTGGACAAAAGTTCGGGAATCCCGGCAAACGCATCTGGTATAAAACACAGGGACTTGATCCCGACAAGGTACAAACCACCATCCCGTCACCACAATCAGTAGGGCATGGCAAGGTCATGCCTCCCAACACGACCGATGTAAAAATCGTGCGGCTCTATTTAAGCCACATGGCTCACAAAGTCGCTTCGCGTCTACGCAAATATCAACTCTACGCCACGCGTTTTATGATGGCTGTACGCACCACATCAGGGTGGATCGGCGATGTACTGCATAGCTCGGTTCCCACCAATGACGAGCGCCCACTACAACAGTTTATCCGCCACTTCATTACCAACATCTGGCATGGTGAACCCATAGCCGCCGTACAGATCACCGCGCTGGATCCAAGACCTACAACACAACTCGACCTGTTTGCCCCGTTTGATCACAAACGTAATAACAGCAATAACGCGATAGATGCGATCAATCAGCGTTACGGAGAGATGACCCTCGCCTCCGCCAGATTACTCAATCGATCATCCATGCCAAATGTGATTGCGCCATCGTGGAAACCCCACGGTCACCGACAAACGATTTAATTAAGAGACGACGATGTGTGGTGGTGTGCTTTATCTCAATTTAGGGCAACTGGTTAGGGTCTACTTTCCCAACCCCAATGCCAAACTTCCGGTAAAAACCCGAAGTGGAGGTATAGAACTACTCCCATGGGGAAGACGCAAAGAGCAGCGCGGAAACCTGCCGCTGGGCGGATGGGCACGACTTGACTCTATCTATGCAGGACGGTGGGATCGATGGTTTCCAAAGCCGGTAAAATGTCCTGTTGTCAGTTTTATGGAGAAGGATATTCAAGGAGAGAGTCACTGGTACGATCTTTCCAAAGGACAATTCATTCAGGGACTGATCGCCAAAGAGGGCACGGAACAACGCCTCTATATCGTCACCATCGATCCCGAACATGAGGATGCCATTCACAATCGCTGGCCACGTATCCGGGATGAACATCCACTACATCAGGACTTAATGTAGGTTAGAAAACCGCTTCTATTCCATCTACTATGGTGAACAAAGGGAAAACTGACACATCAAATAAAAGGATGAGTCCTAAAACAGATGGAATCTTAGAGATAAAAAAAGCGACGACCGTATTAACGATAATCGCTTGTTTTTATAGAATATGGCGCGCCCGGCACGATTCGAACGTGCGACCGCCTGGTTCGTAGCAAATTACCTTTTCTTAGATTTCTTCATAAATATCTGCCACTTATATCCACATTCCGTCCCATTATCTTTTTCCAATGGCAGTGGTAAGATATTGAAATCATTGAATGAACAAATACTTAATGGGACTACATATTTAAAGGAATTCTAATGAATAATGATCATGAAGTGAGTATTGCATACCAATTTAGTGATCTATCACATGAAGTATTTTATTTTACTCTCATAGATTATGTTATAGAAAAAGCATGTAAGACCACTGAGTTTGACAACAACAAAGCAGTAGAAAAAAGGACAATACAATTCTATCTAGAAGAGGACGACTTACCCAGTGACAATGCTATTGAAAACACAATCAAGTTCTTTGCTAGCACAGTAATCTACTTTGAAAATATTTCATTTCCACCAGTACCAGATTCGAATGTTTACGACTATACAAAAATATTGAATAAACTAGGAAACATTCATTTCTATGCATGCCAATTCAATTGCACATATCTCAACATTAGACACTTCTCAAACAAACACCAAATAAAACTATCATACAAAGCATGTAGATTTGAAACAAAATGGAATATCTTGAACAACACTAACACTCTTACTTATGATGAATACCCACACACTCTATTTAATAAGTGCAGATTCATCGACGATGTAAATATTATTGGCAATATTTTACAGGATGGAACCAAAACTACAAAAATTACAGCGGATCTATTTAGTGACTGTTTTTTCTATAAGGAGTTATATATTGAGAGCACAATAATAGATAGCAAGATTTTTACAAATACTGAACTCAAAATCTACTCATCGCCAAACATTGATAAGTTAACCATCATGAATTGCTCTATCGAACGTGATTTCATATTAAACAAAATCCAAATTAATGAGCTATTGTTTTTTCATAACGAATTCAATTCTAAGTTTGAATTCAAGCATAATACGTGCAAAAAATATGAAGAAACAGATACAAACCATCATGGTCTGTATGATGCCTTCGATAGTAAATTTGACGTATTTAAAGTTGAAAAATGCATATTTAAAGACTTTGTTGGATTTGAGGATTGTATTTTTAGTTACTCCAATCAATCTGAAATCACTCAAAGCATTTTTAAATATGCAACTTTCAAGAGTTTTGTGAATTTTAGAAATACTCATTTCAATGCAGGCCTTGATATCAGCCTAGCAAATTTTAAAGAAACACCAAATTTCTTAAACAGTGACATAGATTCAAAAAACACGAATAGAGAAACCTTTCGAATTATCAAACATTCTTTTGATAGCATCGGAAATCGCATAGAAGCAAACAAATTTTTTGCCTACGAGATGAATAAATATAAAGAAGAGGTATCAAAAACTGGAACCGACGAACAGAAATTTATTCTATTTTTCAATGAAAAGATTTCAAATTTCGGACAAAGCTATTCAAGACCTTTAATTTTATTAATTATTACTACATTCATACATGCAGCTCTAAAATTTTTAACTATTGACTCAGCAGATGAATTTATTCAAGGCGTTGGCATAATATTCAATCCAATAGCAGAAGCATTTATTCCAGTTGCAAAGATAGCTAAAAATTCTCAACCAGCATTAGATCTGTTTTTCTATGTCATATATATTCCCCTAATCTGGCAATTAATCGTAGCCATAAAAAGACATACCAGAAGATAAGGGGTATCTATGCCCTCTTTGATTTGGTAAATTCAGCATATATCCAAATTGTGAAAGACCACAAAAATGCTATGAAGCAGAATCCTAATTGTAACCCTCCCATAAAATAGGTACATGACCATTTAGAGTTCTCCGGCGTAAACTGCCACTATAGGAGAACTGATAAATGAAGAAATCACGTTATACAGAAAGCCAGATCGTTAAAATCCTCAAAGAAGTTGAAGGGGGAAGATTGGTGAAAGAGGTTTGTCGTGAATATGGGATCTCAGATGCGACCTACTACAATTGGAAGGCCAAGTATGGCGGCATGAGTGTCTCGGATATAAAGCGACTCAAAGAGCTTGAGGAAGAAAATCGAAGGCTCAAGCAAATGTACGCAGACCTTAGCCTTGAACACCATGTACTGAAGGACATTATCGAAAAAAAGCTTTAAAGCCAGCAGCCCGACGAGCACTTGTCGATTATGCCATCCAGACACATGAGGTAAGTATTCGGCTAGCCTGCCGAGCTGTTGGCATCAGTGGTTCTGTCTATCGTTACCGACCTGATATGCGAAAAGATGAACCTGTCATTGCTGCACTACAGGCGGCAGTTGAGCGCTATCCGGCCTATGGATTTAGCAAACTGTTCAAGATATTAAGACGCCAGGGCTATCGATGGAATCACAAACGGATCTATCGGGTGTATTGCCTGTTGAAGCTGAATTTACGCCGTAAAGGAAAGAAGCGACTCCCAAGCTGTCATCCAGAGCCGCTGGCAGTACCGGATAATATGAATCAGTGCTGGTCGATGGATTTTATGAGTGACAGTCTGATGTGCGGTAGACGCTTTCGTACCTTCAATGTGGTCGATGATTTCAATCGAGAGGTGTTGGCCATTGAGGTGGATCTGGGACTACCAGCACAGCGTGTGATTCGAGTATTGGAGCGCATCGTGATGTGGCGAGGATTACCTGCCAAGATCCGGATGGATAACGGGCCAGAGTTTATATCAGCAGCACTGGCTGATTGGGCTGATGATAATGACGTAGATCTGGAATTTATCGAGCGAGGTAAACCAACCCAGAATTCCTATGTCGAGCGATTCAACAGAACATATCGTACAGAGGTATTAGATATGTATGCATTTAAGCGATTATCCGAGGTACGGGAAATTACTGATCGATGGATGAAAGAATATAACGAAGAGCGGCCACATGATTCACTGGGTGATCTGACACCACAGGAGTATTTGATTGCTAATACACCGTTGGATAACTCTAATTGGCTACGTTCCTAATGTGGGGAGGTTTACAAAGTGAATGATGCAATACTGGAGTCATATAAAGTTACTATTTAAGTATTTCAAATGTTCTTTTTTAAACCGAGAAATAATTTTTGTGATATTAACAATAGCCATCCTAACTAATCATCTATGGGACATTTGGATGACTATGGGACACGAAACAAAAAAAGCGGCTACCGTATGAACGATAACCGCTTGATTGCTTTAAGAAATATGGCGCGCCCGGCACGATTCGAACGTGCGACCGCCTGGTTCGTAGCCAGGTACTCTATCCAGCTGAGCTACGGGCGCGAAGAGCGGGGAATTATCTTTGTTCGCACTTTGTGTGTCAAGGCTAATCACCCTTTATAGTGAAGAAAATAAGGGATCTTTTTCTTCACTCTGTTTTCACGTGTCCTTATGGGATCTCCATGAAACAGAAAAGCCCGAAATGTTATTTCAGGCTTTGTAAATGGCGGAGAGAGGGATTATTCGGTATATCCCTATACCTCACCCCTTCGGGGTCATCGCTTTGCGATGTTCTGAATCGTCTGTCCTAACGATTCAGTCGAACTCAGGTTTCAAACCAAGTCCTCTCATTTACCATTCATTTAAATAGAAAGAGGTACCTGTAGGCACCTCTTTCTATTTAAATGGCGGAGAGAGAGGGATTCGAACCCTCGGTAGACGTATATGCCTACGGTTCCTTAGCAGGGAACTGGTTTCAGCCACTCACCCATCTCTCCATTGTAGGTATTTAACGAAGCGGCCTACTGGCCGCTTCGTTAACACGCGCGCAAGAATACATGCGCTGAAGTTTAAGGTAAAGCCCTATTTAGAAATTTCCTTCGCCTTCTTTCTCACGCTGAATGCGCTCGTAAATCTCTTCACGATGCACAGATACTTCTTTTGGTGCGTTGACACCAATTCGTACCTGATTTCCTTTAATTCCAAGAACGGTAACAGTTACATCATCACCGATGATAAGTGTTTCACCTACGCGGCGGGTTAATATCAACATCCGAATTTCTCCTAATATAATCCAGTTCTAGCAGCTTATGCTTCAGCTACTTCCTTACTCCATAAACCGTACATCTTGTAGCGGTGTTATGGTTTTTATTGTGTGTCTAATTTAATAAAAATCAAGAAATTATGCGTCTTGAGGCGCATTGCTATCTAAATTAAATGCCGAATGTAGCGCACGAACACCTAATTCAAGATACTTTTCATCAACAACAACCGAGACCTTGATTTCTGAAGTTGAGATCATACGGATGTTAATCCCCTCTTCTGCCAATGCCTTAAACATGGTGGTTGCGATACCAGCATGTGAACGCATACCAACACCAACAAGAGATATCTTAACAATCTTGTTGTCTCCATTCACCTCTCGTGCATTAAGTTCTTTGGAAATGCGTTGAAGAATCTCTAATGCCTTATCATAGTCTGTACGATGAACGGTAAATGTAAAGTCTGTTGTGTCATCTGCGCCAACATTTTGGACAATCATGTCGATTTCGATGTTTGCATCACCAATCGGCCCTAATATGGTCGAAGCAATTCCCGGTTTGTCTGGTACACCAAGAATTGTCAGTTTTGCTTCGTCTTTGTTAAATGCAATGCCAGAAATCAGTGCATCTTCCATCTCATCTTCCTCATAGGTGATCAGTGTGCCGGGACCATCTTCAAACGATGAGAGTACCCGTAACGGAACATTGTACTTACCTGCAAATTCGACGGATCGAATTTGTAAAACTTTTGAGCCTAGGCTGGCCATCTCCAGCATCTCTTCAAAGGTGATCTTTTCGAGACGACGCGCTTCTGGAACAACCCGTGGGTCGGTGGTATATACACCATCAACATCGGTATAGATCTGACACTCATCGGCCTTTAATGCTGCCGCCAGCGCTACTGCTGTTGTATCAGAGCCGCCTCTTCCAAGCGTGGTGATATTCCCGTGTTCATCAACACCCTGAAAACCTGCAACCACCACCACACGACCTTGTGCAAGGTCAGCACTCATTCGATGGCCTTCTATATTAAGGATGCGTGCCTTGTTGTGATGGCTATCAGTCAGTATCTTAATCTGCTGTCCTGTATATGAGCGTGCATCACAACCAAGCTTTTTCAGTGACATTGACAACAGAGCGATGGTGGTCTGTTCACCCGTTGTTAATAATACATCAAGCTCGCGTGGGTCTATCTCTTTCGAGATCTCTTTGGCTAAGGCAGTGAGTCGATTCGTCTCTCCACTCATCGCCGAGACAACAACAACGACATCATCACCGCGATCTCTAAAGGTTTTCACCTTTGCTGCGACATTGAGTATGCGTTCGACACTACCTACGGAGGTGCCGCCATATTTTTGAACGATTAATGCCATCTAGATACCATCATCATAAAGGGGCGCAAATTTACATTAAAGTTATTGAAAAATGAAGGAATTATTTATCCTGTCTGCTTTTCGACCCATTTTTCTACACTTTTCAGTGCAGAATCGAGATTTTCTGGCTGGTTTCCTCCGCCTTGAGCCATATCTGGACGGCCTCCACCCTTTCCTCCAATCTGCTCGGCAACACTTTTAAGTAAATCACCCGCCTTGATTCTTGAGGTCTCTTCTTTAGTGACACCAGCAACTAACGAGATTTTGTCGCCATTAACTGCGGCAAGTATCACTGCGGCATGTTTTAGTTTGTTTTTCAGTTGATCAACGGTGTCTCTTAGCCCTTTAGGATCAGCCCCATCAAGACGAGCCGCCAACACCTGAATGCCATTGACTTCTATAGCATGGCTCGCCAAATCTTCGCCTTGAGATGATGCCAGTTTTGATTTGAGTTGTTCCAACTCTTTTTCGAGTTGACGATTTTTATCAACCAACTGCTTAACCTTTGTCTTTATCTCATCCTTACCGGATTTAACCAGCTCTGCGACCTGTTCAACATCCGCACTACAAGCATTAATCCAGTTAAATGCTTGTCCGCCGCAGACCGCCTCAATCCGACGTACCCCTGCGGCAACGCCCTGTTCGCTGATAATCTTCATAAGCCCGATATCACCTGTGCGACGAACATGCGTTCCACCACACAGTTCAATAGAGAATTCACCCATCTTTAAGACACGAACCTTGTCGCCATACTTTTCACCAAACAGCGCCATTGCGCCTATTGCTTTGGCATCATCAATTGCCATGACTCGCGTCTCTACCGGAATATTCTCCCGAATCTTTTCATTGACGATATCTTCTACCCTGGAGATCTCATCAGCACTCATCGCCTCAAAATGGGCAAAGTCAAAACGCAGTCGCTCTTCACTCACCATTGAACCACGCTGTTGCACATGATCTCCTAATACCTGACGTAGTGCGGCATGAAGAAGGTGTGTTGCCGAATGGTGATAGGCGGTATCTCGTCTTGCGTCAGCATTGACCTGAATCTCGACACTATCACCGACATTCAGCGAGCCTTTGACCATACGCCCGATATGGAGAAATGCATTTCCGGCTTTTTGGGTATCAGTGACCTCAAAGCGAGAGTCGGCAGTGCTAATGATGCCGCTGTCGCCCATTTGACCACCAGACTCGGCATAGAACGGAGTCTGTTCAAGAACAATCACACCCTCTTCGCCCTCTTTAAGGCGCACTGTCGGTGAGTGGTTGTGGTAAATGCTGCAAATATCATCACGACCATTTAACTGCTCGTAGCCGATAAAGAGCGTTTGTGTATCAATATCGAGTTCATCACCATGGATATTGGCGAAGCTGCTCGCAGCACGAGCGCGGTCACGTTGCGCCTCCATATCCTGCTGAAATTTAGCCATATCGATGTTCAGGCCTCTTTCGCGGGCGATATCTGCGGTCAGATCAACTGGAAACCCATAGGTATCGTAAAGTTTGAAAACTAGATCTCCCGGGATCGTGTCATCTTCGAGCGTCTTTAACGCAGACTCCAGAATCTCCATTCCGGTGTCGAGTGTCTCTGCAAAACGCTCCTCTTCCTGAAGCAGGACACGCTCAACGTGAGATTGAGCCTTTGTAAGTTCTGGGTAGGCCTCACCCATCAACTCTACTAATGGTGCGACCAGCTTGTAGAAGAAGGACTGGCGCAGCCCTAACTTATGTCCGTGGCGTATTGCACGACGAATGATGCGACGCAGCACATAGCCACGTCCTTCATTTGATGGAATCACACCATCAACCACCAGGAACGCACATGAGCGGATATGATCAGAGATAACCTTAAGCGATGCGTTTTCGAAATCGTTAACCCCTGCCAGTGTCACTGTAGCCTTGATCAATGCCTGAAACAGGTCGATTTCGTAGTTGCTGTGAACACCTTGCATAATCGCTGCAAGACGCTCTAACCCCATCCCGGTATCGACTGATGGCTTGGGTAATGGATTAAGGTTTCCATCTTTATCGCGGTCATACTGCATAAAGACTAGGTTCCAGATCTCAATATAGCGATCACCATCTTCATCGGGTGTTCCAGGAGGCCCTCCGGGAATTGATTCGCCGTGATCATAAAAGATCTCACTACAAGGACCACATGGTCCAGTATCGCCCATCGACCAGAAGTTATCCTTTGCGCCAATGCGGGAAAAACGACCTGGATCGACACCAATCTCATTCAGCCATATTTTGGCGGCTTCATCGTCCTCTTCAAATACGGTAACCCAAAGCTTTTCGGGGGGTAGTTTGCATGTTTGGGTCAAAAACTCCCATCCAAAGCGGATCGCGTCATGTTTAAAATAATCTCCAAAGCTGAAGTTTCCGAGCATCTCAAAGAAGGTGTGGTGACGGGCAGTGTATCCGACGTTTTCAAGGTCATTATGTTTGCCACCAGCTCGCACGCAACGCTGTACCGTAGTTGCACGACTATAGTTGCGATGATCGTCGCCAAGGAAAACATCTTTAAACTGAACCATGCCGGCATTGGTAAAGAGCAGGGTCGGATCATTTCCTGGAATTAACGGGCTTGACGGCACAACGGTATGGCCGCGGGTTTCGAAGTAGTTTAAAAATGCGTTGCGTATCTCTGCGCTGCTATTCATCTATCACATTCCGGGAGTTTCAGTTTTCATCACTCATCGCATATTTTTGTTGATCGTGATTGTAACCACGCTGCATCAAAAAACGTCGACGTTTTGCAATCTCATTAAAATTCTGACACTGACGATCACCATACTTTTTAAGATAGGCTTGTCGTGCCAATTCATACCAGTCGTTATCCTGAGCATCAAGCACTTCTTGGATTATTTCGCTATCGACTCCTCGATCCTTCAATTCCATTCGAATCCGCTCAGGACCATAGCCTTTCCCCACTCGCGAACGAAGATAGGCCTCTGCAAACCGATGTTCATCCAGCAGGCGATCATCAATCAGTTTATCCAGCACCATCTCAACCACATCACTGTCATAACCCTTGTGGCTGAGTTTATGTCTAAGTTCCAGTTTACTGTGATCCCTTCGAACCTGCATCGCTAACGCAGCTGCATAGCCTTGTTTCACTACTTTTTCGATGGTGTCATTTTCCATTTTATTCGTGCTGAGGACTCATTGTGTGGCACATCAGGTAAAGCGAAGAATTGTACCATTAGAGTTATTTGAATATCACCTGTAAAGTCATGGTTTGCAGGGTGATTCAGGGATATGTAGAGTAGAATGAGATTAAAATCTGTTATAAACATGCATAATCAAGAATAGGTTATAGTCACAACTCTCTTGATGAAGATATTTTGAAAAACACGGCTATTATCGCCGTTATCAAAACACAAGGTTATCTGTATGAAAAACGTGGAACATCATCTAACACTCGAAGAGGTGCTTGGCTGGCTGGAAGAGGACAATCTGTTTGATCACAAGAATTCAAAACAACTATTGGATCTTCAAAAATTCTCTCAGACTAAACGCCACCCATTTGAGACCATTTCCACATTCAGTGTAGAGCGTAGCAACAGCGACAACAGACTAACGCAAGAATTCCTTACCAAATGGTTGAGTGCCCGTCTTGATATTCCAGTCGCCTCAATTGATCCTCTAAAGGTTGATGTCTCTGAGATTACATCGGTGATCTCTATCAACTACACCAAGCGTTATTCGATCCTGCCGTTAGCCGTTAATGGCGATGTTGTTACCATGGGTACTTGTGAGCCTTTTCTGACTGAGTGGCAACTTGAGCTAGGCAATATTCTCCATAAAAGCTTTGAGATCCAACTCTGTACTCCTGATGAGATTAAACGCTTCTCTGAGGAGTTCTTTAGCATCTCAAAATCAGTCTTTGCGGCAAGAAACGAGGCTGATGCCAGCAGGGACTCGATCCAAAACCTTGAGCAGATGATGGATCTTGGTCGTAAAGGCCAGCTTGATGCGAATGATCATCATGTTGTTTCTATCGTAGATTGGCTATTGCAATTCGCCTTTGAACAGCGGGCGAGTGATATCCACCTTGAGCCACGTCGTGAGAGTAGTAATGTCCGTTTCCGTATTGACGGGGTAATGCACCATGTTTACGACATGCCTACTGCAGTAATGACTGCTGTCACCAGTCGACTCAAGATCCTTGGTCGTATGAATGTTGCAGAGAAAAGACGCCCGCAGGATGGTCGTATGAAAACACGCTCTCCTGAAGGCGAAGAGATCGAGTTACGTCTTTCGATTATGCCGACGGCATTTGGCGAGAAGATGGTAATGCGGATCTTTGATCCGGATATTGCCGGCAAGAGTTTCAATGACATGGGCTTTAGTGCGAACGATGAAAAATTCTGGAATCGTCATATCCAGAAACCTCACGGCATTATTCTGCTCACTGGCCCTACAGGCTCTGGTAAAACGACCACGCTCTACTCCACCTTAAAACGTCTTGCGCGGCCAGAGGTGAATGTCTGTACCGTCGAGGATCCGATTGAGATGATCGATCCTGATTTTAACCAGATGCAGGTTCTGCATAACATTGGGGTCGATTTCGCTTCGGGCATCCGCACCTTGCTACGTCAGGATCCTGACATCATTATGGTGGGTGAGATCAGGGATAAGGAGACTGCCGATATGGCTATCCAAGCGTCATTAACCGGTCATTTGGTCTTTTCAACACTCCACACCAATGACGCACCATCAGCCATTACCCGACTTAAAGAAATCGGTGTTGAACCCTACCTGATCAACTCGGTTCTATCTGCTGTTGTCGCACAGAGACTGGTGAAGGTTCTCTGTCCTCATTGTAAGGCTGAAATGTCTGTCGATGATGAGATTTGGAGAAATATGCTTAAGCCGTTTAAAGCAGAAAAACCAAAAACGATCTATGGTACCGTCGGCTGTCAAACCTGCCGTAATACCGGCTATTTAGGTCGCATTGGTATCTATGAGATGATGGATTACTCTCATGGCTTACAGGAGTTGGTGAATAAAGGAGCCGGATTAACAGAGCTTCGCAAGATGGCTCTAAAAGATGGAATGCGCCCTCTCCGACTTGCCGGAGCGCAAAAGGTTGCCGAAGGTTTAACCTCTATTGAGGAGGTGTTGCGGGTTACACCTCAACCCCATTTCAGCGAGAGCTGAGAGCAAAAAAAACGGCGAGTTTAACTCGCCGTTTTTGATTGAACTGATGTGGTTACATCACCTCTCCAGTTTCGAGATCGATCACCTCTGAGACCGCTTTGGATGGAAGCAACTCTTCACGGATCTTCGCTTCGATTTCGGCCGCCATCTCACGATTCTCTTTTAAGAAGTTACGGACATTGTCTTTTCCCTGACCGATACGTTCGCCGTTATAGCTGTACCATGCACCAGACTTCTCGACGATTCCCGCTTTCACACCCAGGTCGATAATCTCGCCTTCACGAGATATCCCTTCACCATAAAGAATATCAAACTCAACCTGTTTAAAGGGTGGAGCAACCTTATTCTTAACGATCTTCACTCGAGTTTCATTGCCGGTCACCTCATCGCCCTTTTTAATCGCACCAATGCGACGAATATCGAGACGAACTGAGGCGTAAAATTTCAGGGCGTTACCACCTGTTGTTGTTTCAGGGTTACCAAACATCACGCCGATCTTCATGCGGATCTGGTTGATAAAGATCACCAGTGTATTGGAGCGCTTGATATTTGCTGTCAGCTTTCGTAGTGCCTGTGACATCAGTCTTGCTTGCAGACCCATGTGTGAGTCGCCCATATCACCTTCGATTTCAGCCTTAGGTGTTAGCGCCGCAACAGAATCGACAACCACAACATCAACGGCACCGGATCTCACCAACATATCGGTAATCTCAAGTGCCTGCTCTCCCGTATCTGGCTGTGATACCAATAGTTCATCCACATCAACACCAATCTTCTCAGCATACAGCGGATCGAGCGCATGCTCGGCATCAATAAAGGCACAAGTGCCGCCAGCCTTTTGTGCCTCAGCAACGACCTGTAAGGTTAAGGTGGTTTTGCCTGAGGATTCAGGGCCGTAGATCTCGACTACACGACCTTTTGGCAGTCCACCAATGCCCAGCGCAACATCCAGAGCGATCGATCCGGTCGAGATTCCTTCAATGGTTCTATCTGCGGTTGAGTCTCCCATTCGCATCACTGAACCTTTTCCAAACTGCTTATCGATCTGGCCTAGCGCTGCGGAGAGCGCCTTCTTTTTGTTTTCATCCATTTGAATCCTCCAATACCACTGGTATTAAATATTAATCTTTGAGACTTACTCATTTCGTTCTCACTCTATGAGAACGAATATAGAACAAACACTCCGTGGTTTCAACCCCATATCACAATTTATCTAGAAACCAATGTCTTAATTGCCGATATTCTACCCCAGTTGGATGGTGATAGGAGCGCACCAGCGCAAACTCATTTACCCGCCACTGAAATGGCTCAAACATCGGGGTATCGACCAGTTTTTTTACCTTTCTTAGCAAGGTGATATGTGGATGAAATCGATTATCGCAATCAATAGAAGCCCTGCTCGCCGCTTGTGAAATCTGATCTGCCAACTGCTGTAGCTGTGGTGGTATCTGTTCGATACCCGCCCACACGACTCTCGACTCCGTCCAATGGCTAATATGGTTTACCGATAGCTCAAACGGCTCAATCGCAATCTCATTAACAAGCTCTTCAATACACTCTTGTTGCTGCTGTGTGATATTTCCTAAATAGAGAAGGGTCAGGTGCAGGGTATTGATCTGGGTTACGCTTCCACTGTTATGTACTGCGGCGTCATGTGCAAGCTGGTGTAGCTTTGTCGCCACACCGTTTTCAGGTAATAGCGCAAAGAAGAGTCGTTTAGGTTGTGCTGACAAGATCCAACACCCCGTTTAGTGCGCGTTGAACCGCTTGTTGTCTCACTGCATCGCGATCCCCGTGAAAATATTCAGTCGCAGTAATGGTGTCCATGCCATTTGCTGCCCACGCGAGACAGACCATACCTACTGGTTTTTCCTTGCTTCCCCCTCCTGGCCCAGCAATTCCACTTACTGCCACAGCAATATCGGCACGGCTTTGTAGTCGTGCACCATTTGCCATCTCTTGAACAACCTGTTCGCTGACTGCTCCGAAGTGGTTAATGCTTTTTGAAGAAACACCTAACATGCTGCATTTCGCCTCATTGCTATAGGTTACAAAGCCGCTTTCAAACCAGTTCGAGCTTCCTGCAACATCGGTACAGCACTTTGCGATCCAGCCACCCGTACACGACTCAGCGGTGGCCAATCGCCACTGTCTACTGTTCAAGTGTTGTGCTATTTGCTCAATGATCTGTGCAAGTTGTTCCACAACCAGACCCCTTCTATTTATCGTTTCACGGATAATCATCATCCTGCACCGCTTTATAAGGATTGTATAGTGCCGACACTGATCATGACATGATGAGTTGTATCCATCGAATACTGTTTTCAGCTAAAATCAGCGCTAATGAGTAAAAAGCCTGAGACCCATAACAACAAGATCACCTCATCCCATACTCCGATGATGCAGCAATACCTCCGTATTAAAGCGGAGAATGATCACATGCTGCTCTTCTATCGTATGGGTGACTTCTATGAGCTCTTTTTTGATGATGCACGCCGTGCAGCTAAGCTTCTTGATATCACCCTAACCGCTCGTGGACACTCTGCAGGTGAACCGATCCCGATGGCGGGTGTTCCCTACCATGCAGCAGAGAATTATCTCGCACGGCTGATTCGTATGGGTGAGTCTGTCGCGATCTGTGAACAGATTGGCGATCCGGCAACCAGTAAGGGCCCTGTTGATCGCAAAGTGGTGCGAATTATCACTCCCGGAACAGTCACTGATGAGGCACTACTGGAGGATCGACGTGAGAACCTGATCTCCGCTTTATGGTGTTATAAGCAGCAATATGGATTGGCGACGCTCGATCTCAGTGCCGGGCGATTCCGGGTACAGAAACTCGATGTCCGTCAACAACTTGATGCGGAGCTGGAACGGCTCAAACCGGCAGAGCTTCTGATTGATGAACAAAACCACATTCACTATAACCACGGTACGATAAAAACGCTCCCTGAATGGCACTTCGAGGTCGATTCATCGCGCATTCGTCTGTGTGAGCAGTTTAAAACAAAGGATCTCCACGGCTTTGGAATTGAGGGCAATCACTGTGTTATCGGTGCGGCCGGCGCGTTATTACGCTATGTACAAGAGACGCAACAAACAGCGTTACGTCATCTCTCTTCGATACAGTTGGAGCAGAATGAGGATGCGATCCAACTCGATGCCAATAGCCGCCGAAACCTGGAGCTGGAAACCAATCTCTCGGGTGGACGCGAAAACACATTAATCAGTGTGATCGATAAAACCACCACAGCGATGGGTGGCCGAACCTTAAGCCGTTGGCTTAATCGACCACTACGCGATACCACAACCTTAAAAATGCGCCATCAGGCGATTGCAACGCTGCTCGAACATCGAGGACATGAACAGCTAGCCCCCTATCTCAAGCAGATTGGCGACATTGAACGCATCATTGCAAGAATTGGTTTAAAGTCGGCAAGACCACGAGACCTGACCCAACTCCGACGAGCCTTGGTCCAGATCCCGTTAATCATTGACACCATTCGACTATGGTCATCCCCTTTATTTGAGCAGTTCTCAAAGTCGATCGACCCGCTACCGCAAACACTGGATCGATTACAGTGTGCCATTATCGAAGAACCTCCGGTACTGATTCGTGACGGCGGTGTTATCGCTGAAGGCTACGATAACGAACTGGATGAATTGCGAAGTATTCGCACCGATGCCGATGATTTTTTAAAAGATCTGGAGAACCGAGAACGATCCCGAACAGGTATCTCTACACTTAAGGTCAATTACAACAAGGTTCATGGCTTCTATATTGAAGTCAGTCGTGCCCAGGCAAACGCGGTACCTGACGACTATATCCGTCGTCAAACACTGAAGAATAATGAGCGCTTTATCACTCCCGAACTTAAGGCGTTTGAAGAGAAGGCATTATCGGCATCAGAGCGGGCACTATCACGAGAGAAGATGCTTTATGAACAGCTTCTCGACACGCTGTGCGAGGTTTTAGTACCACTGCAACACAATAGCGACGCTCTTGCACAGATCGATGTACTGGTTGGACTCGCCACTGTAGCTGAAACGTATGGCTATACAGAGCCAAAGCTCGTCGAAGAATCGGGCATAACAATCAAAAGTGGTCGTCACCCAGTCGTTGAGCGCAGTAGCAGCGAGCCATTTATTGCCAACGATCTACTCATGAACACCTCACAACGGATGTTAATGATCACCGGGCCTAACATGGGCGGAAAATCGACCTATATGCGTCAAACCGCACTGATCGTACTACTCGCGCATATCGGCAGTTTTGTTCCCGCAGATAGCGCAAACATCGGTCCTATTGATCAAATATTTACCCGCATCGGCGCTTCAGACGATCTGGCCAGTGGTCGCTCAACCTTTATGGTTGAAATGACCGAAACTGCAAACATACTCAATAATGCCACTGAACAAAGCCTGGTATTAATGGATGAGATCGGCCGAGGTACATCAACCTTTGATGGAATGTCTTTAGCATGGTCAACAGCTATCGACCTCGCCAACCGTATTCAATCGTATACCCTCTTCTCCACCCACTACTTTGAGCTAACAACACTGGCCGAACAACTTCCAACAGTGGTTAACGTCCATCTCGAAGCGGTTGAACACAAAGATAGAGTTATCTTCCTCCATCGGGTAGAGAACGGTCCGGCAAGTCAAAGCTACGGATTACAGGTTGCCTCACTTGCAGGAGTACCGGAATCGGTTATTCGCCAGGCAAAACAGAAACTTTTGGAACTGGAAAATAGCACCAGCGAGTCACAACAGCGTCATCAAATGCCGCTATTCTCGCCTGAGAACAAAGTGCATCCAGTCATTGAGCGATTAAAAACCATAGAGCCAGACACCTTAACCCCCAAACAAGCCCTTGAACTTATTTACCAGCTTACAGGAGAAATCGATTGAGTTTCGAAGCATACAGCACCGGGTTAAGGGAGATTAAACAGTATCATCTTCATTGGCGCAGAACCAAGATAGTTGCAACGCTTGGCCCTGCCAGCGCTAATCGTGAAACACTACGAGGATTGATGAGTGCAGGACTGAATGTCGTTCGCCAAAACATGTCGCATGGCACTCACGACAGCCATCGCGCAACCTTCAAACTGGTTCGTTCTACAGCACAGGCAATGGAGCGTAATATTGCGATCCTCTTTGATCTATGTGGACCCAAGTTACGTACAGGTCATTTTAAGAATGGGATGATCACCCTTAAGCCAAATCAGGAGATCACTATCACCACCCGCGATACTGTTGGCGATGAGGGGTTGATTGTCTCCCAATATCGACAGCTTCATCTTGAGATTGAGCCACAGCAACGTGTTCTCCTTGATGACGGCAAGATTGAATTAGTGGTTAAGAAGATCGATGGCGAAGACATTGAGTGTCAGGTTATATACGGCGGCGTTTTAAGTGACCATAAAGGCATCAACCTTCCTGATACCAAGCTTTCGATCAGATCGGTAAGCGAGAAGGATCTTAAGGATGTTGATCTGGCCATTGAACTGGGCGCTGATTTTTTAGCGCTAAGCTTTGTTCGATCAGCGGAGGATATCCTGTTCTTAAAACAGTATCTTGCGGATAAAGGTGTCGATATCCCCATCATTGCCAAGATCGAAAAACCAGAAGCCGTCACTAATATTCGTGAGATCATCAAAGAGTCCTACGGCATTATGATTGCACGGGGTGATCTCGGTATTGAGCTACCAGCAGAACAAGTTCCGCTTATTCAGCAGGATCTTATTCGCCTTGCCCGTGAAAACCACTGTCCAGTAATTGTGGCGACACAGATGCTCGAATCGATGATCAACAGCTCCAGACCAACTCGTGCTGAGGTCGGTGATGTTGCACAAGCCGCGCTACGCAGTGCTGATGCGGTGATGCTCTCTGCTGAAACGGCTGCCGGCCACTATCCCGTTGAAGCGGTGCAATCGATGGATCGCATACTCCGGGAGATGGAAAACTATCAATGGCAGACTGGTATGTTTGTTGAGACCGATTACCAAGCCAATATCGACAATCCAATGCCACTAAGGCAGGCAATTGCAAGAGCTGTCACCACGCTGGCACACGACCTTAAGCTTCAAGGGATTATCATCCCGACAAATACCGGTTCGACTGCTCGGATTATTGCTGCCAATCGTCCGACAACACCCTGCATAGGTGTCTGCTATTCACCCCTTATCGCACGTCGATTGACACTGCATTGGGGGGTTGTTTCGGTCTGCATCAACAAATCGGCGAACAACGACTGGCGGGAGATGAGTCACCGCATTGCGACTGGATTCAATCTGCTTAAAACAGGAAATCATGTAGTACTGGTCTCTGGATTCCATGACGATCCAAAACTCAATGAACCCGTGATGAAGCTGCTTACGCTAGAGCAGAATGACGACTATCTTAAATATGCCTCAGAATAGTATCCCATCCGTAAAGGTGTATTCGTGGTAAGACCAGAAACACCCTTTTGGGAAAAACCGCTAAGCCAACTCAATCGGGATGAGTGGGAACAGCTCTGTGATGGTTGCGCCCGCTGCTGTCTGATTAAGCTTCACGATGAGGAAGATGAGACCCTCTACATCACCTCTATCGCATGTCGATACCTTGATCAGGATCAATGTCGCTGTGGATGCTATCAGGATCGAAGCGACAAGGTTCCTGAGTGTATAACGGTTACTGAGGAGAATATCGGCGATCTCTGGTGGATGCCATCCACATGCACCTACCGATTAAGGGCAGAAGGAAAGCCACTGCCACCGTGGCATCCTTTAATCAGCGGTGATAAGGACTCTATCCATCATGCCGGGATCTCTATCCGATATCTGGCAACGCTTGAGGATCAGGTTGAGGGAGAGGATTTAGAGGCGTTCATTATCGAGGAGCACTCGATTTAATCTTCGCAAGTTGCTGATTATGGAGCCGCTTCATTGAGATCAAACCGACGATCGAACCGAGCAGTGCCAACCCCATATCTGATTGCGTATCCCAGACATATCCCTGAGTACCGAGAAATGCCTCGGCATCCTCACCCGAGAATAGCGCAACCCACCACTCAATCAGTTCATAAAAGGCGCTAAAACCGAGACAGAAGCAGACGATAAAGAAAAACTGCCACCCGTTGCCATTGATCACCTGTTTACGAATGACGATCTCGCGCGCCACAAGTGCTGGAATAAAGCCTTGTGCAAAATGTCCTACCTTATCGTAGTTGTTACGGGTGAAGCCAAACCACTCCTTAAAGCTATCAAAGAGTGGAACCTCGGCGTAGGTGTAGTGACCACCGACCATCAGGATGATGCAATGGATCAAGATCAATAGATAAACCAGCGTTGTGAGACGAAAAGTTTTGTAGGTTAGTGCAAGAACGACCAAACCGATTAAGGCTGGAAAAACCTCAAGAAACCACGTGAAGTAATCCTTGGGATTGATCCCGGACCAGATCAACACCGCAAAAAAAATCGCAAGCCACAAAACCATATCAACCCCTTCACAGTCACATCACTTCCGCGAGTATATCTCATTAACCACAACGCATACCAAACGAGATATCTTGATCGTTTAATCACAATTAAATCATACGCTTATGTTGATTTCCTCTTGTGGTCTCTTTATTATCCGCGCACAATAACGCCATTACGATAAAGTGAGAAGTGACGTGAGCACTGAAGCATTACACCAACAATTTGTCCGCTGGTTCCGCGATTCAACGCCGTATATCAATGCGTTTCGTGGTCGTACCTTTGTGGTCTCATTCGGTGGTGAGCTTCTGGCGGAGGATCAGTTTAATAACCTGCTTCACGATCTGGTACTACTAAACAGTCTTGGTGTCAGGCTAGTCCTCGTTCATGGTGCACGGCCGCAAATCGTCAGTCGACTTGAGGCTATCAATCACGAGATGCTCTATATCAATGGCCTTCGGGTTACCGATGCAAGGGCGCTTGAGTGTGTAAAAGAGGCTATTGGTAGTGTTCGGGTCGAGATTGAAAGCCAACTATCCATGGGGCTTGCCAATTCACCGATGGCGGGTTCACAGATTCGGGTGGTTTCTGGAAATTTCGTAACGGCTAAGCCCCTGGGGATTCATAACGGTGTCGATTATCTACATACTGGTGAGGTCAGGCGGATTGATACTGGAGCGATCGAACAACAGTTAGCCAACGGTTCGATTGTGTTGTTATCGCCTTTAGGATATTCACCAACGGGGGAGATCTTCAACCTCTACGCCGAGGATGTCGCCAAAATGACCGCGGTCGAACTTGGCGCAGACAAGCTGATCTTTCTCTCTGATCTCAAAGGGGTCATGTCGAGTGGTGGTGATCTCATTCGTGAGCTAAAGCTTGAAGAGGCTCAAAGCTATCTCGAGCAACAGCAAACAATGAATGATTCTGAGTTACGCTCTTTAGCGAGTGCAGTGTCTGCTTGTAGTCATGGCATTGAGCGCGCTCATATCATCAATCGAAATATCGATGGTGCGCTGCTAATCGAACTATTCACCCGTGATGGTAGCGGAACGATGATTAGTGCTGAGCGCTATGAGAAGATCCGTCACGCAACAATTGATGATGTTGGTGGTGTGCTTGAGCTAATTAAACCGATGGAACAGAGTGGAGTACTGGTCAGACGTTCGCGGGAGTTGCTTGAGATGGAGATCGGACATTTTATGGTGATCGAACGCGACGGGACGATTATTGGTTGTGCTGCACTCTACCCCTATTCTGATGAACAGTGTGCCGAACTTGCCTGTGTTGCAATCCATAGTGACTATCGCAAACAGGGTCGTGGGGATCAGCTACTTGAAGCGGTTGAAAAAAACGCAAAAACAAATGGCATCAAAAGCTTGTTTGTCTTAACAACACAAACTGCACATTGGTTTCAGGAGCGGGGATTTATTGCCGGTGAAATTGAAAAACTGCCGGTAAAAAAACAGCAACTCTACAACTTTCAGCGTCAATCGAAGGTATTTGTTAAACCCATTTAACGCTTCTGCTCGCCCGCTTTCTTTGCCACATTATCACGAAGATAGACGGGCAGCGCCTCTGCCGCAGTCACAACCTCACCCACTTTAATCATTTGTGCCGCAATATGTGCCACATCTTGAGCATGAGGCAAAGCTGATGCCGCAACACCATGAACCTTATCGGTGCTAATCTCATAAACACCCCAGCCACTGCCACACCCGAACCAACCATCAGATTGCGGCAGTTGCACGGCATCGGGTGCCACGACCTGCTCCGGGATCAGATTGGCTATCTCACCGGTATCACTGAACTGGTATCCACCCCAATAGACCTCATTCATTCGAGCATCCATTGCACTCAATACCTTTAGTTGCGACGCTGTTCGCCACGCACCATAAGCAAGTGCAGCAAGGGTAGATACGGGAACCACCGGACGATCCACCGCAAAGGCGAGTCCTTGAATAACTCCGGTTGCAATTCGCACCCCGGTAAAAGCTCCGGGACCACGGCCAAAGGCAAGATAATCGATCTGATTCATCTTCAACGAGGCCTCGGCAAGAAGCTGTTCAATCATTGGGAACAGGCGCTGGGTATGTTCGCGTGGGGCTAGCTTAAACTGTTCGATCACATTGCCATCTACCCACAGTGCAGCTGAACACGCATCAGTCGCTGTTTCAATCGACAGGATATTCATCAGGATTGTTATGCTGCTGGATTATCTTGGGTGATCTGCTGATTCTTTGGCCAAGCTGAGATAATTGCGCTCACCAGCGTTGCAAGCGGTATCGCAAAGAAGACCCCCCAAAAGCCCCACAGTCCACCAAAAACTAGGATCGCAACGATGATTGCAACAGGATGAAGATTGACAACCTCAGAAAACAGTAGCGGAACCAACACATTGCCATCGAGCGCCTGAATCACAAGATAGGCCACCATAAGATAGGCAAAATCGGCACTCCAGCCCCATTGGAAATAGGCGACAAAGGCCACGGGGATCGTCACTACCGCAGCACCAATATAGGGAACTAATACCGAAAATCCGACCAGTACACCTAATAGCACCGCATACTTTAATCCCATCAGGGCAAACACAAAGATGGTCGCAACCCCGACAACAAGGATCTCCCAGAACTTACCACGAACATAGTTACCAATCTGTTGATCAACCTCGTCCCACACTTGTGAGCTAAGATGGCGCTCAGTCGGCAGAAATGCAGTAGACCATTGAATGATCTTCTGCTTGTCCTTCAGGAAAAAGAAGACCAGCAACGGTACAAGAATGAGGTAGATCAGCACTGTAATGATCCCGGGAATCGATGAGAGCGAAAACGAGAGCAATCTCTGACCAGAGGAGGCCAGCTCTTTTTGGATAAGCCCGGTCATCTCTTTAATTTGATCAAAGCTAATCAGCGGGTAGTGCTGAGGAATCGCCATCAATAACTCTTGTCCCTTATTGATATATTTGGGCAACTCCTGAATTAACTCCGTTAGCTGTTGCCAAAGCAGTGGGGAGACACCCAAAATCAGGAAGATCACAAACGCCATAAAGATGGTGAAGACAACAACCACAACCTTAAATCGCCCATCAATTCGATCCTCGAATCGACGTACGACACCCTCTAGCAGATAAGCGATCACAATACTCGCCAGAACAGGGGCAAGCATACCCCCCATCGTCAGTACGATGGTGAAACCAAACAGCAACACGATAACGAGTGCTACAGCCTCGGGATCAGAAAAGTTTCGGACAAACCATTCGCGAATATATTTCATAGCCGTCAGGACTCTTGGTTTTGACCAAACTGCTCTTGGTAGTAGCGCTTAAACAACGCTTCAAGATCATCAATCACTTCAGCGGCCTCACGTCCCTGCATCATATGCTGTGTCATTAAGCCTGCAGTTTCATGCAGCATCTTGGAACGATCAATCATGTGATAACTTTTAGAGAGTCGTTTAATTGCTTCAACCACACTCTCCTCTTCAGGACGTGCGATCTCAACCACTTCGGTACTCTCTGGTTGTTGCGGAGGGTGACGTTCAGCAAGATATTCAGCATAGTCCAGAAGCTGCTGTTGCTGCTCATCTGGAAGATCCTTATAGATCTGCTGAAGTCGCTTTTCAGGTTTGTTACCGTTTGCGTTAAATGCAACAGGGTTAAATGGTGACTGCATTTTTACGGATTAAACCTGAGTCTCTTTCTCTTTGCAGTATCCACGAGCAAAATCGAGTAACTTCTCCATCGCACGGATACGGAACTTCTGTTTTTGATGTACAAACGAGAAAGGACGCTCGATCAAAACATCCAGATTTAGCGCGACCAGTGTGCCCAGCTTTAGCTCTTTTGCGATGGTCGCACGTGACAGAATGGTGATCCCCATTCCAGCCTCAACCGCACCCTTCACCGCCTCAGGACTACCTAACTCCATTACGATATCGAGTTGGTTTGGATCAGCGCCTGCATCGTTGAGCGCCTCAAGCATCACATCACGGGTGCCAGAGCCCTCTTCACGACAAATATATGGATATTCAAGAATACGGGTGATGGGCACACTACTCTCTTTTGCCAGAGGATGGTTGGGATGAACAACCAGCGCCATTTGATCCATCTTACAGTTTTCAACCACCAAGTTTTTATTCGCCACGGGTGCTTCGACCACACCGAGATCAATAACATTGTTCTCGATCATCGAAACGATGCCATCAGTATTGGCAACCTGAAGCCTAATCTGAACCTCTGGATACTTCGCTTTAAAATCACCAAGAAGTGAAGGAAGCATATACTCTGCAATAGTCGTGCTGGCTCCCACCAATAACACACCACTCACCTCACCGGTCAGATCACGAACCGAGTTTTCCATCTCTGAATAGAGTGCAAAGATCTTGTCAGCATATTGATAAACACGTGATCCAGCCTCTGTCAGACTGATTCGGTTATGGGTTCTGTCGAAAAGACGAGTATTAAAATACTCTTCGAGTTGACGTACCTGAAAGGTAACCGCCGGTTGGGTCATGTGTAACGATTCTGCGGCCTTGGTGAAACTTAGCAGCCTCGCAACTGTATGAAATACTTGCAGTCTTCTATCTGCCATGTTGACTCCGTTATTTGTTGAGCAACTTAGTTATATGTATATCTTATGGTATAGAAGTGTACTTTATACCTAACTCTATTAACAAGTGTTAAATTACCCTCAAACCGCAGTGTTACTAGCGACTTAGAGTAGATTTCTCAGACATTGAAGGTATTTCTGTTCATCGGGTGGTTGCCCACTACGCTGCGCCTCCCACATCACTATCCCCATGCACTCCATCATCTGATGTTCGGCATCGTGATGATCACGACTACGCTGACACAACTGTGCATAGATCCCAACAATCCCCTCTGGACGCTCCGCACCTAAATGCTCGCGGATGGCAATATGCATTCCCATATGAAGAAACGGATTGCTCTCGCCCTGCTCAACATTAAAATCCCTATCAAGAACACTCTCTGGATCTTGTAACCAGCGGTGATATTCGGGATGGAGTTGGATCACCTCGGCGATGATCTGCTCTAACGGCGATAACGCATCATCACGCATCATCTTGTTCCAGCAATCCAGGTAGAACTTACGCAGTGAATCTCGATCCTGTCCGAACATTAATCAATCACCTTCTTCTTGTACTCACACAAATCCTCGATCACACAGGCACCACAACGAGGTTTACGGGCAACACAGACGTAGCGTCCATGCAGGATCAACCAGTGATGGGCATCATGCATGAACGCCTTGGGAACCAGCCTGATTAGACGCTTCTCCACCTCAATCACGCTCTTGCCAGGGGCGATCCCGGTGCGGTTAGAGAGTCGAAAGATATGGGTATCGACAGCCATGGTTGGGTGTCCAAACGCGGTATTTAGCACTACATTCGCGGTTTTTCGTCCGACACCGGGGAGTGCTTCGAGCGCTTCTCGATCATCAGGCACTTCACTTTGATGTTTATCGATTAACAACTTACAAGCCTTAATAATATTGGCAGCCTTGCTGTTATACAGACCAATGGTTTTTATGTATTGCTTTAATCCATCTTCGCCCAACGCATAGATGGCCTCTGGTGTGTTTGCCTCAGGAAATAGCTTCGCAGTCGCCTTGTTCACACCCTTATCCGTTGCCTGAGCAGAAAGTATAACCGCCACCAATAGCTCAAATGGTGTGCTGTAGTTCAACTCGGTCGTCGGTTCCGGGTTCTCTTTTTGCAAGCGTTCAAAGATCGCCTGTCGCTTCTGTTGGTTCATCGGTTTCTATTTAGATGGGTCATTATATTCAGCGCCGTAGTTTAACGTATCGTTTAGAACTTTTCCGGGCAAATCCTGTGATTATCGCTATGGTTAAGCCATCGATTCACCCCTTTAAGCCATTGCATCCCTTGTAACAGCAGAGCTCCCCATATCATTCAGCGTTTAAAGCTGTAACAATAGAGATTGGAAAGCTCAAATAAAGTCGTAATGAAATCATCCCCAGAAAAACTGACCAAAAAACATCGTGAACTCACTCATACCGAGATGGCTAAAGTGCTCTCACATCAACAACGAAGTCATGATGAGTGGTTTATTAACACCATTATGATTGAAGGGTGCGATACACCCTTTCGGTATAAACGCAGAAAAAAGTATAAAAACCTTAAGGGTCTGCGGGTTAATCTCACCTACTACCCACAAACTGAGCTTGTTGGCGGAATCGAGTTCGAAGTGATGAATGTTGTCAGAATTAAGGTTGCCTAAACCTTAATTCTGTTTAATAAACACTACCAAAGCATGATAATTTCGCAGTTCAGGAGTCGATAAAAAGATCGTTATTCATTCATGAACACATTTTTAGAGAGTATAAACAAAGAACGAATATCCATCGTTTATAAACTGGTATTCACAATCACCCTACTGATTACAGCGGGTATGGTCTCTCTTGGCTCCATTGTTTTGAATAACCAATCCACTGTTCTATCCCATCAGATGGAGATTCTAGGAACAACCCTGGCGGCGCAAGTGGCGCAATCGTCTGGGGAGCTAATGCTTGCAGAAGATCGGTTCGGGCTAGAGATGATCATCAACAATACCCTAAAACACCCCGTTGTTATCGGGATCACCCTCTATTCAAACAATCAAAAGATATTTGCCTTTAGTGGAGTACAACGGACTCTGGAACAGGCGGATTTTTCTTATATCGATTCTAAAAAACAGCGTTCAAATGACATCAATAGTCAAAAAGGGATCTACTCAGTAGTCGAACCGATGCAGTTCCGGGATGTCACCGTTGGCTATATTCAGCTCAACTTCGACCGCAGCCTGATGGATGAATCACGCCAAAAATCGATCGATGATATCGTCTGGTCAACACTACTGATGATTTTAATCAGCTTTAGTATCGCGTTTTTAATTGGAAAACGGTTAACGGTTCCTATCTTTGAGGTCATCAATGCCAGTAACCAGATCAAAGAGGGCAATTTTGATATCAAGTTCAACTACAAAAGTAATGATGAACTTGGCGAGCTCACCGACTCACTTGAGTCAATGGCCTCAGAGCTGAATCGAAAAGAGAAGGTTGAAAATGCCCTGCACAAATATATTTCACCCAATATCGCTTCTCAGGTTTTAGACCATCTTGATGAGATACACCTTGGCGGTGATCCGGTTGAGGCAACAGTACTTTTTATCGATATTGTCGGATTCACATCACTCTCTGAAGGGATGAGTCCGAAGGATATCACTGAACTATTAAACGACTACTTCAGCTTTACCGCTCAAGCAGCACATCTGAATAAGGGGCATATCGATAAGTTTATCGGTGACTGCGCCATGATGGTATTTGGTATTCCATCAACATCCGAACATCATGCCTATAACGCAATTGCTGCATCATTGCTGCTCGTTGAACTCTTTAATCAATTAGGTGAGATCAGAAAGGCTGAAGGTAAAAAAGCGGTTATGTTCCGATTCGGGCTTAATAGTGGCAAGATGGTTGCCGGTAACCTTGGCGCACCAGAGCGAATGGAGTACACCGTTATTGGCGAAGCTGTGAATCTTGCCTCACGCCTTGGTCATGTCGGTAGTGCCAATGAGATTATCGTTAGTGAAGAGCTTCTCAAGATCGATGAACTGGGTTCCCGGGTTGAAGCCGACTATTTTGATAAAGTTGAGATACGTGGTGTTGAAGAGCCAATATCTGTCTATCGGGTAACCGGCCTTACAGAACAAAGCAACGACGCCATAAAAAAACTGGCAACCCAAATTATGGCCGACAGGAAACATTCGTGATCAAACCGTTCTATCGACTTATCATCTTTTTGGTATGGAGTATCAGCGCCTGTACCACCACACCGATTGTCTGGGATGGCTCTGTAAACGATCAGGTCGACAAATGGCTTGCTGAAGAGCAATACGGACGCGCACTTGATGCCATCCGAAATATTACTCAACAACATAAAGAGTTTGAAAAGGTTAAATCCAAAGAAAATGAGGCTCAAACAAAAGCACAAAAGTATGAAGAACGAGTAATCTCATCGATTCGAGATGCGCGTAATAAAAATGACTGGAAAACGATCTACGCCATCTATAAAGAGATCGAATGGAAATACCCAAAAAGCACACGCCTTCAAAAAGAGATCTTTGAAACCAACAAGATCCATGAGGCGGAGCAGTCCAAAATACTTCTTCAACGTCGTTATGCCAGAGCTGATTGGCTTAATAAAGAGATCACCTATCAACGACAGTATCTAAAAACTACTCCTGGTGAAACTCTGGAGGAGTGGAATCTGGATATGTTAATCGATGAATCTAAAACCCTTGCGATTGATCTGGCAAAAGATGGTGATAATGCCATGGCGGCAAAAGCATACAATGAAGCCAAAGAGGCTTATAACTACTCATATAACCTGAGCCCGACACCTGAGGTAAAAAAACAACTCGACTATCTGAAAAAACGCGACCAGCAACGACTTAATGCCATTAAAAAGAAGGAAACTGCAAAAAAGAAAAAGGCGATCAATACCCGTGAGCAGGTGCTGTCAAAACTCTACAAAAGTGCGCTTGCTAAAAACCAATTAATCAAGGCACAAAAGGCAGCTATTGATCTGGTCAAGCTCAAGCCTGATGTTGATAGCTATCAGGATAACCTTAATCACATCAATCTACTGATAAAGAGTTATGCTCAAAGCAGTTATAACAAGGGAGCAATGCTCTATAGTAAGGGTGATTTTAATGGTGCTATTAAAGAGTGGGAGACAGCGCTGAAATATGAGCCAGAGCATGAGGCCAGTAAAATAAGCCTTGATCGTGCAAAACGCGTCATTGAAAAGTTAAACACCATCAAACAACAGCAGTAACAAACCCTGACACTCCCCTTTCCCTCTCTTTCCTTAGAGGGAAAGGATTAACCCAGCTAGATCGTTATAAAGCACACCCGACACTAAGATTTTCATCAATAGTCGGATAGCCACTGCTACACGCAAGGCCTGCATCCATATCATGACCGATGCCGCCAAAAGTGATCGTACCCCCAGACCAACCATTGGTATAACTACCAGATCCAAATCCCAGATTCATCCGGGACTGCAATGCCTCAAAGTTGCTTCTGTATTTTCCCATCATACGACGAATGGCTACAGATTGAATGGCGTTGCTAAATCCACTATCCGAGATAATGGTATTAATGGATGTCAGTGCGCTGTTATAGTCTCCACCCGTTGAATTACACACTGAAGCACCCTTATCCACCAGCATCTCCATAACAACCATCGCCGTATCAACAATCATTGATGCATCAATGGTCGGCGCACTAACCCCCGCAGCAACAAATGCACCATTCAAAGCCGAGAGCTGATTTTTTATTAATGAGTAATAGGTCGTGTTAAGTGTTGTTGAGATGTTGGTTACCATTGCAGTGAGTATCTGGTTAATCCCTTCATTAACACCCTGATACCAGTACCCGGTTATTTTCCCGCTTGCCAAGATTTCATCATGCGTCAGAAGCTTTAGAGCAGATGACTCTTCGAGTAATCTCAGAAAACCATAAACAGCAATCGAGGCATGGAGTCGTCTGAAAACAGTATCGGTATTGCTTTCACTACCCGTGGTAATCGTGTTTAGTTCTGCGACCGGATCAACAGTCAGATCAGATTCAAGCACAGTGGTAAGTCCGGCGGCAATCAAAAGATCCTTTAATTCACCAATCTGCAAACCTTTATTGTTAGCAAATGTTGTTAATGGGGTAATGATGTTGTTATTGAATGTTGCTGTATCGACCTGCATCTGGAGCTCATACGCTTGACCATTGTGAGTACCCATCGAGGTGGGATCCGTGATGACAATAGCCCCTGCTGCCAGATCATTACTGAAGCTGAATTGCCCCGATGCGTTTGAGGCGGTCGATAGCTGTTCTCCACTATCACACTGACCATTTTTATTAATGTCTTCGCAGAATCTGGCGCCCTCAATATAGGGATCAACCGCGACAAAGGTGACAGCCGGAGTGGTTGATTCACTATCATCTGACAGACATCCGCCGAGGGTAAGAAAAAGCGAGGAGATTACAAACATTATTATTTTTTTCATGATAGGGGCTCTGGTTATTAAAAATTATTCGCGCAACGATAATAGAGTGGTAGCATGTATCAAATCATCACCCATTTGGGTTATAAATCCTGAGACTACCATCCAATATGAATCAGATTGCATCGCTCAACGACGCTACTTCAGCGCAAATTATTGAACTAGACGACCTGCTGCTTGATAGCGTTCTCAGCGGGAGATCCTGGTTCAAACTACTCTCATTATTAGTCAATACCCCAGATATTTCGCAACAGCCGTTATTGCGCACTCGTCTAACAAGATTTGATGCCCTTGCAAGGCAAATGGATGCGCTTGAGGAGGAGCGTAACACCTCTAAAAGTATGCTTGATGCTCTGCGCGTTTCGGCGCTACTGGTCAACACCTCATCAAAAGTGATGCAGATGAATGAGGAAGCGAACTCGTTTATTCATTATCACGCCCATCTACAAATAAAGGATGGATATTTCGCTAGCTCTGACAATCAGTTTCAACGAAAAATCAGACAGGAAATATTTAACTGCGCCACCTCTTCCAAAGAGGGTGTCAGTTTTGAACAGGGTCAAACACGCTTCTATCTCCTGCCTATAGAAGAGCAGTCAGCACCACTGGTTCTGATTTTGATGAGCTCAATGAGCTATACCTCCATAAAACTTGAAAAGATCATTCGCAAGATATATTCCCTGACACCCGCAGAGGCAGTTCTTGCAACACGTATAGTCACTGGCATGACACTGGATGAGGCTGCAAATGATGCCGGGGTATCAATTAATACAGTTCGTACCCAGATGAAATCAGTGATGAAAAAGAGTGAAAGCCACTCCCAGTCAGATTTTATCCGCAAGGTTTTTACCCATCCGGCAGTCATCTCGCGAAGTGAAACAACTATCGAAGGTGTTCATAAAGGGATGTTAACAATCAGAGAGTACGGGGTTCGCAAGGTTGTTACCCTGCGTGATAAGCGACTAATGGAGGTGCGTACTCTGGGAAATGAACAGGCAAAACCGGTGTTGTTCTTTCGAAACTTAAGCGGTGCTGCAGTTGGTAATATCTATAATCCCCTGGCAGATTGTCAGTTAATTGTTGCAAACAGACCGGGACAGGGTGGCTCCTCTCCGTTTCCTGAAAGCCTGTCGCACAGAAGGGTGTCAGATATTGCGTATGATATCGAACAAGTTTTGGACAAACTGAACATTGATCAATTCTCGGTGGTTGGGTACGGTCTTGGAGCTCCGTATGCTATGGCTACAGCAGCATTATTAAAAAACAGAGTTCACAAGCTGGGGCTTATTTCCCCGATCGCACCTGTTAAGAGTTTAAAAGATTTTTCCGAAATATTTCCTGTCTATCAGAACTTTATGAAGCTAGCCTATATCAATCCGGAAATACTGCTGGAATGTGGAAACGTACTGGTTAGAGGATTTTTGAAAGACCTACGAAACTACCTGCCAAAGATTGTTCAACAACTACCCGCCATTGATCAGAAAATTTTGGGGGATCTGAAAACACAGTCAGATGTTCAGAAAGGATTTATGAATCTGACCCGGGGTAATCGTCCAACCTTTCTCTATGAGCTAATACAGATCACATCTCAGTGGGGCTTCTCACTGGAGAATATCAATGCTGAAACAAAAATTATTCATGGCGTGCTGGATAAACATATGCCGGTTAGTTTT
The DNA here is from genome assembly GCA_050301795.1 of Thiohalomonadaceae bacterium. Taxonomy (GTDB): domain Bacteria; phylum Pseudomonadota; class Gammaproteobacteria; order Thiohalomonadales; family Thiohalomonadaceae; genus JBNKZU01. The sequence continues at coordinate 41,883 of JBNKZU010000003.1, read as the reverse complement.
GCACACAGGTTGCATCACCTCATAGATGGCTCAACATTTGAACTGGTTAAAGACGGAGGACATCTCTCCGTTATCGAGAGTCATTGGGAACAGGTTCTTAAGTGGGCGATTAAATGATTATGAACACAGTCGTTAAACTATCCACATTGCAAAAATATCCTATACAATGTCTCCATTATGAATACTCAATCATCTCGTAACGTACTTGGCTGGCGCGAATGGCTGAGTCTCCCTGAACTTAATATCCCAGCGATCAAGGCAAAGGTCGATACGGGTGCTCGCACTTCTGCTCTACACGCCTATTTTATTGAGCCTTTTGAGAAAGATGGTCAAACATGGGTAAGATTTGGTGTTCATCCTGAGCAGGACAATATTGATGTCACAATTGAATGTGAAGCTCCACTGAAGGATCGGCGTCTTGTCTCCGACTCAGGCGGTCACAGGGAAGAGCGATATGTTATTGAAACGATATTCGTGTTAGGGCAGCAACAATGGTCTGCCGAGATGACATTAACAGATCGTGACAGCATGAATTTCCGGATGTTGCTCGGACGTACCGCGATGAACCAACGGTTTATTGTTGATCCCGCAGCGTCCTACCTTCAGGGTAAACATGCGCCGATAATCAAGGAAACTCAGATCGAATTATCAGGATCCTCATTATGAAAATCGCGATTCTATCTCGAAATAAAAAGCTCTATTCCACTCGTCGCCTGGTCGAGGCGGCTGAATCTCGTGGTCATTCTGTGAGGGTGATCGATGTATTGCGTTGCTATATGAATATCACCTCACTCAAACCAAGCATCCATTATCGAGGGGAGATCCTCGAAAATTTTGATGCAGTGATCCCTCGAATCGGCGCATCGGTCACCTTTTATGGCACCGCGGTTTTACGACAGTTTGAGATGATGAATGTCTTTCCATTAAATGAGTCGGTTGCGGTTACCCGCTCACGTGACAAACTGCGCTCTGCTCAGTTACTTGCTCGTAAAGGAATTGGTATGCCGGTGACCGGTTTTGCCCATAATCCTGACGATATTCAGGATCTGCTCCGCGAAGTTGGAGGGGCACCGCTAGTGATTAAGTTGCTTGAAGGAACCCAGGGCATCGGGGTTGTTCTTGCCGAAACGAATAAAGCAGCTGAAAGTGTTGTTCAGGCGTTTATGGGATTAAAAGCCAATATTATGGTGCAAGAGTTCATTAAAGAGGCTGGTGGTTCAGATATTCGCTGTTTTGTCGTAGGCGATCGGGTTGTGGCAGCGATGAAGCGCCAAGGTCCTGAGGGTGAATTCCGCTCTAATCTTCATCGCGGCGGCAGTGCGACACTGGTTCGTTTAACGCCTGAAGAGCGTTCAACCGCTGTACGTGCTGCCAGGATCATGGGGCTGGAGGTTTGTGGTGTTGATATTCTACGTTCTAATCATGGACCTGTAGTGATGGAGGTCAACTCATCACCGGGGCTTGAAGGTATTGAAAGTGCCAGCAAAAAAGATGTCGCCGTCACTATTATTCAACACCTCGAAAAACGAGTGTCCGCAGTTCAAAATCGAGCTTCACGATCAAAAACACGTGGTAGAGGATAGTTCGTGCCTCATGAGTTGATTATCGGTGGTGAGACCATCAAACCAGGAAGCAACCAGATCATCGAACTGGCACTACCTCTCCTTTATGTAAACTCAACCCTTAATATGCCGGTGCATGTCATTCGCGGTAAAAAAGAGGGCGCACGTCTGTTCGTTAATGCGGCAATTCATGGCGATGAGATCAACGGCATTGAGATTATTCGACGAATACTCAAACACCCTGCACTTAAACGCCTACGCGGTACACTTATCGCGGTTCCGATTGTGAATGTTTATGGCCTTATCCATCAAACCCGATACTTACCCGATCGTCGTGATCTCAATCGCTCTTTTCCAGGATCGGCAAAAGGTTCGATGGCGGCGAGACTTGCTCATCTTTTTATGTCTGAGATTGTTGATAACTGTACTCATGGCATCGACCTCCATACCGGGGCGATCCATCGTAACAATCTACCTCAGATCCGCGCCAATCTTGATGATCCTGAAACAGCACATCTGGCTCATTCGTTTGGAGTTCCAGTATTAATCAATTCCAATTTAAGGGATGGCTCGTTACGTGAAGCCGCATCGACCAACGGCATTCCGATGCTGCTTTACGAGGCTGGAGAGGCCTTAAGATATAACGAACTGTCAATCCGGGCGGGGGTTAAGGGTATCATCCAGGTTATGCGGGAATTGGGAATGCTGCCGCCATCACGAAGTAAAAAACACGCCTCCTATGAGCCGTTTATTGCGCGTTCCAGCACATGGATTAGAGCACCGGAGAGTGGGCTTCTGAGAAAGATTACTTCCAACGGTTGTCGAGTTAAACGAGGTGATGTTCTTGGCCTGATCAATGACCCGAATGACTCTGAGGAGGTTGAGGTAATTGCATCTGTCTCTGGAATCATTATTGGCTGTACCGAGATTCCACTGGTGTATGAAGGCGAAGCACTATTTCATATTGCGAGGTTTGAAGATATTAATGAAGTCGCGGGTAATGTCGAAATCTTTCAGAATGAGCTATCACCACACGAGAGTGATATAAACCAGTCCAGCCGTGAAGAACCACCTATCCGATAACCGCAGCCCTTTACTTCCGGCTACGACGTAATCTTGATAATAGGCGTCGCGCTAAATCACCGAAGATCTCTGTTTGTGTGGGATGAGGATGAATGGCATCAGCAACCTGCTCAAGCGTTAATTCGCTGTTCACCATCATCACCGCTTCACCAATGAGGGTATCCACATGATCTGCAAGAAGATGAACGCCGATAATTTTATGACTCTGTTTATCTGCAACTATCTTGATCACACCCTCTGTTTCACCAGTAATCATCGCTTTGGCGTCCACCTTCAATGGCACCTTAACCTCCGCAGCATTAATCCCCTGCTCCTTGGCCTGCGCCATGGAGAGACCAACAAACCCGGCCTGTGGCCTCGTAAAGATAACACCACTATCTTTATGTTGCTGGTAGCGATTATTGTGACCGAGAATACTTGCAGCGGCTACCCGACCCTGCTGCGCTGCGGTATGTGCCAACATTAATCCGCCAACCACATCGCCAACGGCGTAGATATGTGCAACCGATGTTTGGCACTGATCGTCCACTTTTATCACCTTCCCTTCAATCTCAATACCCGCTTTATCCAGGTTTAAGCCATCAAGCTTAGGACGTTTACCCGTCGCCATTAAGAGGTAATCACACGTGTAGTGATGAGGTTCTTCACTAGGATCACTCCAGTGTATGGTGACACCGCTCGAATCATTAGCAATGGCTTTCACCTTCACTGAGGTATGGATCGTCAGGTTTGGATCATCATTCAAAACCTTGGTTACATTTCGCGCGACTTCGGCCTCAACCTCAGCAAGGATTTGAGTATTGCCTTCTAGCAATACAACTTCGCTACCAAAGTCTTGGAAGATCTGCGCCATCTCCATACCGATTGCGCCACCACCTATAATGCCAAGTCGCTCTGGTTTGGCGCTTAGGTTCCAAATAGTATCTGAGGTAAGGACTCTGCCGCTGGCTATCGCATCTGCGATGCCATCTATCGAAGGAATAAACGGTGGTGCACCTGTGGCAATAACTGAGGCACCAAAACTGATTTGAGATGACGACGCTTCACCATCCTGAACCGCACGGCTGTAGGGATCTTCACTATTACCACGCTTGTCAATATTCAGGGTGTGATCATCAATATACGATGCAAAACCGTGTATGAAATCGATTTTCATGCCTTTATCGGCATTCAGTGCCATTTGCCCACGCTCTTCAAGGATCGCTCGTCGCCGACTGTCCAGTATTGACCAATCAAGCGAAGAACCTGTGGTTCCATTTACACCTAGCTCAGCATCATGCGCTCGATCACGAATACGATCTGCAGCAGCACGCCAGATCTTTGATGGAATACAGCCACGCCACAGGCATTCACCACCTGGAAGGGGTGAATCATTAATTAAGGCCACCTTTAGCCCGTACCCTGCCAAGTCCCGTGCACAATCCTCACCACCAGGCCCAGCGCCTATCACCGCGACGTCGTAATCCCAATCGCCTTTGGGAATGATTGTTTCAGGCTGTTCTCTGTTTAAAGGCACTTTATGATCTCATTTTGTCGATTACATTCTTCAGCATCCGTTGGAGGCGAATGGCTATCCTCCTGACGAATCACTATTCACAAAAAAAAAGGGTCAACCACGGTTGACCCCTCTATTATTACTGTCTCATCAGTTGATGAACAGGGATGTATTAATGATACGGATTGAGAAGAACAATCGTATCATCACGATCCGGCCCTGTTGAGATGATATCTACTGGAACTCCGACAACCTCTTCAATCTTTTTAATATAGGCCTTCGCATTATCTGGCAGATCATCATAGGTGCGACACCCGACAGTTGTGCCACTCCATCCGGGAACCTCAATATATTGTGGTTCACACTGCTCGTAGGCATCCGCTCCAATCGGTGGAACATCCAGATCTTTGCCGTTGGCTCTATAACCTGTTGCGATTCTAAGCTTCTCAAGCCCATCCAGAACATCAAGCTTGGTAAGGCAGATCCCCGAAAGGCTGTTTAACTCTACTGAACGACGTAGTGAAATGGCATCTAACCAACCGCAGCGACGGGCACGCCCTGTGGTCGAGCCAAATTCGTGTCCCTCTTTTGCCATGTGGTGGCCAATCTCATCGGTTAATCCTTCACCATCATAAAGCTCGGTCGGGAAAGGACCAGCACCAACACGGGTGGTATATGCCTTGGTGATGCCGAGAATATAATCGAGATCACGCGGACCAACACCCGTTCCAGTAGCAGCGCCACCAGCCGTAGGATTAGACGAAGTCACATAAGGATAGGTTCCATGATCGATATCAAGCAGCGTACCTTGAGCGCCTTCAAACATAATGTTCTTGCCCTCTTTACGCATCTTGTGAAGGATACCGGTAACATCCCCCACCATCGGACGCATACGTTCGGCATGCATCAAGCCCTCATCAAGGGTCTTCTGATAATCAACAGTGTCGCATTTAAAATAGTGCTCAAGCGCAAAGTTGTGATACTCCAGCACCTCTTCAAGACGAGCTGCAAAACGAGCCTCATCCATCATATCGCCAACCTTCAGTCCACGACGTGAGATCTTGTCTTCATAAGCAGGACCAATACCACGACCCGTTGTACCAATCGCTTTTTTACCACGCTTGATCTCGCGCGCCTGATCCAATGCAATGTGATAAGGAAGAATGAGTGTACACGCTTCGCTAATGGTCATACGGCTAGCGGCATCAATACCACTCTCACTAAGCATATCCAGCTCAACAAGCAACGCTTCTGGTGATAACACTACACCATTACCAATCATGCACTGTACGCCGTCACGCAAAATACCCGAAGGGATCAGGTGAAGTACGGTCTTCTTACCATCAATTACCAGTGTATGGCCGGCATTATGTCCACCCTGAAAACGAACAACCGCATCGGCTTGTTCAGTTAGCAGATCGACAACCTTACCCTTACCTTCGTCGCCCCACTGGGTACCGATAACGACTACATTTTTCCCCATCTCTATACTCTCAAATAGGATTCACAACATGTGAAATTGAAAACAAAAACTACAAATCTTTAATAACCCACTTGCCATCTTCATCAACAAGTTGCTGGTTACATCCCATCTCCTGAGCCGTTGCCTGCTGACCCGGAAGTGACTGAATAACCCGTATACCCTGTTGGCGCAGTGCGGCAATCTCCGCTTTTAGCGAGCTGCTTTTGCCATCAGGCGCAAAGATGCACGTGGTTTGCCCAGCCTTTTGCATCGGAACCTGTGCTAATACGGTTTTTAGATCAAGGCTAAACCCGGTTGCCGGACGTGCACGACCAAAAACCTTACCAATGCTGTCGTAACGACCACCAATGGCCATCGCGGTAGACAGCCCTGGAACATAGGCGGCAAATACCAGCCCTGTATGGTAGTGGTAACCACGTAGCTCTGCCAAATCGATATGAATATTAACCCCATCAATTTCAGCTATATCACTTGCGAGAGTTTTAAGCTGATCAAGCGCATCATTTACTTCTGATCCAGACTCTTTAAAAAGGGTGGTTGCGCTATCCAGAACAGAAACATCGCCGTTAAGATCGACAAGCGCACTCAGCAGTTCGTTGTTCTCTGCGCTTAGTCCCCATTCTCCCAGCAAGACTTCAATATCCGGTACAGATTTACGTTGCAGAGCGTCGAAGAGAGTCTTCTCCTGCTCCTTATTAAGACCAGATTTTTTTGCTAATGAGCGAAAAACTGCAACATGACCCAAATCGAGATAGATGGTTTGAAATCCGATACGTTTGAGGGTCTCGATCATCAGTGTCAAAACCTCCCTGTCGCTCTCAATGCCTTGGTGTCCATATAACTCAGCACCAAGCTGAAGTGGCGATCGGGTTCCACCGTGACAATCGGGAAGGGTTTGAAGAATTGTGCCGAGATAGCATAAGCGGGTCGGTGCATTGCGATTGAGGCAATGGGCATCAATCCTTGCTACCTGAGGTGTCATATCAGCACGCACACCCATAGTACGACCGCTGATCTGATCATTAAGCTTAAAGGTACGCAGCTTGAGATCGCTACCTGTTCCGATTAACAGTGAATCGACAAACTCAACAAATGGAGGAACGACTAGTTCATATCCCCAACTGCTATAGAGATCGAGCAACTCTCTTCGAGTTACCTCAAGACGCTCAGCCTCACGCGGGAGAAGCTCATCAATACCTTCTGGCAATAACCAGTGATCTTTTTGATCCATGTTAAATATTTTTTCTAGTTTTTGATGAAGTAAAGCAAGACCGCACCCAACACCATTGTAATCACGCCAGTCTGTCTGACCGAATGTGGTGAAAGCCGGCACATTGCTCCAACTGCACGTTGATAGAGTTGTGGTGCGACAGCAGGAAGTAGTCCTTCAATAACCAATACAAGCGCTAATGCCACGCCAAGATCATCCCACATGCTCTATCCCCAATACCAAATTTAAACAGGTTCAATCGTTGTGATCATTCACTTTTTCACTCGACCAGACCTGCATAAGGGGCGACATTGTCACCCCTTATCCATTATAGATCTAGTTGTAATTTACTATCTTTTACCAGAAGCGTCCTTAAAGAACTTGAAGAAGTCTGCATCCGCATCAAGGACGAGTAGATCATCCTTCTCGGTGAAGACCTTCTTGTATGAATCAAGACTTCTGTAGAGCTGGTAGAAATCCTGATTCTTACCAAACGCTTTAGCAAAGATGTCGGCTGCTTTACCATCACCTTCACCACGGATACGTTCTGCATCACGAGTGGCTTCGGCGATGAGTACCGTTTGCTGGCGATCGGCATCAGCACGAATACGCTCCGCTGTCTCAGATCCACGCGAACGTAAGTCTGTTGCCACACGATGACGCTCAGCACGCATACGCTGGAATACCGACTCTGAAACCTCGGCAGGTAACTCAATGCGCTTTATCCGCACGTCAACCACCTTAATCCCGAACTGTTTCGCCTGTTCGGTGATCTTGGAGGTCATCACATCCATAATCTCGGATCGTTCACCTGAGATTGCCTCCTGAATTGTACGCTTGGCAAACTCATTACGCAGACCCTCCTGAACAACCTTGCTCAGGCGCTCACTGGCACGGGATTCTTGCCCACGCATCGTGCGATAGTATGTACCGACATCATCGATTCGCCATTTGATGAATGAATCAACAATCAGATTCTTCTTCTCAAAGGTCAGAAACGGCACCGGTGGTGCATCAAGTGTCAAAATACGACTGTCGAACTTGCGAACATTGTTAATAAACGGCACTTTAAAATAGAGTCCCGGTTTATAGTCAGCTCGAACAAACTCACCCAGTCTGAATTTAATTGCCAACTCTCTTTCGTTGACCACAAACACCGACATGCTACCAAGCCAGAGTAGAAAAAGTGCAGCGAAAAGACTAAACATTTTTGCAGGACTCATTAGCGTGCCTCCCTACGACGTAGATTCTCACGAATGACACTATCTGCCTTGTTTCGAATACTGGTCAACTCGCCCGACGTCGTGTAATTACCTGATTTATCAGAGAGAAGTTCAGTCGGAGTTCTTTTTGTATCCTGACGGATACGATCAAGCGGAAGATAGAGCATATTGTTACCTGACTTGGTATCGATGATCACCTTGCCGCTGTTTTGTAATACAGACTCCATCGAATCGATATAGAGACGCTTACGCGTAATCGCAGGAGCTTTCTCATACTCAGTTAAAACCTTAAGAAAACGTGCGGTTTGACCATCGGCCTCAGCAATCACCTGCTCTTTATAGGCATTTGCCTCTTCAAGGATACGTGCGGCCTGACCGCGCGCTCTTGGCAGAATGTCGTTTGAATAGGTTTCTGCCTCGTTCTTGAATCGCTCCGAATCCTCTCGTGCTTTAACGACATCATCAAAGGCTTGTTTAACCTGTAGAGGTGCTTGTGCATTCTGCATGGTCAGTTGTTTAACCACCAAGCCGGTCTGATAGGAGTCAAGCATCTCCTGTAACAGATTCTGAGCCTCAACGGTAACGATGCTACGACCTTCGGTGATAACAAAGTCCATCTTGCTCTTACCGATAACCTCGCGTACTGCACTGGCCGTTGCCTGTCGCAGTGTCTCATCAGGATCACGGACATTAAACAGATAATCACGTGCAGCCTCTGGATCGGTCTTAATCTGATACTGAACATCAAACTTGATATCGATCATGTTCTCGTCCTGCGTCAGCATCAGCGATTCATCGCTCTGATAACCGAGCTTGGCACTACGCACACCACTGACATCAACCTGTTCAACGGTTTGAATGAAACGCGGGTACCAATGGAGTCCTGGACCGGTGGTAGTACTATACGCACCAAACTGTAGAACAACGCCACGATTACCCTCATCAACGATGTAAAAACCGGATGCAGCCCAAGCAAGCAACGCGATGACAACAATCGCACCAAACCCGCCTTTACCTATACCTGCACCACCATCGTCAGAGGTGTTGCCCTGACCACTTTTACCACCACCGCCAAAAATCCCATTCAGCTTCTTTTGTAGTTTCTGGATAACCTCATCGATCTCGGGAGGCCCCTGATCGTTGTTGTTATTTCCGCTCCACGGATCCTTATTGCCGGATCCGCCTGGTTCATTCCAGGCCATATTTTCTCTCCAATTGTATCAATGGTTAAGTTGATTCAGAATGCGAATTCTAGCCCAACTGGATGACAAACACACGTGTCAGTCTAGTTGGTCTTCTGCACCCTGTATCACGAATTATTTCAGGTTCTGCTCTTCGACTATAAACTCGTCAACAAACCCTTCCAGCTTGCGTAATTGATTCAGTTGATGAGACCTGATTTCAACGGTAATGAGTTGGTATCCATCCTCTTCATAACCCTGTTCAATAACATGTCCATACTCAAAAAGCTTTGCACGTAAACGTGCGCTCTTTGGTGGCAGTTTCATTTTGAAGCGCTTTTTATCGCTGCCAAAATATTGCCGCATCCACTCGGTAAAGATATCAATCCCCTCACCGCTGATTGCCGAAAGATAGATGCGATCAGGTTGCTCATCATTACCCTCAATCGATCGTGCCGAGCTACCTTCAATCAGATCTATCTTGTTATAGACCTCAACATAGGGAACATCTTTGGCGCCTATCTCTTCAAGCACCAGATGAACCTGCTCAATCTTTGCACGCCGCTCCTCATCACCAGCATCAATCACATGAACCAGAAGGTCAGCATCCCGTGTCTCTTGCAGTGTCGATTTAAAGGCCTCAACAAGATCATGGGGAAGGTGACGAATAAATCCAACGGTATCGGCTATTACAATGGGATCGCCATCGGTTAATTCAATACGTCGCAGTGTCGGATCGAGCGTTGCAAAGAGTTGATCCGCAGCATAGACACGCTCATTCGCCAGGCGATTAAACAGTGTCGACTTGCCAGCATTGGTATAACCCACAAACGCAATCGTCGGAACTTCCGCTTTACGCCGCCCTTTGCGGCTCTGCTCACGCTGCTGCTGCACTTTTTGCAGTCGACGATTAAGCTGTTTGAGGCGATCACCAATTAATCGACGATCAGTCTCCAACTGCGTTTCACCGGGTCCTCGTAGGCCGATACCACCCTTTTGGCGTTCAAGATGAGTCCAACCACGAACCAATCGGGTCATCAGGTGTTTTAGCTGCGCCAGCTCCACCTGGAGCTTACCTTCATGAGAACGCGCCCGCTGGGCAAAGATATCGAGTATCAAACCGGTTCGATCCAGAACCCGACACTCAATCAGCTTTTCAAGGTTTCGCTCCTGCGATGGTGTCAGTGCATGGTTAACCAACACGACCTCTGCCCCATGTGCTTTAACCTTTTCGCTGATCTCTTCCGCCTTGCCACTACCAACAAAGTATTTTGACTCCGGGCTGTGTCGAGCACCGGTCACAATATCGACAACCTCAGCACCGGCAGAGATTGCCAGATCACGAAACTCCGAGAGATCTTCACGCTCAGATTCTGACGTAATATTCAGATGAACCAGAAGTGCCATTTCACCCGAACGGGGGCGTTCAAACACGATGCTTAAGCCTTATTAAATAAGAGATTATGGGATAGATGTTGTGAATGGGATGACCTGCCGGCCTCATTAGAGGCTAAAAGTGAAATCACTACGACAGGTTACCTGAATGTCATAATTTTTGATTAGTAGTCCGACTTCTGATTGTCGCCATCTTGCTCCACATCAGCAAAGCTGAGTTTTACATTTCTAGCAGGTACGATTGTCGAAATCGCATGTTTGTAGACCATCTGACTAACCGAGTTTTTAAGTAGAACAACAAATTGATCAAATGACTCGACCTGCCCTTGGAGTTTAATTCCATTTACCAAATAGATTGAAACGGGTACCCGCTCCTTTCTAAGGGCATTTAAGAATGGATCCTGAAGTGCTTGCCCCTTACTCATCGTAGTGCTCCTTTTGTTATTATTGGCGCAACAGGCGCCGTAAAAAAGAATAAAAAAATAAATTAAAAAAATGGTTTATAACATTTAGTAATCGTTATAGTGAGTCCGATATCGTAGAATACAAGCTCACAGTTACTATGATAGCGCTAGAACCCCTGACTTTCCAAAGTTTTAATAACCATATTAGCTAAATTATCGGCTAATGCGTCAAACCAGCGTAAATTTTTCTCCCCCCGAAGCCATGTAAACTGCCTCTTTGCCAGTTGCCTTGTCGCGGCAATCGCTTTTAGCCTTGCCTCCTCTAGGCTGAATTCGCCATCAAGGTACTGCCAAATCTGCCGATATCCGACACAACGGATCGAAGGAAGTTCCAAATGGAGATCGCCACGCTGTCGCAGACCTTCGACCTCCTCGATAAATCCATGTTCCAGCATCCAGTCAAATCGTTGCTCAATTCGCTGATGCAGTGTGGAGCGCTCCTCAGGAGCAAGTGCGAGTTTGGTGATCGGATATCTTAGTTGCTGGCTCTGTTGTCGATGCCAATGCTCACTCATCGGAATATTGGTGAGCCTATAGACCTCAAGTGCGCGCTGAAGCCGTTGCGGATCATTTGGATGTATGCGCTGTGCTGACTCGGGATCAACCTGTTGCAACTGCTGATGGATATACTCCCAGCCGTGGTTCGCCGCTTCAGATTCGATGGCGACCCTTATCTTCTCATCGGCTGGTGGTAGTTCCGAGAGCCCATACTCTAATGCCCGATAGTAGAGCATGGTACCGCCAACGAGCAGTGGAACCTTTCCTCGAGCGTGGATCGCTTCAATCAGTGTTAAAGCATCCTGCCGAAACTGTGCTGCGGAGTAGCTCTCAGCCGGATCGAGAATATCGACAAGATGATGTGGATACTGTTTGAGAGTTGCAGCATCAGGCTTGGCTGTACCGATATCCATAGTGCGGTAGATCATTGCCGAATCAACGCTAATAATCTCGCACTGCTTTTCATCGACCAATCGAAATGCGAGATCGGTCTTGCCAGAAGCAGTAGGCCCCATCATAAAGATGATCGGTTGCTCTGAACTACTCATCTTCAAATAGCCTTTGGATCACTTCGGCGCTCAACACCTTGGCATAACCTGCTTCGATTACTGCCTCAAGATTATTAAAACCATATCGATGGATCAGATTGAATAGCTGAGCCTGGTTATTTAGTTGGGGCAGCGCTTGTGCACAACACACTATGGATTCGATGAGATCTCCATGGGTGTTGGATAGCTGTTTCAGCAGTTGTTGTGGCTCAATACCACGCAGTAGTTCAGGCATCTGCCGAAGCGTAATGGTCTGTTTTTCGATGGAGAGGTCAAACCCAAGTTTAAGGAGCTGTGGCAGTATCGATTCAATCACCGATTGTTCACTCGTCTCTAGTGAGAAGCTGAGTGGGAAAAGCAGCGGCTGGGATACCAGGGGTTCACCCTTGAGTGCGGCCGAGAACCGTTGAGCCAAATGATCGTGATGCATGGTGTACATATCGATAATCAATGGGGTTGGCTCATTCACGATCATGAATCGTCCATCAATGAGATGAAGTTGATGATCTGCGCGTTGCGAAGAGTAGGCCTGTGTTGATGTACGCTCATGGTGATAGCTTCCCCGTCCGTCTGAAAGATAGTGGGGAAGCGTTTGACGCACCATATCCGGGTCATTATAGCGATGCAGGTTTGTATCCGTTTCTGTTTTGTTGTGTTGCTCCGGCTCGAATGAGTTGTCTGCAAGTGCAGCATTCATGGATGCTGCAAGAAAGTCGTGAATGCGTCGTGCATCACGAAAGCGAACCTCATGTTTTGTCGGATGGACATTCACATCCACCATCATCGGATCGATCTGAAAATAGAGTAGATAGCTCGGATGGCGACCGGGATCGAGATAGTTGTTGTAGGCTTGACGCAGTGCATGTGAGATCACCCGATCCTTCACCGTGCGGCCATTAAGATAGACATACTGACGGTCACTCTGGCTCAACGAATAACCCGGCTGACCTATCCAACCGTGCAGAGACAGACCATCAACCTCATATTCGATGGTGCGACTACTTTCAATAAATCGTTTCCCAAACAGCTTTCGGACACGCGACTCGCGTTTGGCATCACTATCGGCAATCGGCAGGTTGAATAGCGCTTTACCATTGTTGTTAAAGCTAAAACCGCACTCAAAATGGCTCAGGATGAGACGACGTACAATCTCCTCAACCTGAAGGTACTCCGTGCGTTCGGTGCGTAAGAATCGTTTTCTTGCGGGGGTGTTGTAGAACAGCTCTCGAACCTCAATATGAGTTCCAACCGGAATCGCAGTGGGGATCGCCTCCTCAATGCCGGTGCCGACGCACCAACCGCTTTGATCATCTGCCTGACGACTTTGTAACTTGATCCGCGCAACCGATGAAATACTTGCCAACGCTTCACCACGAAAACCGAGCGTTAATAGCTCCTCTAAATCCTCTGTTTGACGAATCTTGCTGGTAGCATGAGGCGAGAGCGCTATCAGCAGATCATCCCGATGAATACCAACCCCGTTATCAATCACCTTAATCAATAGCGTTCCACCCGCCTCAACACTGATATCGATCTGAGTTGCACCCGCATCGATACTGTTCTCAACAAGCTCTTTAATGACCGAAGCCGGACGCTCAATCACCTCACCAGCGGCGATCTGATTAGCAAGGTGAACCGGGAGTTGCAGGATCCTTGAGGCAACTGAAGAATGATGAAACGATTTCGACATCAGTGAACCAACTCCTCCTTGGACAAACGTGAGCCAATGACATAGCCCGCCATCACCGCGACGGCACCAGTCAGCCGATTATCACCATCATCGGTATACTCAAACGAGTAATCACGTTTAAGGTGTACATGCCCACGGCTATCGCGCTTCAAACGCACTCTTTTAAGTGCCACCGTCTGATCCAAAACCAGAAAACCACGCGAGTCACACAATAGCTTCGCGTGAAAGGTCGCAATCTCTTTAGCCGCGACGCCGTTGTACCATGTATAGGCGATCGCAACGATGGATATCAGAAGAAATAGTTCAAGCATCTGACTATTGTACAGAAGTGATCGCAGGCTTCGTCATCAAAAACACCCTTTTATGAATGAAGTTGATCTAAAAAGAACGCTTTTAACGCCGCCGAGATCTGGCTTATGCGATCATCAGTGTATGTCTCTGAGCTATCCACACCCCACACTACTGCTGGCCAGGCATAGTCATCCTTATAGCGTCCAATCACATGGAGGTGAAGTTGACTGACAATATTCCCGATAGCAGCAACATTGATTTTGTCGCAGTTAAAATACTCACGAATAAAGCGTGATAGTGAATTCGCGGTTGTCATTAATGCCTGGTGTTGTTCGACACTGAGATCACATAACTCGATAGCATCGGTCTCTGGCACCAGAATAAACCAAGGCACCTCGGCGTTTTTATGGAGTAACAACCTCATGGTATTAAGCGTTCCCAGTGTGTGGGTATCATTTTGCAGACGTTGATCCAGTTTGAGCATATTTCAGTTTTCCTAAACCCTTCAATTTGTTACATTTCGTAACGGTTTCGGTTAAGCTACACCTATGAACAAGCCATATGACATTGATATCTCGGTAGATAGAGTCATTATCCTCTTTCTATTCGGCTTACTACTATTTATCTCGCCGCTAATCTACTGGTGGGTAGCCGATGATGCCGAATGGTACACCCTCTATATCATCTGGTCTGTCTTGATCTTCTTCATCTTTATTCAACAGCGGAGTCATTCACGACAATGACTTTTGAGATCTGGCAACTTTTCCTTGCTGGTGTTTCCTATCTTGGCCTGCTTTTTCTGGTGGCCTTTGCTGTTGAAAAACGCTGGATACCGGAAAAACTGGTTCGTCACCCACTCACCTATACCTTGTCTCTAGGCGTTTATGCGACCTCATGGAGCTATTATGGCAGTGTCGGCTTTGCACAAACTCAAGGGTTCAACTTTATTACGATCTATCTCGGGGTCACTCTTGCCTTTGCGCTTACACCCGTATTGCTACAGCCGATCCTGCGATTAACCCGAGAGTATCAACTCTCATCTTTGGCAGACCTTTTTGCATTTCGCTATCACAGTCAGCTCGCTGGGGTCTTGGTTACACTGTTTATGATTACCGGCTCTCTGCCCTATATTGCGCTTCAAATCCGCGCAGTCACGGGTTCTTTAACGGCGATGTCTCAAGAGAATACCCCTGGAACCATCGCCCTTGGTTTCTGCGTCACCATAGCGCTATTTGCAATCCTCTTTGGTGCACGCCATATCTCGCCACGCGAGAAGCATGAAGGCCTGGTCTCAGCGATTGCATTTGAATCGTTAATCAAACTACTGGCGTTGATCATGGTGGGACTGTTTGCTGTTTTCGGCGTTTTTGATGGCTTTGATGGCCTCTCTAAATGGCTGGCTGAAAATCCTGAGGCACTCAATAAACTACAGCAACCGGTGCGTGAAGGACCATGGACAACCCTTCTCTTGCTCTCTTTTGCCGCAGCGTTTCTATTACCACGGCAGTTTCACATGATCTTTGTGGAGAATAATAATGAGCAATCATTAAAGTTCGCAAGCTGGGCTTTTCCACTCTTTCTACTGCTGTTAAATATCGCAATTCCGCCAATTTTATGGGCGGGTATGGCTCTGGATCTCAATATGCCTGCCGATCTGTATGTGCTTGGTATTACGCTCAATGGCGAATCGCCCGTAATGCCGATGATCACCTTCATTGGCGGGATCTCTGCGGCAAGTGCAATGATCATCGTCACAACACTCGCACTCGCTGCAATGTGTATGAACCATTTGGTATTACCTGCGAGTTTCCCACCGGCATTAACACCCGAAACCAATATCTACCGCTGGTTATTGTGGGGACGGCGGATCCTGATCATCTTCATCATCTCGGCAGGATATGCGTTTTACCTACTGCTGGAGACAAACCAAAGTCTGGTTCAGATTGGTCTGATCTCATTTATTGCTGTCGCTCAGTTTTTACCGGGCATCGTCGGTCTACTCTACTGGCGTCGGGCAACTCGAAGTGGATTTATCGCCGGGCTATTAGGTGGAGGCACCATCTGGGCAATGACACAGCTATTACCTCTGCTTGAGAATGCTGGCATCTTGAGTAGTGAGCTATCATTAACATCAACAACACTTGACCCTCTAACATTTAGCACCCTGCTCTCTCTTGGTATTAACAGCATACTGTTTGTTTTGGTCTCACTAAAAACCATACACAGTAAAGAGGAGCATGAAGCCGCCGAGGCTTGCTGCAGATATAATATTCAACCACCTGAGGGTATTCCCTATGCAACATCAATCCAGCAGTTTGAAGAGCAGTTAGCAAAGATCACCGGCGTGGAGATGGCGAACCATGAGGTTAACCGAGCCTTGGCTGATCTCGGTCTGACGCATACTCAACTAAAACCCGCCGACCTTACAAGAGTCAGAACCCGAATAAGCCGAAACCTCTCTGGTCTTGTCGGTCCGATGCTGGCACGAATGATTGTTGAAGAGCGACTGCAAATGGACTCTTCAGCCCGAACCGCAATTGCGGATACTGTGCGATTTGTAGAGCAGCAGTTAGCCGAATCACGAACACAGCTACGAGGTGTTGCTGGTGAGCTTGACCGCCTGCGACGCTATCACCGTCAGGTGCTTGAAGACCTGCCGATGGGTGTTTGTACCGTCGGCCCGGATGGAACCATAATTAACTGGAATCGTGTAATGACCCAAATGACCACTCTGAGCAAGATTCAGGCGGTTGGGCAAGAGATATCACAACTACCAGAGCCTTGGTCTGGTTTGTTACATGGCTTTCTTAAAAGTGAAGAGTCCCAACTTCGAAAACTCCATCTTAAACATCAGGGTGAGCAACGGGTCTTTAATCTCCAACGTGCAGCGATTGATGACCCCGGCAGCAAAACCGAAGGTGAGGATCACGGAACCGTAGTTCTGATGGAGGATCTGACAGAGCTACACCTGCTTGAAGATGAACTGGCGCATAGCGAGCGGCTTGCCTCTATCGGCCGCCTGGCCGCAGGTGTTGCCCATGAGATTGGCAATCCGGTAACCGGCATCTCCTGTCTTGCTCAGGAGATCCTGCAAGAGAATGATTTGGATGATTTTTATCGGGAGAATATTAAGCAAATACTGACCCAAACTGAACGTATCACTAACATTGTCTCGTCACTGGTTAGCTTTAGCCATAGCGGTAATAGCATTGATAGCACTCCGGTATCATTACCGATAAACCATATCGTTGAAGAGGCGCAACGATTAATCAGCCTTAGTCGTGGTGGCAAGGCTATCAAGTTTATCAATCGAACGCTTGATGAGCACTTTGTGCTCGGTGAACAACAACGATTGATCCAGGTTTTTGTAAATCTTTTCAGTAATGCCTGCGATGCCTCCAGCCCTGGCGATGAGGTGATTATCGAAAGCTACGAAGAGGACAACATGATTCGTATCGCCGTTTCTGATGAAGGTGTCGGCATTAACAGGAATGATCGTAGCCGTATCTTTGACCCTTTCTTTACAACCAAGGTTGCAGGAAAAGGGACAGGTCTTGGCTTACCAATGGTATATAACATTATTCAGGAGCACTCTGGAACCATTACCTTTGAATCAGAACCTGATGCAGGCACAACCTTTATCATTCGTCTTCAAAAGACTCACCCGCCAACAAATGATTAATGGATGAATAGATGAGCAGAATATTAATTGTTGAAGATGAACCGATCATTCGCTCTTCCTTGAGAAGACTTCTCGAACGCCATCGGTTTGATGTGGATGAGACCTCATCAGTTGAAGAGGCAAGACTTAAACCAATCTCAAGTTACGACCTTATCATTTCTGATCTTCGCCTTCCCGGTGACGAAGGCACCGCAATGATCAACCTTGCTGATGAAATCCCAGTGTTAATTATGACAAGTTATGCCAGCGTTGAATCTGCGGTTGAGGCGATGAAAAAAGGAGCGGCCGATTATATTGCCAAACCCTTCAATCACGATGAGATGATCATTACAGTTAATCGCATTCTCGAACAGCGTAAACTTGCATTGCAAAATAAACTGCTTAAACGAGAACTGCTCCATTGTTATCCCGACATCGGAATGATTGGTGATTCAGAGCCAATGCAAGAGGTCTACTCAAAAATACACAAAGTGGCACCAACTGATGCAACTTCGCTCATTCTTGGTGAATCGGGAACTGGAAAGGAGTTGGTAGCTAGAGCACTCCATAAAAGTAGTCCTCGCAATAACGCCCCATTTATCACAGTGAACTGTGCCGCGATCCCAGACAACCTGATTGAATCTGAGCTTTTTGGGCATGAAAAAGGAGCCTTTACAGGCGCGCATGAGACCCATATTGGCCTGATAGAGGCCGCTGATGGAGGAACTCTGTTTTTAGATGAGATTGGAGAACTCCCACTGGAGGCACAGGCAAGATTGCTACGTGTACTCCAGGAAAAGGAGATCCGGCGTGTCGGTTCAAATCAGTCACGCATCGTAGACGTTCGACTCATCGCCGCAACCAATCGAGATCTCAAACAACGAGTCGATGAAGGCACATTCAGAGGCGATCTCTACTACCGCCTTAATGTGATGGAGATCGAGCTACCCCCACTTCGTGAGCGAGGAAACGACATTATTGCGCTTGCCACTCACCTGCTTCAAAAGAGCTGCGCTAACCTCAATCGAAACCTGATGCATCTCAGCGCTGATGCACGAGATGCACTGATGGCATACCACTGGCCGGGAAATGTACGCGAGTTGGAAAATGTCATCGAACGCGCTGTGATCCTGACCGACTTTGATACGGTAAGGGTTTCGGAACTCTCGATCCCTGGCAATAAAAAAGAGCATTCACAATCCACATCAAATCAGGCTCAGACCCTGGATGAGTATTTCATTCAATTCGTGCTGGAGCATGAAGCGCAAATGAGCGAAACAGAACTGGCCAAACAGCTCGGGATCAGTCGCAAAACCCTGTGGGAGAGGCGACAGCGATACAATATCCCCCGTAAGAAATAGGACGGTTTCGTTACATCGTCTTGGGTCGATTATCACTGCACTGTCAGCGTGTCATACATCAATGTGTTACGAAATGTTACGTTACGTTTGGTAACACATTGATACGATGCGTAACACTTTCATAACCAACAGATCATATAACCTATTGATTTTATTATAATCACTGTTTGGCACCATTATTGCTCTCAGATCACCCTAATTCATAGGGTAAAACAATAACAAAACTGATGAGCGATATTTCACTAACACAGATCACTGACTTCCTGGGGCAACATGCGCCCTTTGATCAGATGTCTTCTGTGCATATCGATTATCTGGCCAAACGCCTCACTCAACGCTTCTACGCCAAGGATGAGGTCATCATCGGCCCTGAGGATGGTCCTGCTGAAAATTTCTATATCATCAAGCTCGGTCGCGTTCGCGGGGAGAGCAAACAATCCGATAAAGAGGGAATGTGGGAGCTGGTCAAGGGAGAGTGTTTTCCTGTTGGCGCACTGTTAAACAAACGCTCGGTTCGCCTGACAAGTCGCGCCATTGAGGATACCTTCTGTTTTGAATTAAAGCGGGCAGATTTTGAGTATCTGTTAAAACAGAGCAGCGTTTTTAATGACTTCTGCACTCGCCGTATGGCAAACCTGCTCGATTCAACCCTTCGCTCAATGCAACTCGATTCTGCAAGCAAAACCACAGATTCAGTGAGTCTTGATACAACGGTAAAGAATCTGATTCAACGCCGCCCAGTCTACTGTGGTGCAGAGACATCCATCCGAGCGGTTTTAGAGATCATGCGTGATGAGCATATCGGTAGCATGGTGATAGCTGACAGTGAACACCACCCGATTGGAATCATTACTCTACACGATGTACTTGAGCGCATCGCACTTCCTCAGATTGATCTTGATACTCCAATTGAACAGGTCATGTCGAAAGAGCTGTTAACCCTGTCGCCAAATGCTCCGGCTCACGAAGCCGCATTGATGATGACACGCACCGGTATCGGCCATCTGATTGTTGTTGATAATCATAATCGGTTAACCGGTGTACTTTCCGAACGCAATCTCTTTTCGCTGCAACGTATTGGACTGGTTAATCTCAGTCGCTCTATCACCAGTGCAGAGTCGATTAAAGCATTGGCCAAGCTCGAAAATGATGTCCATTGGCTTGCTGATCAGATGCTGGCTCAAGGCGCGTCCGTTGCACAACTAATGCAGCTCATTACTGAACTTAACGACAACACCACACGAAGAGTGATTGAGCTTGTTCTTCAAGACCATCCAACGGATATTAAATTCACCTGGCTTGCCTTTGGAAGTGAGGGTCGGTTTGAGCAAACATTAAAAACTGATCAGGACAATGGAATTATCTTTGAAGCAGATAATAAAGAGCATGCAAATAGAATTCGTGAGCAGCTATTACCGCTTGCGAAAAAGATCAACAACGCACTCGACAAGGTTGGTTTCCCTCTCTGCCCCGGAAACATAATGGCCAGCAACCCTGAGTGCTGCCTTAGCATTGATGAGTGGAAAAGCCGCTTTACCAACTGGGTTGACCAAGGAACGCCTGAACACCTTCTAAAAGCCTCTATCTTTTTCGATTATCGCGTTCTTTATGGTGATGACACCCATGCAAACGACTTACGCAGTTGGCTCACCGATAAGGTTGCATTCAATAGTCGCTTTAGACATCAAATGGCTGCGGTCAGTTTGCAAAACCGTCCGCCATTAGGATTATTCGGAGATATCAAGGTTTCGAATAAAAAAGATCATCCAAACTCTATCAACCTGAAACTTCATGGTGTAACCCCCTTTATTGATGGTGCCCGTATCTATGCGTTTGCCACGAAAGTTGACAAAACAAACACCATTGAGCGCTTCAGAGCTGCGGCAAAGACCAAAAGCCTGAAAAAGGATGATGCCGAGACCTGGATCGAAGCGTATCAGTTTCTTCAGCTATTACGCATGAAGAACCATCATGAACAAAAAGAGAAAGGGGAACGACTGAGTAACTACTTCGATCCCGACAAGATTAATGACCTAGAGCGACGCATCCTTAAAGAGGCGTTACGACAGGCCAGAAAACTACAGTCGCGTATTGCACTCGACTATCAGTTGTAATGAATTGATATAAAGACAGGATAGTCTGCATATCAAAATAGCAGAAACAACATTCAGGTGGCATCTGAATTGTTGTGTAAAAAAACTTTATATAAATGCCACACATAAAGAGGAGAGAAACGATGTCAACATCTGACAATGCTGCCAAATACTGGGCAGAAAATGTGAGATTGCTGACGAAATGTCTGATTATCTGGTTCCTGGTCTCCTATGGCGCAGGAATTATGTTTGCAGATATTTTGAATAGCATTTCACTCGGAGGGTACAAGCTAGGTTTCTGGTTTGCCCAGCAAGGTTCAATCTACGTGTTCCTGATTTTGATCTTCTACTATGCGAAGAAGATGGGTCAGTTAGATCGTAAATACGACGTCCACGAAGACTAAGGGGTAATCTATGGATCTACAAACATTAACATACATCGTCGTTGGTGCGACGTTTGCGCTCTATATCGGTATTGCGATATGGGCACGAGCTGGAACCACTGGCGAATTCTATGTGGCTGGTAAGGGTATCCACCCTGTTGCCAACGGTATGGCGACCGGTGCTGACTGGATGTCTGCCGCATCATTCATCTCCATGGCGGGTCTGATCGCCTTTAACGGCTACGGCGCATCGGTATTCCTGATGGGTTGGACCGGTGGTTATGTGCTTCTGGCGATGCTGCTTGCACCTTACCTGCGTAAGTTCGGCAAGTTCACTGTGCCTGAGTTCATCGGTGATCGCTACTACTCACAAACTGCACGTATCGTGGCGGTTATCTGTCTGATTCTGGCCTCTATTACCTATGTAATCGGTCAGATGAAGGGTATCGGTGTTGCGTTCTCACGCTTCCTTGAAACCTCATATGACACTGGTCTGTTCATCGGTATGGGTATCGTATTTGTCTATGCAGTACTTGGTGGTATGAAAGGTATTACCTATACCCAGATCGCACAGTATGTAGTTCTGATCTTCGCCTACACCGTACCTGCTATCTTTATCTCATTGAACATCACTGGTAACCCAATCCCACAACTGGGTCTGGGTGGTACTGATGTTGCCTCCGGGGTATCGATGCTGGACAAGCTTGATCAGGTGGTCACCGACCTTGGCTTCAAGAGCTATACCACATCAACAATGTCAGGAAAACTGGACATGTTTGTCTACACCCTGACCCTGATGATTGGTACTGCTGGTCTGCCACACGTTATCGTTCGTTTCTTCACTGTACCTAAGGTTGCTGATGCTCGTGCATCTGCTGGCTGGGCATTAGTCTTTATCGCGATCCTCTACACCACAGCACCTGCTGTTGGCGCAATGGCTCGTCTAAACCTGATGAACACGATTCAGGTCGGTGAAATCGGTGCCGCTGAAGGTAACCTGGCTTATGCTGATGCTCCTCAATGGTTCAAGAACTGGGAGAAGACCGGTCTTCTGAAGTATGAAGATAAGAACGGCGACGGTCGCATCCAGTACTACAACGATAAGAACCCTGAGATGGCGAAGAAGGCTGAGTCTTATGGCTGGAAAGGCAATGAGATGACTAAGGTTGACCGTGACATCATGGTACTGGCTAACCCTGAGATCGCAAACCTGCCTAACTGGGTTGTTGCACTCGTAGTTGCCGGTGGTCTTGCTGCTGCACTGTCTACAGCTGCGGGTCTGCTGCTGGCTATCTCCTCAGCTATCTCACATGACCTGCTCAAGGGTGTATTCAAGCCTGATATCTCAGAGAAGAATGAGCTAATGGCGGGTCGCTTTGCTATGGCTGGCGCCATCGCACTGGCCGGTTACTTTGGTCTGCACCCACCAGGGTTCGCCGCTGGTACCGTAGCAATTGCGTTCGGTCTGGCTGCTGCTTCCATCTTCCCAGCTCTGATGATGGGTATCTTCGGCAAGAAGATTGGTAGTACTGCGGCTATCTGGGGTATGAGTTCAGGTATCGGTGTCACCATGCTCTATGTGTTCCAGCACAAGGGCATCATGTTCATACCTGGTACTTCATTCCTGGGCGACATGGGGGCTAACTGGTTCTTTGGTATTTCACCTAACGCCTTTGGTGCTGTTGGTGCATTGGTCAACTTTGCAGTTGCCTATGGTGTATCAAAAATCTCAGAACCACCTCCAGAGCATATCCAGCATCTTGTAGAGGACATTCGTGTACCTCGCGGCGCTGGTGAAGCGACAGGCCATTAAGAAAAAACATTGGTGTAGGTGTCGGAGTCGCATAACAAAACACTAGCTCTGAGTTTAATGTCATATCGGCAATAAAATAGAGATGAGTTAGGCGACTCCGATACCAATAGACACTAACAGGTTTCCTGGCCCTTATAACCGCACCCTGCTATTGGGCAGGGCGCGGTCTTTTTTCAAAGAGTGTATAAAACAAATCAGCTTTGTTTTAAGCATTTAATCAACACAACAGAGCAACAGATCCTGGCCTGGTTTTGTGACATTTGAGCTCATCTGATTTGAGTTCTGTGTCAGTGAGGTGAATGTTCTTAAATATAAGATGATCTCAAATCGTGGAAGTTGAACTAAAAGAGATAAAAGAGTTCATGGCAGCTCATACACCCTTCGAGACATTGCCCGAAGAGGTGTTGGTTCGTCTGCCAAAAATGCTAACGGTTCGTTATTTGCGCCGTGGCACCTCATTTCCGCCAGAAGGTCAAAACGATATGAATCTCTATGTCGTTCGAACCGGAGCTGTTGAGTATCGGGACAAGCAGGGCAAATTACTGCACAAATTTGCAGAGGGTGAAATCTGTTCATCACACTGTCAGGATGAAGCGGACTCTGATCTGGGCGCAGATGTTCGTGGTGTCACGGTTGAGGATAGTCTTTTTTATTCCCTCCCCTGCGAACAGTTTGAGGCGTTACGCAAGGATAATCTCGAGTTTAACGAGCATTTTAATAACACCCTCCGAGATCGGCTACGCAAAGCGATAAAGTCGTTGCAATCATCACCCACTTCAGGCTCCAGTCTGATGAATGTTGAGGTGGGTTCATTGATTCGTCGTGCAGCTGTTACGGCACCACCAACCATCTCGATTCGTGAAGCTGCGAATATCATGACCGAGAATCGTGTCTCTTCGTTGCTGATTATTGAAGACAAAAAGCTGATTGGATTAGCAACCGATCGTGACCTTCGCACCCGTGTGATTGCTGTAGGGCTTGATGCGAATAAACCGATTAGCGAGATCATGACCCGCAACCTCCATAAGGTCGCGGATGATACCCCCGGATTTGAAGCACTCAACACCATGACGCGACTCGGTATTCACCATCTTCCTGTGGTTAAGGGTGGTGAGGTTGCAGGTATCATCTCCACTAATGATTTGATTCGATATCAGAACACGAACTCGATCTACCTGGTTGAGGATATTCGTAAATGTCATACCCTCGACGAGCTATTTGTTAAAAGTCGTGACCTGCCGGAGCTGCAACTCCATCTGACCTCGTCCGGGGTGAGTGCTTATCAATTAGGCCAAGTGATCTCCTCCGTGACCGACACCATTGTTCACAAGCTCATTGAGTTTGCAGAAGATAAAATCGGCAAAGCGCCAGTGCCTTATGTTTGGGTGGCAGTGGGTTCCCATGCCCGACGTGAACAGACGGTACATACCGATCAGGATAATGCGCTCATTATCTCAAACGACTATAACGCCGACGAACATGGTCAATACTTTGAGAATCTCGCCAAATTGATAACTGATGGCATGAATGCCTGTGGATTTGTCTATTGTCCCGGCGAGGTGATGGCAAGCAATCCATTATGGCGTCAGCCCTATAAGGTCTGGCGACAATACTTTAATGACTGGATCACTAAACCTGAACGCAAATCGCTAATGCTTGCCTGTAACTTCTTTGATATGCGTCCGATTAGCGGTGAGTTCACACTCTATGAACAGCTCCATAGCGAGGTTCTAAAGCAGACGCAGGATAACCGTATCTTCCTCGCCTATATGGCTGCGAATGCACTACAGAACAAGCCGCCGCTAGGCTTTTTCCGTAACCTAGTGATGATCCATGATGGCGAACATGACAACACCGTAAACTTAAAACGTCGTGGATTGTTACCGATCATCGATCTTGCACGAGTCTATGCGCTTTCGGTCGGACTGCCTGAGATTAACACCTTAGAGCGCCTGCACTCCGCCGCCGAGACACGCGACCTTTCGCGTGGTGGCGCGGAAGATCTTGAAGATGCCTATGAATTTGTCTCAATGCTCAGGGCAAGGCATCAGATGCATCAGTTGCGAAACGGAAAGATTGTCGATAACTATGTCGCTCCCGATTCATTATCCAAACTTGAGCGAAGTCATATTAAGGATGCGTTTTCGGTAATCACGACCATGCAGGAGACTCTTGAGCAGCGTTATCAAACAGGACGTTTTTACTGATGTTTTTTGAGAAGCTGCTTTCGCTAGAGATGCGTCGGAAGCGCCTGTTGAAACGTACAGAAAATGAGGTTTTAAAAGCGTATCTCTCGGTTCCGTTTCATGATTTGAACACAGATTGCCGTGAGGCTGACTATGTTGCAATCGATCTGGAAACAACCGGACTAAACGCCAACGAAGACGCAATGATCAGCATCGGTCTGGTTGAGATGAAGGGCGATATGATTCATCTAAGCACTGCATGGCACCAGATAGTGCAAACAGAGCAGTCATTGAGTGAAGAGAGTGTGGTGATCCATCAACTCACCCACGATCAGGTGGCACAAGGTAAGAGACTAAAAGAGGCATTACAGCAGCTACTTGAGAAACTCGCCGGGAAGATCATCATTGCTCACCATGCAGTGATTGAGTTTTCGTTTATCGAAAAGGCGTGCCAACGTGAGTTTGGGGGTGGGTTTCTGATACCGGTCATTGATACTCAAATGATTGCAAAAAGGAGTATGGAGCGACAAGGCGGAGCCTACAGCGGGAACGAATTGCGGCTTTTTAACCTCAGGACGCGGTATAATCTTCCGCAATATCAGGCACACAATGCCCTAAGCGATGCATTAGCTGCGGGAGAACTATTTGGAGCACAACTGGCAGAGAGAACAGAGAAACAACTGCCGGTAAAAGATTTGTTATATCGTCTTTAATTCAAGCATTTGGATTATGGACACCATTTTTAGGTCTATCACGACATAACTGTTAGATAAAAAGAGCACTCATATCAGCCTCTCCTGACCAGATAGGCGCAGATACAAGAAGATAAGCTGAGATAGCAGAGAAACGTGAATATCAATTAATAACTGGAGGATAGTAACTATGTCTACGTCTAAGGTCTATGAAGTACCGGCTGACTTTGCTGCACAAGCCAACATCACTGATGAGCAATATCAGGCGATGTATAAACACTCTGTTGAAGACCCCGAAGGCTTCTGGGCAGAGCAGGCTGAGCAGTATCTCACCTGGTTCAAGAAATGGGACAAGACTCTCGACTGGAGCTTTATGGAAGATCTCCATATTGAATGGTTTAAAGGCGGTAAACTCAACGTCTCGTACAACTGCCTTGACCGCCATCTTGAAACTCGCGCTGACCAAACAGCGTTGATCTGGGAAGGTGATAACCCGGACGAAGATCGCAAGATCACCTATGCTGAGCTCCATGCCGATGTTAATAAATTTGCAAACGTGCTCAAAGGTCGTGGCGTTAAAAAAGGGGATCGTGTCTCTATCTACATGCCAATGATTCCTGAGGCTGTTGTTGCAATGCTTGCTTGTACCCGCATCGGTGCTGTTCATTCGATTGTATTTAGCGCATTCTCACCAGATGCTTTGAAGGATCGGATCCTCGATTCTGACTGCCAATGTCTGATCACCGCAGATCAATCCATTCGTACCGGGAAAGCCCTGCCACTAAAAATGAATGCCGATAAGGCTCTGGATAACTGTCCCAATGTTCACACCTCGATTGTTGTTAAGCGTGGTGGCGAAGAGGTGAACTGGACTGAAGGCCGCGATGTTTGGTATCACGAAGCGATGGCAACCGCAGATCCAGTCTGCGAGCCTGAGCAGATGGATGCCGAAGACCCGTTATTCATCCTCTACACCTCCGGTTCTACCGGTAAACCAAAGGGTGTTCTGCATACCACAGGCGGTTATCTACTCCAGGCCGCAATGACGCATAAAACCGTTTTTGATTACAAAGAGGGTGAGGTTTACTGGTGTACTGCTGATATCGGTTGGGTGACTGGCCACAGCTACATCGTTTATGGCCCTCTGACCAACGGCGCGATCAGTCTAATGTTTGAAGGTGTGCCAACCTATCCTGATGCAGGTCGTTTCTGGCAGGTATGTGCCAAACATAATGTATCAACCTTCTATACTGCACCAACTGCAATCCGCGCATTGATGGCGGCAGGTGAAGAGTTTGTCTCTAAACACGATCTCTCAAATCTGCGCCTGTTAGGAACTGTGGGTGAGCCGATCAATCCTGAAGCATGGGAGTGGTATAACCGCGTTGTGGGTGGCGGTCGTTGTCCAATCGTTGATACCTGGTGGCAAACTGAAACCGGCGCACACATGCTGACCCCATTACCAGGTGCGACTGCATTGAAGCCAGGATCAGCAACTCGCCCGTTCTTTGGTGTACAACCTGTGCTGCTGGATGATCAAGGTAATGAGATCGACGGTAATCCTGCCAGCGGTAATCTTGCGATTAAATTTCCGTGGCCTTCACAAATGCGTACCCTCTTTGGGGATCACCAGCGTTATTACGACACCTATTATTCAATGTATAAGGGTTACTACTTCACTGGTGACGGCGCACGTCGTGACGAAGATGGTTACTACTGGATCACCGGCCGGGTTGATGATGTATTAAACGTCTCAGGCCATCGTTTGGGTACTGCTGAGATCGAATCTGCATTGGTTCTGCATCCGAAGGTTGCAGAGGCAGCGGTTGTCGGATATCCACATGAGATCACAGGCCAGGGCATCTACGCCTATGTCACGCTGATGGGTGGTGAAGAGTATGTTGATGAGCTTAAGGCCGAACTCATCGCACTAGTACGTAAAGAGATTGGCCCCATTGCCAAAGTCAATATTATTCAATGGGCACCAGGGCTACCCAAAACCCGCTCGGGCAAGATCATGCGTCGTATTCTTCGCAAGATTGCTGCAAATGAGATTGATACCCTAGGCGATACCTCAACACTTGCCGATCCATCGGTGGTTGATCACCTCATCGAAAATCGCGCCAATAAGTAATGGTGTAAACCTCTCCCTTAACCGGGAGAGGTTCAGCACATTTTTGATGGGTTGAACATCCATCGTTTATCGGAATAGTGGATAGAGAAAAACTTGTCCACCCTGCAAATAAAGCGGCAATTCATGAGAATTAAAAACAAACATTTTAAGGCCTTTCTTATCACGATCATTCTGGCCGCACCTGCGTTTTGGATGGTCTTTGTCACCGATGGGCAACGCTTTGCTGATATCACAATCCTGAAGATTAAGGGTGGCGATGTGATGGATATTCACTTAAAGGCCTTAAGCTCATTCATCACAGAGGATGATCTAAAAAAACAGCTCCCGGATGTTAGCTTTAATTGCGCGGCACAACCTAATCCATTTGGCGACTACATCTGTCAGGCCACAATCGCTTCGTTTAACGGCGTTCCAGGAAGATATGGTATCTACTACTTTAAACAGAAATACTTAAGTGCGTTTAAGCTCGGATATCAGGGCAGATATCACCAGGTCATGCTTGACTATATTCGTGGTGAACTTGGTAATGCCGATAAAGAACCGAATGAAACCATACCGACTAGCATGGATGTCTACCACTGGCGTGTAAATAACGGGCAACTTGTGGCACTAAAGGAGAATGCCATCAAGAATCAAGAACCGGCAATTATCTGGACAACAGTAAGATAGACACCTGATTCACAAAAGCGATAAAGACTGCAATAAAGCAGCTCTTTATCGCTGATTTCTATACGCATCCACTGATTTCATATCAAATTCTATTTGTACCGGGTCGATTCCCATCGCTTCCATTTTGGTTTTTAGCGCCTCCATTTGAGGCTGCAACTCAGACAACTCATGAAGAGTGTTATCCAGTTTATACATCTGCTCCTGTCCAAGCTGATAAAAGCGTAAAATCTTAATGGCTTCAACATCACCCTGCTCTACTGCCTTTTCAATCAGACTCATCGCGTTATAGATATACATAATACGACGCTTTAGTTGCCACCCGTATCTGGCATCCTTCATCCAGGGTACATCTTTGAAGAAGGTATTAACGATCCAGAATGTAATTACCAATCCAACAAAAGCGCCAATCAGGTTGAGCACAATGTGATTACTTGAAAACTCCCCCAAAGAGGTAACCGCCAGCCGGGCGGTTGAGAATCCAATGACAAGAAAAATTGCCATGATGATAAAAGTTGATTTACGAGTCTTTGCTCGATACTCAATCGGGTCAATATCTTCTAGCTTAAACATAATGTTTCCATAGTCGAAAAAAGCTAGTGAAGAATAACACTATCCACACGCTTATCAATGTTGAAGTTTTGATTTGGAAATAATCATCAATTACAGCCATTAAGAGTTGCCAGTACACCTGACAATACACCCCACACAGTGCTGTCATGATGAACAAAGTGAAGCACTCACTCTATGACATAGGAGAGGCGAGATAGCAGGATGCGGTAGCTTTTTCGAGGAGGTGTTAGAGATAGAGCTGTTGGAGTTGCGCAAATACTCCTTAACAAATCGTTATCGCTTAATACTTGCTTGCTCTGTATTCAAGATGTTCTTCCAGAACATATTTCCAGCCACAACAGGCTTGATTATCTTCTGTCTCTGAACTTCGCATATTCAGTTCAGGACAGCCGCCCATACAGACCGGGAGCATTGTGCACTCATAGCAGCCGCTTGTTTTAAATGGACTAAAGCTCAGCCAACGCTCCATGCCTTTATTTAAGTTGATCCCATTTTCATTGATCATGCCAACGGTTAGCTCTGGCCTACCAAGGTCTAACCAACATTTATAGAGTGTACCGTCCGGGCCGATCACAAATGAGTCCTGCCCCACTGCTGTACAAACGCTCTCTTTTGATTTTGGATACTCTTCGACAACTGAGAAACCATCATCATTGATGCCGTTTTTGAGTAGTTCAAACTGGAGTTGATAAAACTCATGATTACTCAGGCACTGGCTACTTTTACAGCTAGTGGTATATGAACGAACGGGCGAAATATAGAAGGCAACCCGCCCGGCATCATCTAAAATCTTTTCATCCTTAAGATACTGTTTTAGCTCTGCAACACTATCTGCGTTACGACTATCAACATTCATGCGAATACTAAAGCGCAAATAGGGTTTTCCTGCTCTTATGTTGTTTATGATCTTGTCAAAGCTTCCCTTCCCGTTTTTAAGGATTCGGGTTTTATTGTGCTGCTCTTTAGGTCCGTCCAGAGTGATCTGCGCAAGTTCGACTTTACATTGAGCTAAACGAATGCTGACCTCCTTTGTCAGCAGATATCCATTTGTGATCACGTTTGCAGAGTAATGAATACCATAGCTGCGACATAGCTCAATAATCTTTTCAGACATAGACTCAATCGCTCTTAGACTTTTAGGCATCAGCGGCTCGCCGCCATACCAGGTGATATGCATACTCTTGAGTCTACCGTTAGATAGCTGGGATCGTATGACATCAACAACATGCATTTGCATCTGTTTTGTCATGACTGCCGGATTTACATTTTCGTAACAATAGGGACAGGCAAAGTTACAACTCTCTGTCGGGGCAATGGTTAAGCCTAAATGAGTGTGTTCACTCTTTTGTTTGTCAAAGCGCTCTATGATCTGTTGCCGCTCTTCATCTTGATCGGTAACAAAGAATCCGCGCTGTCGTAACTGAAACGCAACCTTTTTGATCTCATCAGAAACATGTACCTTTGAGCTTGATTGATTAATCTTTTCAACTAAGGCCAACGCTTGCTGATAATCACTGCTGTTCACACGCCCAAGAAAGAGCGTTTTAGTGTTAAACAGCAGTGTTTTATCACCTTTTGGATAGCTGAGGGTATAACGTGATGGGTAGAGCATCATGCCAAATCCGGGCAACCATTACTCTGAGGAGGACAGAATCCTGTCTGTTGGCACTCCTTGTATGACATGATGACCCGACCAAGATCAAAACGCATATTCTTCGGCATACAGAAGCGTCCTTTATCCAGATCCAATGCAATACTGGTTCTTGTTGAGTGAATCACATCAAGATCTGGCACGGGATCAAATGGATGACAACCAGCGGGATCTATCGACCCTGCGCCTGTGAACTCTTCGTATAACATCATACAGTTTGGATCGCCAAATCCCGGAATGAGTTCACTAATATTTCGATTATTCTCCGAGCATAAACGATTGGGTGCTTTACAATCACATCCGGTATTACCCGCCACACAATCACAGTAGAGTGTGCCGCCAGAGCATGATGAAAGCGTAGATCCCTGACAACAATCATCCTGTGCCTGCATCCCCGGGATTCGATCGACTTGTGATCCAATCCAATCAATCTGCGGCTCAAAATAGCAGACCTGTTCAACTTCAAAACAGGGTTTTGCAGCAACATCAGCAAAACAGCACGCTACTTTATTGCGTATCGATTCTGCTGGAAACAGAGGATCGACCTCGTCAAGCCATGTGATAAGCCATTTGAGTGATCCCATCTGTTTTTTATGAAATTTTCCCAATTTGGATGACATCTTTTTTAATGCCTTATGCTTTTGTTGTTCTGCCCCAAAATGAGCCATATTGACGATCTCTGCCGGTTCAAGATAAGCGTGTAAAAAATCAACCGCATTGATTACAGCACTATGAAGTGCCTGTTTTTTTGATTTTAGTTTTTTGGGTTTAAAAGATTTAGCAAACTCTTTTCTGGCTTTGGTTAAATCTTTTTTTGGAATGTCTGTGAATCTTTCGTACCACTGAATTACTGATTCATTAAATTGTTTAAGCTGCTTTTTACCAAATGGTTTTTTCTTGGCAGAAAGTAGTGAAAGTGAATGGGTAAGCTTAAGAGCGCTTAGTAGAAGTGCGTTTTGCATCGGGTGTTCCTCCGTGAATAATCAAACTGATTAAATTCAATATGCACCTCAGATCAAGGGAGATGTCTTTGTGAATTTCCTTGAACTGAAGTTCAGTCAAGATACTAGTTTGAACCAAATCGTAAGTCAAATAGCGTTATTTGATAGTTGTTGTTGCTAGAGCCTGTAGTTCGATAAATCGCTCGATCAGTTTAGAAAGTGCAACCTCTTCGACAATCACCATCGCCTTTTGGGCGCTTACCCATCGTCGAGACTGATAGCTCTCCCGATGATTATCAGCGGCATACTCTTTTGTTACTTTCATCGGATAGAGTTCTGCCTGGCAGTTTTCACCCCATCGTTTGTATTCGTAATTGCCTATCGGTTGATCATCGATAACACCCTCAATACCGGCCATGTCGATGATCTCTTTTGCCATGGATTGTTGCGGTGTAAGTCCTGGTTCACAAATGGCGACGGGGAGTACCCACTGTTTTTGTTGTACCAGCCCTAGCATCATAATCTCTAATGCACCGTCGTTTAGGCGCCAGGGGATCACTGTGACATGATGATAGTAGTAGGCGGGTCTGAGCCTGCGCTCAGACCCATCAGGAAAAGGGTATGGATACCTCCCCTTTAATTGAGAGGGACGGATGTGATCCTTTAAAACTGCACACCCTTTACCAATAGCGCTCCAGTTACAACTAATACTCATTCGCGCCAATGTCGCGGTAGGAAGAATCTTTCCATCATCAAAAGGCTTTACGCTTTTTGAAGCCAGATAGAGCAGTAGCATCTCTAAGCCAGGATTATGACCAACCATCATCACACGGTGAATATTTTCTGGAACTTCACTAAGTACTTTTATAAGCTCGGCAACGCCCGCTTCATAGATCTCTCGTCTGGCGATAACGGTATCAGCGCCCAAACCCATTGCGAGCGCACATAACCGTGCAGTGGTCATTGCTCGTGTTGCCGGTGAACTGATAATCGTGTCAGGAAGCCACTGCTTACGCGCAAGTAGTGCCCCCACTTGTTGGGCATTTTCTTGACCTCGTTCATTAACCGGGCGTTGGAAATCATCGATACCGACGCTCCAATCTGATTTACCATGACGAAGAATGATTAGTTCACGTTTTATTGGCATTATTTATCCTCACATTTAGTGTCTCATGTTCAGTGCAAACGATGAACACCTTTGTAAATATCGATCATGGCTACGCTTTAAGCAGTGCGATAAATGCATCAGCGACCGCATGGTTAATATTGTTGCGATGGCGGGCAATCCACAATGTACGCTGAATACGAAAACCACTCACCTTCAGATGATATAACTCACCTCTTCGCAACCGCTCTTCCACCGCAAATCGTGGTAGAAAGCTCACATGTTTGCCTTGAGCCAGGATTTCTACAATTGTATCGGTAGAACCAACCTCCATTACAATGTGCAGGTTCTCAACACCGATACTATGCAGCGCCTCGTTAAGGGTTATTCCGATTGATGAATGACGCTCCCGTAAGATATAGCTTAGTTTATACAACTCATCCAATGGCAGGATATCGCTATTCGCATGTGAATGCGTTTTGCCACAAACCAGTACAATCTCATCATCCATCCATTTTTGTACCAGGATATCGGGGTGATCCGGCGCTAACTCCATAAGTGCAAGATCGACATTTCCTGTCGCCAGATGAAGCTGAATTCGACGACTGTAAGCCATGCGACTGACAACATGGTAGTCGGGATAGCGATCACTGAAATTGATGAGCAATCGCGGCAATAGGCGCTCCCCGATTGCCGAGGTTGTCTCCAATCGCAATGAGTTCATACCCCGTGCCTGTTGCTGAAGGTCTTCATAGATCACTTTATGCCGGTCTAATGTTTGTACTGCCAGAACATAGACCTTCTCACCAGAACTATTAAGATGCAGTCTTCCGCCAACGCGCTCAAGCAGCTTTACACCATAACAGCGTTCGAGTGCTCGCAACCGTTTGGTCACCGCAGGTTGACCCACGTTCAGCTCTTTTGCCGCTTCTCGGACACCACCCATCTCAACAACCGCTCTCAGTGATGCCAATCCTGCAAGATCAGGCAGCTTTTTATATTCCATATCGGAATACTCTAATATTTTTTTTCATTAGTTAATTCCAAATTTATCTGTCAGAATTCGCCGCCTGAAATCTTAGCACTTCTTGTATCAATCGGAAAATCACACGCTTTTCTCGTTAATCAGAGAAAAATGGTATGAAATTTCTATACATTCCATGTGCGAATCTACTAATTAACAGGAATCATCGAAACACATGACAACTCTCTGGAACAACATCTTCGCTCGTCTGACGCCATTTATGCTGTGGTTGCCGATGGTTAACCGTGAAACCATAAAAAGTGATTTTTCGGCGGGTCTGACTGGCGCCATTGTTGTCCTACCCCAGGGTGTCGCATTTGCGACGATTGCAGGTATGCCGCCTGAATATGGTCTCTATGCCGGAATGCTACCAGCGATCTTTGCGGCGCTATTTGGATCATCATGGCATCTGGTTTCAGGACCGACAACAGCGGCATCGGTGGTGCTGTTTTCTTCATTGAGCGCTATGGCAGAGCCAGGAACAGCCCACTATGTTGCTCTGGCACTAACCTTAACCTTTATGGTCGGCATCATTGAGCTTACGCTCGGTTTTGCCAAACTTGGTGCGCTGGTTAACTTTATATCCCACTCGGTGATCGTCGGTTTTACTGCAGGTGCTGCGCTTCATATTGTTGGTGCACAGTTGAAAAACTTCTTCGGAATTCCGATCCCGAGAGGTGGCCATCTCTACGACACGGTGGCTCACTTCGGAATGCATATCTCCGAGGTGAATTTCTATGTCACGGCTGTTGCATTCAGCACGGTTATTGCCGGATTGCTAATCAAGCGTTATACCCCAAAGTTCCCATATATGATTGGTGCGATGTTCGTCGGAAGCCTTGTGGCCTTTCTGCTTAATCAGCGGTTTGGCGCTGATAATACGATGATTGCGGTTGTTGGTGCGTTGCCTCAAAGCCTTCCACCACTCTCTGAGCCTGATCTTTCACTAAACACCATCCGGGATTTGGCACCGGCTGCATTTGCAGTGACACTGTTTGCATTAACCGAAGCGGTCTCTATTGGTCGCTCAATGGCCGCACGTTCTGGTCAGCGCATTGATGGCAATCAAGAGTTTATAGGCCAGGGCTTCTCAAACATTGCGGGTAGTTTCTTCTCCGGCTATGTTGCCACCGGGTCATTTAACCGCTCCGGGCTTAATTATCAAAGTGGTGCAAAAACGCCGATGGCAGCGATATTTGCCGGCTTACTACTGATTGTTGTGGTATTGGTTGTTGCACCTTGGGCGGTCTATCTTCCAAATGCGGCAATGGCGGGAATTCTGTTTCTTGTCGCTTACGGTTTAATCGATTTTAAAGCGATTAAGCATATCTTCCATAGTGATCGCCGCGAGACCATCATCTTATCAACCACGTTCCTTGCAACAATATTTCTGGATCTTGAGCTGGCGATCTTCGGTGGTGTGATGCTGTCGCTACTACTCTATCTTGAGAAGACATCTAAACCCAAGATTCTGGCAATGGCACCCGACCCGATGCGTCCAAAGAATGCACTTACCGGATCAAGCCGCCTGAAGCACTGTCCGCAGTTTCGGATTATCCGTATCGATGGTTCACTATTCTTCGGATCTATTAACCACTTCCAAGAGTATGTTGCAAACATGCAAAAGTTCTCCCCTGCTCAAAAACATTTGGCAATCATTGCAGAGGGGATCAATTTTGCAGACATCGCAGGTTGTGAAGCGCTGGCTCGTGCCGCTGCTGATTTTACAAAGGTCGGTGGCGGTTTCTATTTGATCGAGACAAAATCAGGGTTATGGGATCCATTAGACAAGTCGGGTTATCTGGATGAGATTGGCGCAAATCATGTCTTTCAATCGAAGACGGCTGCTATTCATGCGATCCATCATAAGCTCGACAAAACAATCTGCGCCACATGTGAAAACCGGATTTTTGAAGAGTGTAAGCAGTCATCAAAATAGTTATGGCTCTGTAAAAAATGGTTCGCTTCACGCTGTTCAGCAAACCCTACGTTTGCTAAAAGGGTTGTTGCGTGCGTCCTGCTTGTCTTTGCGAGTAGCAATGCGACGCGGCAATCCATTATCAATAGAAAAGATCTGGATTGCTTCACTGCGTTCGCAAAGACAGATCCTTTTCAATGTTCTGTAATCGTTGGGCTACTCGGCAAACCCTACGTTTGCAAACGGGGTTGTTTTATCTCTGCATAGGTCTGTTTAAACGCTTCAATTGCCTTATCCAGATCCGCTTTTGTATGCGCGGCTGAGATCTGGGTTCGTATACGTGCTTTGCCTTTTGGAACCACTGGATAGAAAAAACCAATCGCATAGATCCCATGTTGCAATAACCGCTTTGACATCTCCTGCGCGATAGTTGCATCACCCAGCATCACCGGAACAATCGGATGAATTCCATCGTCGATATCAAATCCGGCATCTTTCATTCCTTTTCTGAAATAACGGGTATTCTCTTCCAGACGATCTCGCAATTGTGTTGATTCAGAGAGTATCTCCAGCACCTTTAGCGTGGCAGCACAGATTGAAGGGGCTAGAGTGTTCGAGAAGAGATAAGGACGGGAGCGCTGACGTAGCATATCGATAATCTCTTTACGCCCTGAGGTATATCCACCAGATGCACCTCCCAGCGCCTTACCGAAGGTTCCGGTAATAATATCGACCCGCTCCATCACGCCACAGTGTTCATGAACACCGCGACCTGTTTTACCCATAAAGCCAACGGCATGACAGTCATCATGATGCACCATTGCATCGTATTGATCGGCCAGATCGCAGATCTTATCGAGCTGTGCGATGGTGCCATCCATTGAGAAAACACCATCGGTTGTGATCAGGAGCCGTCTTGCACCCGCCGCTTTTGCCTCTTTTAGCTTCTGCTCCAGATCGGCCATATCGTTATTTTTATAACGATAGCGCATCGCCTTGCACAAACGTACCCCATCAATAATTGAGGCATGATTAAGCTCATCGGAGATCACGGCATCTTCACTGGTGAGGATGGTTTCAAATAGTCCGGCATTGGCATCAAAACAGGCGGCATAAAGAATAGTCTCCTCCATTCCCAGAAACTCACTAACCTTTAGCTCCAGCTTTTTATGAATGGATTGAGTACCACAGATAAAACGAACAGATGAAAGACCGAACCCCCAGTGGTCAAAACTCTCTTTGGCCGCCTTAATCACCTCTGGATTATTGGCAAGTCCAAGATAGTTGTTGGCACACATATTGATGACCTCGGCACCATCAGCCAGGGTGATCTCGTTCTTTTGATCAGAGACGATAACGCGTTCATTTTTCCATAAGCCGGATGCCTTTATTTCATCCAAGTCTTTTTGAAGGCTCTCTTTAGCGCTTTTAAAACTCATTATTCCAACCTTTGATTGTTTTCTATTGGCATTAGTTCAGATATCTTTTTTAGCTAATTCCCCTCACCCTAACCCTCTCCCCAGTGGGGAGAGGGTATAACTGTTAAACCCGCAACTTAGAGGAATAATCTTTCTTTTAATAACTACTCAGAGTGCCTGGATTTTGTTTCAGGACAAGGCATTTCCGCACAGAGAATGTGAGCATTCGAGTACGGAAATAACGTAGTCATGGGACAAAAGACAAGTGCTATGTGCAGTTATTCGAGCCAGTTAAGAATCACCTTTCCCGAATTCCCCGACCGCATCACATCAAAACCTTTTTGGAACTCTGTGTAGTGAAAATGGTGGGTAATTATCTTCTCTAACGGGATACCTGTTTGAACCATCATGGTTCCTTTATACCAGGTTTCAAAGATTTCACGTCCGTAGATCCCTTTAATTGATAGCCCTTTAAAAACGACATCACTCCAATCAATGCCTGTGCCATCGGGCATAATGCCAAGCATGGCAATAGCACCACCATTTATCATCTTGCTTAGCATCTCTTTAAATGCCGCAGGTGAACCAGACATCTCAAGCCCAACATCAAAGCCTTCGAGAATACCCATATCCCGCATCATCTCACGGCTAATGGCACCTTTGGTGACATTAATGGTGATCGCCCTTGGGGTGATCTCTTTGGCCAGCTTGAGCCGATAATCATTGATATCGGTGATCACAATATTTCGCGCTCCACAGTGGTCAGCAATCATTGCCGCCATAATTCCGATGGGGCCAGCGCCTGTGATGAGCACATCTTCACCGACCATATTAAAGGAGAGTGCGGTATGCACCGCATTTCCATAAGGGTCAAAACAGGCCAACACCTCGGTTGGGATCTTAAAGTTGGGTCGGTAGATATTTTTTGCAGGGATTGAGAGATATTCGGCAAAACAGCCATCACGGTTTACACCAATACCGACCGTGTTCGGGCAGAGGTGTCGCCTCCCTGCAAGGCAGTTACGGCAGCGATCACAAACAATGTGCCCCTCACCAGAGACAATATCGCCAACCTTAAGCTCTTTCACATCTGAGCCGAGTTCAACTATCTCTCCGGCAAACTCATGGCCAATGGTCATCGGTACGGGAATCGTCTTTTGTGCCCAATCATCCCAGTTATAGATATGCACATCTGTACCACAAATCGCTGTTTTGTGAATCTTCACAAGAACATCACTAGGCCCAATCTCAGGTAGAGGAACCTCTTTAAGCCATAACCCCTCTTCTGGATCTGTTTTTACTAATGCCTTCATTGTATTCATGATCATCCCGATTGCTATCCACTCGTGTGGTCAGTATATTACGACACACTCATTACCGAAAAAATAACGGTATACCTTAATAATGCGTGTATGGGGAATATACGGAAACCACATCAATGATCACCATAAAAGGAAAACCCCATGCGTAGACAAGCTATCCTTTTAATAATCTCCGTCATGTTGTTCACATGCTCGATCGCTTCGGCTGATGAGATCCGCATTGCTGTTGCATCAAACTTTGCACACACCCTAAAAACTCTTGCTACTCAATTTGAATCACAAAGTAGACACAAGGTTACATTACAAACCGGATCAACAGGGAACCTCTTTGTTCAGATCAAACGTGGTGATGATTTTGATCTCTTTTTTGCAGCCGATACCTATCGCCCCGCAATATTGGAAGAAGAGGGATATGCCCTTCCCGCCAGTCGTTTTACCTATGCCATTGGGCGCATCGCACTTTGGAGCATTGAACTCAACGTGGCAGACAAAGGTCTTGAGACGTTAAGAACGGTTGCGTTTAACCACATTGCAATCCCTGATACCAAGCGCTCCCCTTATGGACGCTCGACAAAAGAGATACTGATTAGCCATAACTTGTGGAATTCATCCTTAGGACGATTAGTAACGGGGGATGATGTTGAGCAGACCTACCAACTCATTCGTGGTGGAAGTGCCGAACTAGGCTTTATCGCCCTTTCACAACTTCAACAACCAGATCGGCCACTGATTGGATCCTATTGGATTGTTCCTGAAACGATGCACCGAACCATTCATCAACAAGCCGTCGTATTTAACAAAAGCCCTGCGATTAGTGCATTCGTTGAATTCATTCAGCGCGAAGAGTCCAAGGCCATTATTCGTAGTTACGGCTACAAAACACCTTAACTAAACAATCATCGTTTGAAATCGGTGATCTTCTCCAACTCATAAATCGCCTCGGCCATCGACTCCATTCGCTGCTCAAGGATAGCCTGTGCATCATAAAGACCACGATTATAGAAATAGACACCAACCTCTTCTGCAAAAAAATCGAGCATGAACTGGGCATCAAAACTGCCGATATCCTGATCCAACTCCTGATTAAAGTAGAGCTGGATCTTCCTGACAATCACCTCTTTCTCCTCTTTGGAAAACTCAATCATGGTAAAGCCTTCGGATCTATTTGTTTGTATTAATGGTACAGATAAACAAGAGCATTAAAAGCCTGATTTTGGGTATTAGCAGCTACACTACGTGAAACGACCAGCCATGAAAGAACAGGGATACTTACAACTCGCCCACCTGTTCAGGATGACGTTTATTGTGAAAATAGATATACCTTTTAATCCACTGAATATAAGACTGCTCTGTCCGATAGCTGTAATGTCTGGTTCTCAGATCGCGGCGGATCTTTTCGATAAATGGTGATTGAGACATCTGTAATCCTCCTGAAATCAGATTGAGAACTAATGTAGAACGTATTACCCATTAAAGTAATCGCAATATTTTCACACCCAATAGTATGCTTATTACACATCTTTTATAGATAAAGCATTGATTTTATTGAAAAGAGAAATGTTGATAGGTTGTTGTAATAAGGTGATTTTTTGAGTATTTTTACACTCAATCGTAGCTGTATTACAGCAAAACCCGCCATAAGTCATTGATTAAAGGAAAAAGAGGGAGTTGATAAGATGACGGTCATACGAAGATTTTTTAAACCTACTCAATGTTAGCCTAGGAAAGACTGATGAGTGAGCAACAAGTATTTATAATTCAGCCATTCGATAAAGCCTTCGAGGCGGTCTATCAATTAATCGCATCTGCTTCGGCCAAGGCAGGTGTAGTTGCCTATCGCGCTGATTCTGTTCCCTCTTCGGGAAAGACGGTTACTGAAAAAATTCACCAAGCAATAAAAGATGCAGCCTTCATAATTGCGGATGTCAGCGACTCGAACGCAAATGTAATGTACGAGGTCGGCTTTGCCCAGGCTCAGAATAGGCCAATCTTATTAATCGCCAATCACAGTAGGTCAATACCTTTTGATTTGGCCGGCCTTCGTATGTTTATCTACGATTTAGATCAACCCTTAGAAACAATTAATAGCCTAGCCGAAACCATAAAGGACATTCAAAGCAACCCGAAAGGGTATTTGTTCTCAGAAATATCAGCGAAGCGAAAAAGCAAAAACAATGTCTTCATTAGTTATAGCCACAGAGATAAGGAATATCTTGACCGTTTGATGATCCATTTACGGCCTTTAGAGAAAGAAGGATTAATAGACCTCTGGGTTGACACCAGAATTCGTCCTGGTGATATCTGGAAAAAGGAAATTGAAAGCGCTCTAGAACAATCAACTGTCGCAGTTTTGTTGGTAAGCGCGGACTTTCTAGCATCAGATTTTATAACTGAAAACGAATTGCCTCCACTACTCAGAAATGCAGAACAAGCTGGTACCCGGATATTGCCGTTAATTTTGAAACCCTGTCGTTTTACGCGAGATAAAAACTTACGGCATTTCCAGGCAATAAATGATCCATCT
The DNA here is from genome assembly GCA_050301795.1 of Thiohalomonadaceae bacterium. Lineage (GTDB taxonomy): Bacteria > Pseudomonadota > Gammaproteobacteria > Thiohalomonadales > Thiohalomonadaceae > JBNKZU01. Next base: position 295 of record JBNKZU010000003.1, on the reverse strand, counting down.
GAGACGCTAATACAGATAACCGAGGCAGATCAGGAATATTTATATGATTCAGTGGCGCGAGAAATCGAAAGTACATTGCAGCGAGGCTAACATATATGAGCCGCCCCGACGTCAATAGGCATTACTAAACAATTCGATCATCAATAATGGTGATCGAGTTAAATCGATTAACAAACTCGATTACTTCATCTGTCATCGTTGCTGTTAAATAGAATCGTTTACAGCAAACACATATCGAGGGTCTCTTATTGCAGTCTCACTGCTGCCTGTCTTCTATCTCAATCCATTGAGCTGA
>JBNKZU010000002.1:0-90953 GCA_050301795.1 Thiohalomonadaceae bacterium | reverse complement strand
TAGCTGCCTTTTTCTTGGTAGCTGCCTTTTTCTTGGTAGCTGCCTTTTTCTTGGTAGCTGCCTTTTTCTTGGTAGCTGCCTTTTTCTTGGTAGCTGCCTTTTTCTTGGTAGCTGCCTTTTTCTTGGTAGCTGCCTTCTTCTTGGTAGCTACCTTCTTCTTGGTCGCTGCCTTCTTCTTGGTTACAGCCTTCTTCTTGGTTACAGCCTTCTTCTTGGTAGCTGCCTTCTTCTTGGTCGCTGCCTTCTTCTTGGTCGCTGCCTTTTTCTTGGTTACAGCCTTCTTCTTGGTGGCTGCCTTTTTCTTGGTAGTGGCCTTCTTCTCGGTTGGCTCTTCTGCTTCAGCGCTTTCGCTACTCTTCTTCACACGTTTTTTGGCACTCATTATTACTCCCCCTTGCTGGTTTGAAGTGACAACAGTTTCGCTGCTATTGTTCTCTATATCAATAGCATTTTCTTTCTGTTGCAGTCTTACTTTGTCAAATGCAGCTTTCACATCTGCAAGTTGACGCTTTACCGGTTTTCTAGAGACACCTTTTAGGATCTCTAAAATCTGTTGATAAATCTCGTCGATCGTTCCCTGTGCTGAAATAGTATATAGCTTTTCCTGCTGTTTATAGTATTCAATAAGTGGAATGGATTGCGTTTCAAAGATACGAAGTCTATTTCCAATAGTCTCTTCATTATCATCAGGTCGATGCTTTAATCTTCCACCACAATAATCACACTGATCATCCATGCGTGATGGTGAGATAAAGATATTGAACTCCGCCTTACAACTAGCACATGTTCTTCTTCCGACTAACCGTTGAAGCAGTGTATCGGCATCCATCTCTAAAAGAATCACCGCATCAATCTGGGAACCGGATCGACTTAAAATGAGATCAATGGTTTCGGCTTGTGGTATGGTGCGCGGAAATCCGTCAAGAACAAAGCCTTTGCGTGATACAGAAGAGTTGATCATCTCTTCAACAATACTTAGAACCAGTTCTTCACCAACAACCTGCCCTGTATCCATTACTGCGCGAGCCTGTCGCCCTAATACAGTATCACCGGCAATAGCAACCCGTAATAACTCACCTGTAGAGATCTGTGGAATACTGTATTTTTCACACAGTAGAGCAGTTTGTGTCCCTTTACCGGTTCCGGGTGCACCTAGTAAAATAATTCGCATTATTCGTTAATACTCTTGAAACAGATGTTTCGTAGTCCTCATCTAATTATTAAGTTTTTTTTGTGGAGGTATAACAAATTAGATTTTGTTTATCTTGCACGACCGTTTAAGCTAATCCTACTTTAACTCTCAAGTCAATGCAGATACGCAATAACATACTAAAAATGGGATAAAAATAGTAAAAAAATGCCTGAAATCGCCGACTTTAATAAAAATGAACTCTGGATCATCAACGACACTCTTCAACAACGTTATGGTAAAGAGATAGAGATTCAGTTCGCAGATAGTGAACTTCGTCTTAATCCTCACTCAACTGAGCTATCGATCTGTCCAACAATTTTCTGGACTGATGGAAAAGCAAATTTTGTCGTTATCAAGATTGGTGAAAGCAGATATCGTTGCCAATTCTTCTACCGAGTTCACCAACAATATGGCACAGGCATTGAGGAGTATGCCGATCTAACCGAGTGTATTGTATCCTTACTTCAGGTACAGGCTGACCAAACTGCAATCTCAGCAGAAGAGAATTCAAAAATTTAAAAACCAACCCCGCAAAATCAGGGAGACCAAAATCTTATGACAAAAAAAATGAACGCATTTTATGCACAATCTGGAGGTGTTACCTCAGTGATTAACGCCTCGGCATGTGGTGTCATTGAAACTGCCCGCGCTAACAAAGATAAAATCGGCAAGGTTTACGCCGGACGTAATGGCATTATCGGTGCTCTCAAAGAAGATCTTATTGATACCACCAAAGAGACGAAATCAGCCATCGCTGCTCTACGTTATACACCATCAGGTGCATTTGGCTCATGCCGCTTTAAATTAAAGAGCCTAGAACAGAACAAAGCAGAATATGAACGCCTGATCGAGGTCTTTAAGGCACATAACATTGGCTACTTCTTTTATAACGGTGGTGGTGATTCTGCTGATACCTGCTACAAAATCTCACAGCTTTCAAAGAAAATGGGATTCCCGATTCAGGCCATTCATGTTCCTAAAACGGTTGATAACGATCTTCCGATTACCGATAACTGCCCTGGTTTTGGCTCTGTAGCTAAATATATTGCCGTTGCGACCAGAGAAGCTAGCTATGATGTGCGCTCAATGTGCGCCACATCTACCAAGGTTTTCGTCCTTGAGGTTATGGGTCGCCACGCTGGATGGATTGCTGCCGCAGGAGCACTCGCCGCTGATGATGAGAATGATATCCCTGTCGTAATCCTCTTCCCTGAAGTTGAATTTGATCGTAAGAAATTTATGGCCAAGATTAATGAAAAGGTTGAGCAATACGGCTACTGTTCAGTTGTGGTTTCTGAAGGCGTGCACTATCCCGATGGAAGATTTCTCGCTGAAACAGGCTTAAAAGATGCTTTCGGACACAGTCAGTTAGGTGGCGCAGCTCCTGTCGTTGCCAACATGATTCAGGAAGACCTCGGATTAAAATACCATTGGGCGGTAGCAGATTATCTCCAACGTGCTGGTCGCCATATTGCATCTAAATCGGATGTTGATCAGGCGTATGCAATGGGTAAGGCTGCGGTTGATCTGGCTCTTAAAGGTAAAAATGCAGTTATGCCGACGGTTGTTCGCAAATCTGACAAGCCCTATCGTTGGACCATCGGTGAAGCACCGTTATCTCGAGTTGCAAATAAAGAGAAAATGATGCCCAAGAGTTTTATTAGTAAAGATGGCTTTAGCATTACACCAAAGTGCCGAGCCTACCTTGAGCCACTGATTCAGGGTGAAGACTACCCACCCTATAAAAACGGTATGCCGAAGTATGTTACGCTTAAAAACATACCAGTAGCCAAGAAACTTGATAGTGACTTTAACGTATAGACACTAAATAATAAGGGGAATATTCTATATTCCCCTTTTTTTTTAGTGGTATATTGCAATTCGAAAAACAACATAATGAGGTGTTTCTGATGAGCATGGGGTTAATCTTTTCAATTATTTGTGCCGGACTTGCGCTCGCATACGGTATCTACTCGGTTAAATGGATCAAGTCTCTACCAACTGGCAACGAAAGAATGCAAGAGATCGCCGCTGCAATTCAGGCTGGTGCAAAAGCATATCTTGATCGCCAATACAAAACGATCGCAATTGTCGGTGTTGTACTCACCATTGTTATTCTCTATTTCCTTGATATCTACACCGCTATCGGTTTTGTGATTGGTGCTGTTTTCTCTGGCCTTGCTGGCTATATCGGGATGAATATCTCAGTACTGTCTAACGTAAGAACAGCTCAAGCGGCAACTCAAGGTATCGATCCAGCAATGCAGGTTGCATTTCGTGGTGGTGCCATTACAGGCCTTTTGGTTGTTGGTTTAGGGTTGTTAGGTGTAGCGGGGTATTTCCAATTCCTTGAACTCATTCGACCTGATGCAGATAACCTTCATCCGCTTGTTGGTCTGGCCTTCGGTGGCTCCCTTATCTCAATCTTCGCCCGTCTTGGTGGAGGTATCTTTACTAAAGGTGCTGATGTTGGCGCCGATATTGTCGGTAAGGTTGAAGCAGGGATCCCAGAGGACGATCCCCGTAACCCTGCTGTAATTGCTGACAATGTGGGTGATAACGTCGGTGACTGCGCAGGAATGGCGGCTGACCTTTTTGAGACTTATGCCGTTACCGTTGTTGCAACCATGCTTTTAGGTGGTCTGATCATGAAGGATGCAGGTGGCGCAGCAATCGTCTACCCGCTCATTCTTGGTGGTGTTTCAATCGTTGCTTCTGTCATTGGTACCTTCTTTGTTAAGACCCGCGAGGGCGGAAAAATTATGAATGCCCTCTACCGCGGGCTGATTGTTGCTGCGGTGCTTGCAGGTATCTCTTTCTATTTTGTTACCGATTTAGTGATGGGTGACAACGGAACCTACCCAACGATGGCGCTCTTTGGGGCATCGCTCATTGGTCTTGTTTTAACCGCGGCAATGGTACTCATTACAGAGTATTACACCGCAACTGAGTACTCTCCAGTACGCCATATTGCCGAAGCATCAACCACTGGCGACGGCACTAATGTGATTGCAGGCTTAGGCGTTTCAATGCGCGCAACGGCTGCCCCAGTGCTTGCTGTTTGTGCCTCTATCTGGGGTGCCTACGATTTAGCTGGGTTATATGGCATCGCGATCGCGGCTACTTCAATGCTCTCAATGACCGGTATTATTGTTGCTCTGGATGCCTATGGACCGATTACTGATAATGCTGGCGGTATTGCCGAGATGGCTGAACTTGATAGCGGCGTACGCAATATCACAGATGCACTGGATGCTGTGGGCAACACAACCAAGGCGGTTACTAAAGGCTATGCTATCGGTTCAGCCGGACTTGCGGCGCTGGTTCTTTTTGCTGACTACACGCATGGTCTTGAGAATCAGGGCATTAATGTGACCTTTGATCTGTCAAACCACATGGTCATCATTGGTCTGTTTATCGGAGGGATGATCCCCTATCTGTTCGGTGCGATGTCCATGGAAGCCGTTGGACGTGCTGCCGGTGGTATCGTTAATGAGGTACGTCGACAGTTCCGTGAGATGCCAGGGATTATGGATCATACCCAGAAGCCGGATTATTCGCGTGCAGTGGATATGTTGACCAAAGCGGCAATTAAAGAGATGGTAGTTCCTTCACTTCTACCAATTCTTGTACCAGTAATTGTCGGTATTTGGCTCGGTCCACAAGCACTAGGTGGCGTATTACTCGGCACCATCATTACAGGACTGTTTGTTGCAATCTCAATGACAACAGGTGGTGGTGCGTGGGATAACGCTAAAAAGTATATTGAAGATGGTAACTTTGGCGGAAAAGGCTCTGATGCCCATAAAGCGGCTGTCACTGGGGATACCGTAGGTGACCCATACAAAGACACTGCCGGACCCGCCATTAACCCACTGATTAAGATCATCAATATTGTTGCATTGATGATCATTCCATTGTTATAACCAGCGTTTTTTAGAACAACATTAGGGGCGATATTAATCGCCCCTATTTATTTGTGGTTGCTACTCAGATCTATCACCGATAGAATCCTTTCCCTAATTTTTTTTATAATAAAGCTGTTATGAACTAATGGCTTATCCTAAATCCTAAAAGGAACGATTCATGAATCTAGACCGAGTCTCATCTGGTGATGTACCAAATCAAATCAATGTCATCATTGAAATACCTGCACATTCAGACCCAGTGAAATATGAGTTAGATAAAAAAACAGGGGCAATGTTTGTTGATCGTTTTATGACAACAGCAATGCACTACCCTTGTAACTATGGGTATGTTCCTCACACGCTTTCACTGGATGGCGACCCCGTCGATGTTTTGGTCTTAACCCCTTACCCGCTTATTCCTGGCTCAGTGATTCAGTGCCGTCCTGTTGGTGTTCTCAAGATGACCGACGAATCTGGAGATGATGCCAAGGTTCTTGCAGTGCCGGTTGATAAGCTCTGTAAATCGTATCGTAAGGTTCAATCGTTCCGTGATATTCCAGAAGATCAACTCAACCGAATCTCGCACTTCTTTGAGCATTACAAAGATCTCGACGAAGGTAAATGGGTTCGCGTCGGTGGTTGGGGCGATATTGATGAAGCAAAACAGGAGATCATGGATAGTGTTCAGCTATTCTTGGATGCGCCTGAAAAACCAAACTTCTAATAAATATCAGCTAAATAGCATCTTAATGAAAATCTGTATCGTCTCTGACAGCCACGATAATCGTCAGATGCTTCTCGCTGCTGTTGAGCAAGCAAAAGCCTGGGGAGCCGTCGCTGTCATCCATTGTGGTGACGTTGTTGCTCCGACAGCGTTACGCCCACTACAGAGCCTTGGATTACCTGTCCATGTGATTCATGGCAATAACATGGGGGATACCTATGCGATGTTTATGTTGGCTCAAGAACCAAACAGCGTGATTCACTATCATGGGCAGGATGCAGGTATTATTCTGGGTGACCGCAAGATCTTTATTGTCCACTACCCTAACTATGCAGAAGCGATGGGAGTCACAGGCGACTGGGATATCGTCTGTTATGGACATGATCATCGAAGTGATATAAAAACAGTTAAAAATATCAAAGGAACAGAGACGCTTTTACTTAATCCTGGAACAGTCGCTGGTATCGGGCCGAAAGCAACCTATATCACGGGAGATCTGAAAACCATGCAGTTCCAGATACGGGAAATACCAAAACAGAAAGCAATAACACTCGATCCACTATAAACACTCTTTTTAGTAGCCAGGGGTGTTTTTCTCTATCCAGCGTGAACCACCATCACTAAGTAGCTCCTTTTTCCAAAACGGCGCTTTTGACTTTAAGTTTTCCATCATGAAACGGCATGCTTCAAAGGCCTCCTTTCGATGAGCAGACCAAGCTGCAATCACAACAATGGGATCATTCGGGCTGAGATTTCCAACCCTGTGAATCATTAGAGTCTCAATAAGATTCCATTTAGTTTCAACCTCTGAACACAGCTTTAACAAATGTTTCTCGGTCATCTGGGGATAGTGTTCAATATGCATTCCTTTGACATTATCACCTTCATTGCTATCACGCATAGAACCAATGAATGTTGCACACGCGCCTACTTCTCCATTGTGATGGAGCGAAATCATCTCCTGAAATCGTTGAAGCTCTTTAAAAGGTTCTAAATCCCGCTCAATAATTTCAACATGCACAATCAGCTAACCGCCTGTCACTGGTGGAAAAAAGGCAACCTCGTCGCCACTTTTGACAAGATGAGAGGGATCAGTGTATTCCAGATTAACCGAGACTAGGATATTTGAAGGTAACGCCTTACCGCCAGAGGCCTGAAGCCAAACATCTGCAACAGTTGCAACCTCGCCGATCTCTACTGATGCCCCATCACAACCCATTTGCTCTTTCAAGCTTGCAAAGAATTTAACTGTTACCATTATCTTTCCTGCTACTGTTGTGGAGTAAGCCAGCGCTTATCATCACTGTTCAACTCAATCCAAAGCATAAATACGAATTTACATCGATATGGCTGATTCAACACGATTTGTATATCTTTTTTAAGGTTTACGAATCAACGCACTGAGCCTATCATGAGCCAATATTTTCAACAATGTCACCCCTAGAGGATCATGAGTAAATTAAGCCATTTTAACCGTCAAGGTGATGCCTATATGATTGATATCGGCGCAAAAGAGCGGTCACAGCGCATAGCGATTGCTGAGGGTGAGATTCTTATGTCTCCTGCTACGTTGAATCTAATCCTTGAAGGGAAGTCAAAAAAAGGAGATGTTTTAGGCGTCGCTAGACTTGCAGGAATAATGGCGGCAAAAAAAACCTCTGACCTTATCCCGTTATGTCACCCCCTGTCCTTATCCAGCATTGAGATTGAGCTTGATCAAACGACGTCCGCTTCTGGCATCTACTGCAAGGCCACTGTGAAAACAACCGGTCAAACTGGTGTCGAGATGGAGGCGTTAACTGCGGTTCAGATCACACTGCTAACCGTTTATGATATGTGCAAAGCTGTTGACCGTGAAATGACCATCAATATGGTTCGGCTCATTGAAAAATCGGGTGGAAAATCTGGCCACTGGATTAGGGATTAGTAAGAAACCGGATAATCTATTAATGACTCTATTATCGAAACTACTACTCTATTTCATCACCCCTGTGCTCGTTTTCGCAGTCAGTTTTGGCTCGCTATCGGCTGTTGGAAGCACCCAAATGGTCTATCATGAGGCTCTTGCTCTCGTTACCATTATTGCTTTAATCATTACCATCATCACCTCGTTAATTAGTCGTTATTACGTCTTAAGTGAGATGCAAGATGGCATTGCGATCCTCAAAAACCGCCACGCACGGCTCCCCACAGAGCTGACCATAGTCAATATTTTTGGTAATCAGATCGATTATTGGGTTTCATTTAATCAACCACTTCATACCACCGTTAGTGTTGTTGTTGATCAAAACATTCGAGCCTATTTTGATATCGATATTGAACGCACATTAACCAATGACCGCCATGGAAAACAGATCGCTGCTAATCTTCAACAAGTCTTACCAATCCTTGAAGAGTCTGTACAACGAAGCATCTATCAAGCATCAGAGATGGATAAATCTTTAGGAGAGTTATTCAGCCCAAACCGATTACTAAATGAAGAGGATATCGATATCATCAAAAGCAAGCTCTTATCAGCCATTGAGAGTGAAGCGGTTCAGGGGATCTTTTTCTCACATCAAATGGATACCATTAGCCTTGATATTTTTTCTGTTGAGCGGGTAACCCGTGATGGACAAAAAATAAAAAACAGTACAATTAATGAGGAAGAAGAAGAGGATGATGATCTAAGTCTCGATATCGACATACTTGACCTCATTGACAAAGAGTAACGTGATTTTGTGCAGATTAGAACCGTCTCTGCTTCTTATAATTTCGAAAGCAATAAAGTGAAGCAATTCAGTGTCTAAGATCTATACCAAAAGTGGTGATAAAGGACTTACAGGACTCGCAAACGGAAGTCGCATTGAAAAAGATAGTCAGAGAATCGTCTTGGGAGGATCCATTGATGAACTAAATGCTCATTTAGGCATCATTCTTTCACATCGTGAACTACCTCCTTATCTATCTGAGATCCTAGTGATGATTCAGAATCACCTTTTTAAACTGGGTGCTGAAATCGCTCTGGCATCAGAGATTAGGATCACCGATGAGAACGTAAGGTCATTAGAAATAGCGATTGATCGCCTTCAAAACAGTCTACCGGAGTTGAAACAGTTCATTCTTCCTGGAGGCTCTCCAGTTAGCGCACAACTACACCTCGCCCGTACAGTAGCTAGGAGATGTGAACAGAACGCTGTTACACTAAACCACCAAAATGGATTAAACCCAGTATCACTTCAATATCTCAATCGACTCTCAGACTTGCTGTTTGTAATGGCAAGAACTTCAAACCAGAAGACTCATGGCAAAGAGGTAATTTGGCATATTGAATAATCGGTCTTACTTTAGACATGTTGAAGTGGATTGAAATACAAATAAAGTGTATGTTTTGTTCTATACTTCAACACTCAGATATCTGGTGCCGTTTTTAAAATGCTATAAACCATGGTGTTTTTTTTAAAGATAATTAGGACGAGTTGCTAAAATGAATTTTACAGGATTAGCACGAAAACTGATAAATGATGGTCTCATCACAGAAGCCGATGCTGAAAAGGCAATTAAGGGCTCAAACGATGAGAAGGTTCCATTTGTCACCCACATCGTTAACCAGAAAATGGTTGACCCGACCCAGTTAGCAGCAGCAGCCTCTATCGAGTTTGGCATACCGTTCTTTGATATTGATACCCTTGATCTTGACGAAGATGTGGCAAAACTGGTTCAGGAAAGACTGGTCAGATCACACCATGCCCTCCCAATATTTAAACGTGGCAATCGACTTTTTGTTGCAATATCTGATCCGACCAACATCATGGCTTTGGATGAGATCAAGTTCCATGTTGGCGCCAATACTGAACCTGTGCTTGTTGAAGAACATAAGCTGTCAAAGGTTATTGATAAAGCAATGGAAGCCCAAGATACCTCAATGCAGGATCTGGGTGACTCCGATCTTGATGATCTGGATATCACGGCCGAGGATGATAATGATAAACAGGACGACATGCGAGACTCTGAGATCGATGATGCTCCTGTGGTTAGGTTTGTTAACAAAATCCTGTTAGATGCCATTAATAAAGGTGCTTCAGATATCCATTTTGAGCCTTACGAAAAACGATACCGGGTTCGGTTAAGGACGGATGGCGTCCTAAAAGAGGTTGCTGCACCACCGATACAACTTGCAGGAAAAATATCGGCTCGAATTAAGGTTATGTCTAGAATGGATATCTCAGAAAGGCGTGTCCCGCAAGATGGACGGATTAAACTGACACTATCCAAAACCAAGGCGATAGATTTTCGTGTTAATACCTGTCCTACCCTGTTTGGTGAAAAGATCGTTATGCGTATCCTCGACCCAAGCAGCGCTAAACTTGGAATTGACATGCTGGGATACGAGCCTGAGCAGAAACAACTCTATCTGGATAATCTCGCAAAACCCTACGGCATGATCCTGGTCACCGGCCCGACTGGTAGTGGTAAAACCGTTTCACTCTATACAGGGTTAAATATCCTCAACACAGAAGAACGAAACATCTCTACTGCAGAAGACCCTGCTGAGATTAACCTTGAAGGAATAAACCAGGTCAATGTTAACGACAAGGTTGGATTGACATTCTCCTCTGCTCTAAAAGCATTTCTACGCCAGGATCCAGATATCATTATGGTTGGTGAGATTCGAGATAAGGAGACCGCCGAAATCGCCATTAAAGCGGCTCAAACTGGCCATATGGTTATGTCGACCTTGCATACCAATGACGCACCTCAGACCCTGTCACGATTAATTAACATCGGGGTTGCACCCTATAATATCGCCTCAGCCGTAAACCTCATTATCGCCCAGCGTCTAGGACGACGTCTTTGTAACAACTGTAAAACCGAGGAGAAACTTCCCAAAGAGGTACTTCTTGATGAGGGCTTCACAGAGGAGCAACTCAGTGGTGACTTCAGGATTTACAAGGCCGTAGGCTGTGATCAATGCAATGAAGGTTTTAAGGGACGGGTAGGTATCTATCAGGTCATGCCTATCTCTGAGGAGATGAGCAAGCTGATTATGACCGGAGCCAATGCCATCGATCTTGCTGAGCAGGCCAAAAAAGAGGGTATTCCAGACATTCGTGAATCTGCGATTAAGAAGGTTATTCAGGGTGTTACCAGCCTTGAAGAGATTAACCGGGTAACAAAGGATTAATTGATGGCTGAAAAAAGTACACCTAAACAGGAGATCTTTCTTTGGGAGGGAACTGATCGTCGCGGTGATAAGGTCAAGGGCGAAATGCTTGGGCAAACCATGGTTATGGTTAAAGCTGAACTCCGTAGGCAAGGAGTCACCCCGTTAAAGGTTAAACGCAAACCCAAACCCCTCTTCGGCGGAAGTGGAAAAAAAACATCTAAAGGGAAAATCGCACCAAAAGATATCAGTATCTTCTCTAGACAGATGGCAACAATGATGTCTGCGGGTGTCCCGTTGGTTCAATCATTTGAAATAGTTGGAAAGGGTAGTGACAACCCGGCAATGCGTGATCTTGTTCTTGCTATTAAATCTGAGGTCGAGGGTGGGGGTAACCTTGCCCAGGCGTTCGCAAGTCACCCCAAGTACTTTGATGAATTAACCTGCAATCTGATTCATGCCGGTGAGCAAGCGGGTATTCTTGAGACCATGCTCGACAAGGTCGCAACCTATAAAGAGAAGACTGAAGCGATAAAGGCCAAGGTAAAGAAAGCGATGATATACCCCGTTGCAATCATCTTTGTTGCTTTAACGATCACTATTGGTCTATTAATCTTTGTTATCCCCCAGTTCCAGTCATTATTCCAAGGATTTGGAGCGGATCTTCCAGCTCTGACAATGATGGTTATCAATGCCTCAGAGATGATGCAGGCGTACTGGTATTTAGTGGTTGGTGGTATCGCCGGTTTTGTCTTCACATTGAAATATCTTAACAATACATCACAAAACTTCAGAGACAATGTCGATCGACTAGTTTTAAAACTACCAATATTTGGAATGATTCTCACCAAAGCTGCGATCGCTCGATTTGCAAGGACACTCTCAACCATGTTTGCTGCAGGCGTACCTCTAGTTGAGGCAATGGACTCTGTCGCCGGAGCCGTAGGCAATGTGGTATATCGAGAAGCACTACTAAAAATGCGAGACGAGATCTCGACGGGTACATCATTAACCGATTCAATGCAAAGAACAGACGTCTTTCCAAATATGGTTATTCAGATGACCTCTATTGGTGAAGAGGCTGGCTCACTGGATTCGATGCTCGCAAAAGTTGCTGACTTCTATGAAGAAGAGGTTGATAACGCGGTTGATGCGATGAGTAGCTTAATGGAACCAGTGATTATGGTTGTGTTAGGCGGTTTGGTATCGATTATAGTGATTGCGATGTATCTACCCATCTTCAAAATGGGCGAGGTTGTTTAGTTCCGAATGCTCTCAATCTCATACCTCCTCACAGCCAACCCTTGGCTATTGTATAGTATTGTTTTTATTCTCGGACTGATCATTGGTAGCTTTCTAAATGTCGTGATCATACGTCTTCCTGAAATGATGAAGCGTGAGTGGCGCACTCAATGTCATGAGTATCTTGAGTTAGAAGTACCAAGTTATACACCTAAAACCTATAATCTGATCAAACCGGATTCAACCTGCCCAAACTGCGGTCATGCCATCACCGCCTTTGAGAATATCCCCGTACTCAGCTATATAATGCTCAGTGGCAGGTGTAGTGTCTGCCACCATCGAATCTCAATTCGTTATCCTGTGATCGAGCTGTTAACAGCTATACTCTCAATGATTGTGGTATTCCGCTTTGGTTATAGCTATGAATCACTCTTTGCTCTTGCGTTAACGTGGGCACTCATCGCACTAACATTCATTGATATTGATGAACAACTTCTACCCGACTCAATTACCCTCCCGTTTCTATGGTTAGGTCTCTTTCTTAGCATCTTCGGGTTATTCTCAACCATGCACGACAGCATCATTGGTGCAATCTGTGGGTACCTCTCTTTATGGTCGATCTACCATCTATTTAAGATGCTCACTGGTAAAGAGGGAATGGGATATGGTGACTTTAAACTACTGTCACTATTCGGAGCATGGCTAGGTTATCAGAGCCTTCCTCTCATCATTATTCTCTCAGCCGGAGTTGGGACAGTTTTTGCGCTTGTAATGATGAGTATTGGCAGTCTTAAGCGGGAACAACCCATCCCCTTTGGTCCTTATCTCGCATCTGCCGGGTGGATTGCAATACTTTGGGGAGAGGAGATCACTGAAGCCTACCTACATTGGGCCAACCTGACCTAACCATGACGGTTGTTATTGGCCTTACAGGAGGAATTGGCTGCGGCAAGAGCACTGTAAGCAGTTACTTTGAGTCGCTTGGCGTTCCGGTATGTGATGCCGACATCATTGCACATCAAATTACAACCCCTAACTCGGTAGCAGCAAAAGAGATCGCTAAAGCCTTTGGTTCAAATCTCATCGATACTGATGGAAATTTAGATCGGCCACAACTCAAAGCGATTGTCTTCAGTGATCCGAAAAAATTACAACAACTTGAGGCGATTCTCCATCCATTGATACGTGAAGAGATCAATGTATGGATTAATGCACAATATGCTGATTACATCATTCTCTCTATCCCACTCCTTTTTGAAAAGGGGTGGCAAAACCTGGTTGATCGTACTGCTGTAGTTGATATCCCTATCGAACTCCAACTTCTTCGGGCATCAAAGCGAGATAAGGTTGAGCCAGAAATTGTCGAAGCCATTATTCAAAAACAGATCACAAGAGCTGAACGATTAGTGCTCGCTGACGATATTATTGATAACTCAAAAAGTATTGAAGTACTCTATCAACAACTGGATAAGCTTCATGCAAAATATTCCTCACTTGTACGCTCGTAGCGGATTTAATCACTTATTGTGCTATATTTGCGAGGTTGATCAGTCTGGCGAACGCTATGTCTAAAAAAAACACTTTATACGAATATCCATTAAGTGAACGTATTCGCACATTGCTGCGTATGGAGCATCTTTTTATTCAGCTTCAGCACTATATTCATGGACGTAGTGTTTGGGATAGTCGTGTCGCAATTATCACTCTCTTTGACATTCTGGATATTCTCTCACGCTCAGATATCCGTAATGAGGTACTCAAAGAAGCTGAAGGTGCACTAAACCGCCTAAAAGCACTCGATCAAAATCCGAATATCGACACTTCACGGCTCGACACAATTGTAAGAGCATTAGAAAGAGTCATCACCAACATTCATGCGCTACCAGGACAACCAGGAAATCGACTTAAAGAGATCCCTCTACTCAACTCGATTCGACAGCGCTGCACCATTCCCGGCGGAACCTGTGATTTTGATCTGCCGGTTTATCACCAATGGCTGGAGAAACCGCTAGAGGAGCGGCAGGAGCACCTTAATCAATGGTTTCATGAGATAGAGCCGCTACAACAAGCCATTGAGTTGGTATTAAAGCTCGTGAGAAACAGCACCGAGTTTAAACAACAGACAGCTGATCGTGGTTCATATCTACAAACCCTCGATAATAGTGCAAACTATCAATTAATTCGGGTATCTGTGCCTCATGATCTTCCCTGGTATGCTGAGATCAGTGGTAGTAAGCATCGGTTTACTTTGCGTTTTCTTAAGTATTCAGTCGATGGCAATCGTCAGGCTGAAGAAGATATCCCTTTCCGTATAGCGATATGTCAACTGTAAAAAAGGTTGTCCCATGTCCAACTTGTCGAAAAGAGGTGGAGTGGAGCACATCAAATCCGTGGCGTCCCTTTTGTAGTGAACGCTGTCAATTAATCGACCTTGGCGAATGGGCTGAAGAGAAGAAACGTATACCCGGAAAACCCGTTTCTTCCTGGAATAACCCGGATCAAGACACCTTTAACTAATTCGCCTATTTAACCACATCAACTCGGGATAAAAACGGTTATTGAGTTGAGGTTATTTAGAACCATTGGTATGAAATGGAAACCTCAGGCGATAGCGCTGTCCATCGTCAAGCCATTCAAGTTCAGCGATCCAGTCAATACGTGAGTTACTGCAAATAGGAAGGATTGGCCTTGCACCCCACTGATCATCCTTTGCAGTCATACGGTATCGATTAGGTCCCATATCCATATCCTTCATTATAAAACTAATCTCAACCTCTGTTGGATTCTGGTTTAGCTTAAACACTGCATCAAACGGCTTTAACTCACCGACACCCTTACCATCACCCAGTTTTAGCTCTGCTATCACACCATTACCGAAGAAACGACATAGCTGCTTTGCACTATCACAATCGTCTCTGCCACCGAGATCGATTACACCATCCCCCCCTTTCTGACTACAGCCAGATTGAAACAATAGAACAAGCGCTATGATCAATAGAGGTTTAATTGGTTTCATGATGGTCTCCCCACAGTGAGCGAATCGCGGCGATCCCTTGGGCACCGTGATTCCACGCCGTATTAATGTCGTCGGTTGTCATGCCACCAAGGGCATAGACAGGAACAGTAATTGTACTGATTAAATCCTGAAACGAATTCCATCCTAAAGGTTTTGCATCAGGGTGGCTCGCTGTCTTTTTTACCGGCGAGAGCAACGCAAAATCGACATTATTCTCAGCCGCGATACACAACTCCTGCTGCGAATGACAGGAGGTGGATAGTATTAATCCCTCGCGATGAGTATCTTTTGAGTAGCGGTGTAACTGGCTTGATGTGGTATGTAAACCTGCGGCATTACACTCCATGACATCCTGCCAATGGCTGTTGAGTAACACCTTGCAACCATCCAATGACGTAACCTCCACGACCATACGAGCCAGCGATAGATAAGCCTCTGCATCAAGCTGTTTTGAACGCAACAGAATTAACTCAGCACCATTTTGTGCTAATGAATCGACACGCTCTAATAACGCACCCCACTGAGACGAATCACCTGGCTCAGGTGTGATATAGAGTCTGTCAGGGAGTTGAACCGCCTTAATGATTGGGGTATTTGCAGCAGGAAATTCGAATTGACTTAGCTCATGTCGTTCAACCCATTTGAGCGGTTGCCCTTCCAAGCCCACTGGCTCACCTTCAAAAGCATTCACAAGCCAGACATCCAGCCAAACATCATATTCACGATAATGATGCGGGATAGTTATTAATGGACGAAAACCCTTTGGGTGGATACCCAACTCTTCATTAAGCTCACGGACTAGCGCCTGTTGTACCGATTCACCCGCTTCAACTTTGCCACCAGGGAATTCCCATAACCCCCCCTGATGAAGCGCTTGATGGCGCTGGCTTATCAATACTCTATCATCGGCGCCTACAATAACAGCAACCGCAACATGTAACATCGAATTCGAAGGACGATTAGGTGCGATATTCGGCATTTATCCGAACATAATCGTATGAGAAATCACAGGTCCATACGGTTGTACTGGCTTCACCTCGCCCCAGATTGACCGAGATATCAATCTCATCCTTTGACATCTCCATCTGCCCTGCTGCTTCGGTGTAACTCTCAGCTCGACCACCATGATTGACGATCACCGTTTCACCCAGTTTTATTTCAACACCACTAATATCAAGGTTTTCGAGTCCGGCACGACCAATTGCGGCCAGGATGCGTCCCCAATTAGGATCCGAGGCAAAAAGCGCCGTTTTTACAAGCGGAGAGTGTGCGATAGCGTATGCAACTTGCTTACACTCCTCCTCGGTAGAACCAGAAGTGATCGTAATCGAGACAAATTTACTTGCACCCTCGCCATCACGAATGATGAGATGTGCTAACCGTTGGCACACCCGAGCCAACGCCTCTTCAAAATCGTGGTAGTTCTTACTCTGCTCTCTGATATGCACACCACTTGTACCAGTAGCCATTAACACACAGGCATCATTGGTAGATGTATCGCCATCGACGGTAATTCGGTTAAATGACTTATCAGCAGCTTTAGATAGCAGCGTCTGTAGGGTTGCTCTGTCAACTGCTGCATCGGTAGCAACATAGGCCAACATGGTAGCCATATTGGGCTGAATCATTCCCGATCCTTTAGAGATTCCAGTGATAGTAACGGTTTTACCGTCTAGCGTGATCGCTTCACTTACCCCTTTAGGCACAGTGTCGGTCGTCATGATCCCTGTGGCAGCGGCATTCCAGTTATCTTCGCTCAGATTCTCCAGCGCCTTTGGGATCGCGTGAATAATCTTGTTTACTGGCAACTGCTCCCCGATAACACCAGTAGAAAATGGCAGAACCTGATGACTCTGGCATCCACAATTCTCAGCAAGAGTACTACAGGTCAATAGCGCCGCATCTATCCCCCGTTGACCTGTTCCAGCATTTGCATTACCGGTATTCACAATCAGGTATCTTGGTGTTTGGGCTTGTAGATGCTCCTTAGCCACAACAACTGGTGCTGCGCAAAATGCATTTTGGGTAAAAACGGCTGCAGTTTGACACTGATCACTCAATTCAAAAACGACTAAATCATCCCTGCCTTTAACCTTAATTCCGGCAGAAGCGACGCCAATTCTGATTCCGTTTACACCTTTTAGCGGGGGTAGTTGATTGTATCCAACAGCCATATTCTTATATCACTATGTTTAAGCCAGTTTACCGTGGCACTGCTTATATTTTTTACCAGAACCGCACGGGCACGGCTCATTACGTCCAACCTTGCGTCCTTCACGGACAAACGGTTGGTGCTCCTCCTCAGGTTGCTCTGGCTCAGAACCACTCATTGCAGAAACACTCTCATGTTGATACTCCACATCAGAAGTGCGACGACGACGCTCCTCAACCGCTGCGACATCCTCCTCCTCTTTAACCTGAACCTTTGAGACAATTCCAATCACTTCGCGTTTAATACGATCCAGTAGACCTGTGAATAGCTCAAACGCCTCGCGCTTATACTCCTGCTTCGGGTTCTTTTGAGCATAGCCACGTAGGTGTATGCCCTGACGGAGATAATCCATCGCCGCAAGGTGCTCCTTCCAGAGTGCGTCAAGCACCTGTAGCATCACCGCTTTCTCAAAATGGCGAACCACTTCTGCGCCTGCCAGCTCCTCTTTATGCTGATACTGCTCTACCAGTCGATCAATAATTCGCTGGCGAAGTGTCTCTTCATGCAGATCAGAATCCGCATCCAGCCATTGCTGGATATCCTGATCGAAACCAAATTCAGCACTCAGATGGTCATTTAGTCCTGAAACATTCCACTGCTCTTCCAGGCTTTGTGGGGGGATATATTCGTCAATCACACCATGAACCACATCCACACGAATCGCCGAAATGGTTTCGGAGATATCGCTCATCGCCATTAGCTCATTACGCTGCTCATAGATGACCTTACGCTGATCATTTGCAACATCATCATATTCAAGTAGCTGTTTACGAATATCAAAGTTGTGTCCTTCAACCTTTCGTTGCGCATTCTCAATTGCCCGGGAGACCCAAGGGTGCTCTATCGCCTCACCCTTTTCCATACCGAGCTTCTGCATTAACCCGGCAACGCGCTCTGAGGCAAAGATACGCATCAGATTATCTTCGAGTGAGAGATAGAAACGTGATGAGCCGGGATCACCCTGACGCCCTGAACGCCCGCGTAACTGATTATCAATTCGGCGTGACTCATGACGCTCAGTACCGATGATATGCAGACCTCCGCTATCTAAAACCTGCTGATGACGTTGCTGCCACTGCTGTTTTACCTTTTCGATCACATCTTGGCTAACATCATCACCTAAAGCATTGATCTCAGCGTCAAGATTGCCTCCAAGAACAATATCTGTACCACGACCGGCCATATTAGTGGCGATAGTGACAGCTCCGGCACTTCCCGCCTGAGCGATAATATCCGCCTCACGTTCATGTTGTTTGGCGTTAAGCACCTCATGATTGATTCCCATCTTCTTTAGCTTGGCAGAGAGATACTCCGAACTATCGATCGATGCTGTGCCAACCAGAACAGGCTGTTGACGGCGAATACAATCCTGAATATCACGCGCAATCGCATCGTACTTCTCTTCCGTCGTCAGAAAGATCACATCACCACGATCATCACGAATCATCGGTTTATGAGTCGGGATCACCAGCACTTCCAGCCCGTAAATCTGCTGGAATTCATAAGCTTCGGTATCCGCTGTACCTGTCATGCCCGAGAGCTTGTTGTATAGACGGAAATAGTTCTGAAAGGTGATGGATGCAAGTGTCTGATTCTCGTTTTGAATCGTAACTCCCTCTTTCGCCTCCACTGCCTGATGTAGTCCATCAGACCAACGACGGCCAGACATTGTACGTCCTGTAAACTCATCAACAATCACAACTTGACCATTGCTGACAATGTAATCCACATTTTTCTGGAATAAGTTATGCGCCCGAAGTGCCGCATTTAGATGATGAATCAGATTAATATTCGAGGCGTCATATAGGCTTTCATTCTCTCCAAGCAGTTGATTATCTAGCAGGAGTTCTTCGACATGTTGATGGCCACTCTCAGTCAGAAAGATCTGTTTTGCCTTCTCGTCCACAGTAAAATCACCAGGACCATCCTCAACCTCCTGCTTAACCAGCTTCGGAACAAGCAGATTGATCTTGCTATAGAGCTCAGAACTATCATCTGTAGGCCCAGAGATGATCAGCGGAGTTCTTGCTTCGTCAATCAGGATTGAATCAACCTCGTCAACTACCGCAAAATTCAGCTCCCGCTGAACCTTCTCTTCCATTGAAAACGCCATATTGTCGCGCAGATAGTCGAAACCAAACTCATTGTTCGTTCCGTAAACGATATCGCAAGCATACGCTTTCTGACGCTCGATATGATCGATACCGTTGATGATCACACCGGTCTCAAGACCTAAAAAGTTATAGAGCTTTCCCATCCATCCCGCATCACGACTTGCAAGGTAATCATTCACAGTTACGACATGCACTCCTTTACCAGATAACGCATTGAGATAACATGGAAGAGTCGCCATAAGGGTTTTACCCTCACCGGTGCGCATCTCAGCAATCTTGCCCTGATGTAAAACCATGCCACCGATGAGCTGTACATCATAGTGGCGCATACCTAGTACACGAACACTTGCTTCGCGCACTGTTGCAAAGGCCTCTGGCAGGAGTTCATCCAGTGATGTCCCATCATTAAAACGCTGACGAAACTCATCTGTTTTTGCGACGAGTTGCTCATCACTTAACGCCTGAAATTGAGACTCAAGTACATTGATCTGATCAACCTGTCTTTTTAGACGTTTGACCATGCGATCATTTCTACTACCAAAGATCTTGCTAAAGAGTTTTGAAACCATTACAGACTCACGATTATTGTTATTTAGTCGAAATTCACAATTAGATAAGGGATCGTAAAAAAAATTCCATCGATTCTAACAATTAAGCGAAATGAATACCGCAAATCATTAGTACCATTAGAGATATTCTGCTCCAGTAACAAAGATTGTACTGAAAAGAGAGAGGAAAATCGTTGATTTTAGAGTGTCTGACTATCTTGATGCCTGAACAAACTTAATAGGATCGACTGTACGACCCTCATTCATTACCTCAAAGTGGACATGAGGCCCAGTTGAACGGCCGCTGCTACCCATGGTTGCGATCTGTTGTCCCTTTCTAACAGTGTCACCGATTTTTACGATAATGTCCTCATTATGACCATAACGGGTGATATAGCCATTTCCGTGGTTGATCTCAACAAGTGAACCATATCCGAACCGATCTCCTGCCCACATAACGACACCTGATGCAACCGCAATCACTGGTGAACCTTTTTTACCTGCAATATCAATACCTTTGTGGAATTCAGGCTTTCCTGTAAATGGATCTGTTCTTTTACCATAACGGGATGAAATCCACCCCTTAAGAACGGGTCTGCCTGTGGGAATAACCTCTTCGTGGAGGTTTTGATTCATGAGTACGGTTTCAAGTATGGAGAGTTGTTGCTGTCGGTCATCGAGTTGAGTTGTAAGTTCATCAATCTGGT
Organism: Thiohalomonadaceae bacterium; assembly: GCA_050301795.1. GTDB lineage: Bacteria > Pseudomonadota > Gammaproteobacteria > Thiohalomonadales > Thiohalomonadaceae > JBNKZU01. The sequence goes on along the minus strand of JBNKZU010000002.1, from coordinate 70,147 downwards.
TAAGGAAATCTGGAATCTTAAAATCAATGGTCGCAGAGTCTGCAATTAGTGGTCCACCCTGTGCTGGTGATTGTGAAAAATCAAACTCGCTGTCACCTAAGTCGCCAAACTCGACTAACCGCTGACCGAGGGCATCAAGCCTGGTGACATGAGCCTGCATTTGACCCAGCTTTAGCGCCAATGCAGTGAGGTTGTTTTCTGCATCCAGCTTAATCTTTGCTATCTCTTCCTTTTGCTGATCAACCACCTGATGCCAGCTCTCCGCCATTTGTGGAGAGAGTGCTTCATTCTCTTGAAGTCCGTATTGATAGCCGATATAGAGTGACGTGACAGGAATGGCAATGAGTGCAATGATTGCAATAGCAAGCGCTGATACACCGCTTAGAGACAGTGTATTTGCTTTACCCAAACGCTTTGTGACCAGAATTATATTCATTTATTATTACTATGGTTCATTGTCAGGACGTAAGTTACTACACCAGAAGCAATTTGTGAATAAGCCAAGACATATAAAATCTCATATCGAACAAGGTGATAAGACGCTAGCTCAGCTTTTAAAACAGCAAAAAAAGATTAAAAAGCTTGAGTTTGCACTTAAACCCCTGTTATCACCGCTACTCCCAGCCAATACACCATGGAGAGTCTCTAATGTCCGTGAACAGACTCTCATTCTTGAAACTGATTCGAATGGTTGGGCCAATCGAATCCGCTTCCTAAGTAATGAGATCCTGAAACAGATAAAAACGATCCATACCGAGATCAATCAACTAATTATTAGAGTTCGCCCGCAACACAATGAAGCGTCATCAGAAAAAACTATTCAGAATCACCTCTTCCTATCCCATACCTCATCTAAAATGCTTGCAGAATTTGCTGAATCTGTTGAAGACGAATCACTCGCTAGGGCAATTAAACGCCTCTCCACACATATAAAATAGACGATTTGTGATAAAAATCACCCTAAGTGATTGAGATATATAGTGTTGTCTCTATTTTTTATCAGAAAAGAGTTGATCGAGTGGAATGGTTGTTTCTTTATTATCCAGCTCTTTTTGAGGGCAGAGTGTTTCACAACTTTTTCCATACGTCTCAGCACACGCAGCGTCACAGGCTCCTCTACCCTTGATCACACGATAGATGTAACGACCCGTACAAAAAAGAGCAGCACCAAGAATTAAAATCAGGATCACCATCTCCATTGTTCACTCCTTTTTAAAGAATTAACCGACCAACAACCGTTACCAGCAATGCCAGCAGATATGCGATTGTAAACGAAAAGAAGATGGAAAATATTGCCCATCGCCATCGCCCAGTTTCGCGCTTAATTGCGCCTATTGTCGCCAAACATGGTGAGTAAAGTAGTATAAATACCATGAAAGCGAATGCTGTAAGGCGATCCATATTCTCCGAGATTGCCGCCCTGAGCGAATTGGAATTCTCATCCAGACTATTATCTCGGTTATAGATTACTGCATAACTCGCCACAACCACCTCTTTTGCCACAAAGCCCGTTAAAATAGCAATGCTCTCCTGCCACTCAAAGCCTAGAGGTTTTAGTACAGGAACGATTGAGGCTCCGATTTGCCCCAAATAACTATCCTGAAGTGAAACCGGTTCGCGCATACCTTCAATGCTACTGCTATTTTGTTGCGGAAATGCCTGCAAAAACCAGATGATTATCGAGCCGATAAAGATTACCCCGCCGACCTTTTGCAGAAAACCGATCGCCTTCTCCCACATGTGGTAGATAATTCCACGAAAACTTGGCAACCGGTAAGGTGGCAACTCCATAACAAAGGGGGAATTCTCTCCGGGTATCACAAATTTACTTAAAAAGATGGCCGCCCCCATCGCAGTAACGATACTTAATAGATACATTACGAAAACCATTGTTCCGGCCATCTCCGAGAAAAAGGCTCCGGCAAAAAGGATAAACACCGGCAATCGAGCGGAGCAACTCATAAAAGGGTTGACCAGTATCGCAACCAATCTCATCTTTTCATTCTCAATTGTTCTGGTTGCCAATACCGCCGGAACATTACAGCCAAAACCCATAACAAGCGGTATAAACGCCTTCCCATGCAATCCAAACAGGTGCATCGTTCTATCCATTAAAAACGAGGCTCTGGATAGGTATCCGGTCTCACTGAGTAATGCTAAAAAGATAAACAGGATGACGATATTGGGAAGAAAAACCAGAGTACCACCGACGCCAGCAATAACCCCATCGACAATCAGATCATGGATTAATCCTGATGGAATTATCGCCGATACACCGTCTGATATCACGGCAACAAAACTGTCAATCCAGCCCATCGGAATCTCGCCTAAGGTGAAGGTTGCCTCAAACATCATCCACATAAAGAAGAGAAATATCGGTAATCCCAGAAACCGGTTTAAAAAGACCTGATCTAATCGACGTGTATTCTCAAGCAGGGCATACGGATCACTATTTGATGTTCTGGCTTCGGCGAGCAGACCGTGGATAAATCCAAAACGGGCTGTTGCGATCATTGAATCGACAGCCTCGTCGTGGTGTATTTCAAGGTTTCTTTTCTCTTCCCTAATCGAGTTAATCAGCGGATCATGCTCGCCCTCTTTTTGCAGTAGCTCTTCGTCTCCCTCAAGTAGTTTTATCGCCATCCATCGACAATAATGCTCTGTGAAGGCTCCGGGATGGTGAATCGCAACCATGATCGCCGAACGGTGAATTGCACTTTCCAAATGGCTGTCGTAGCTGATTCGAATCTGATGGGTTTGTTCATGACCTTCAACAATATCGATAATCTTCTGGAGAAGTTGCTCATTCCCTTTCCCTTTTGAGGCGATGGTTTCGACGACTGGCCCACCCAGCATCGCCCCCATCCCGTCGATATCCACCTCAATGCCCTTACGCTGAGATTCATCCACCATATTGAGAACAAATATCAGGGGTTTACCCATTTCGATAAGCTGGGTTGTCAGAAAAAGATTTCGATCAAGATTTCCCGCATCAAGAATGTTGATCACAATATCTGGGTGCTGCTCCTGGATGAATTCTCGACTAATGCGCTCTTCAGGAGATTGGGACGAGAGAGAGTAGATTCCTGGAAGGTCAATAATTTTGATCACCCAACCTTGGTGCTCAATTTGAGCCTCCTTTTTGCTCACGGTCACTCTAGGGTAGTTTGCGACATCACCACGAGATCCAGTCAGGCTATTGTACAGACTGGTTTTGCCACTGTTAGGATTACCAACAAGGGCAACTGTAATCACTTTTTCGCTATTGATACCCATATTGCCCAAGTGCTAAATAATTAAGATGCTCAGAACATTGAGATTGTGCTCTCCCAACAAAAATCAACATCTCTTACCTATTACTCCTTATTGATTAGAATCTGCCTGGCCTCATCTTTTCGTAAAGATATCTGATAGCCTAATACGATATAGCTTCTCGGATCCCCCATCGGAGCGACTTTATCAGCCATAAGTTTTGCGCCGGGAACGATCCCCATTGAATTAAGTCGTTTTCGCAAAGAGGTTTCTCCCAAGACTTTCACTACTATGGCGCTTTCACCCGGTCGTAGATCTAATGCTGAGATTTTACTGTCTGTAACTGTCACCGAATTACTCTTTATTATTGTTATTAAGAGCTAATATTGTGGACGGATTTAATTGAATCAACAACTCAATTGTTTTAGATGTAATTGAATTATTTTAAGAACAATAAAAAAGCTCGAAAGGTGAAACCATGACGAGCTTTTTTGATCTTAAGTTTTGCTAGTTTACGGACACTGGCTTTGAATAGGAGATAGGAGCTTTATGTTCTTCGTCGAAGGTCACCACTTCCCAGGCATCCTCTCGAGCCATGAGCTCAAGTAGTAGCTTGTTATTGAGAAAATGGCCTGATTTGTGACCACGGAATGCGCCGATCAGACTGTAACCGAGGAGGTAGAGGTCACCGATTGCATCAAGCAGTTTATGTTTCACAAATTCATCTTCGTAACGTAGCCCATCCTCATTCAATACACGATAATCATCAACCACGATTGCATTATCAAGGCTACCGCCTAGTGCAAGATTCTGGGCACGTAACTGCTCAAGCTGACTCATAAACCCAAAGGTACGAGCTCGACTCACCTCTTTGACAAATGAGGTTGAAGAGAAATCAATCTCTGTCTCCTGATCGCGATTACGGAAAACAGGATGATCAAAGTCAATTGACATAGAGACCTTAAAGCCGTCATAAGGGACAAATTGTACCCACCGATCACCATCATCGATTCGAACCTTCTTACGGATACGAATAAAACGCTTCGCGGCATTTTGTTCTTCAATACCTGCAGACTGGATCAGAAAGACAAAAGGTCCCGCGCTGCCATCCATGATCGGAACCTCTGCCGCACTAACATCAATATAGGCATTATCAACACCCATACCTGCCATAGCCGAGAGGAGGTGTTCGACTGTTGAGATACGGACGCCGTTTTGAACAAGCGTAGATGAAAGTGTCGTCTCTCCGACATTGTCATATCGTGCCGAGATTTCAGTGACCGGATCGAGATCGATACGTCTGAAGACAATACCTGTATCTACTGGCGCTGGACGTAACGTCAAGTATACCTTTTCACCAGTATGCAGGCCTACTCCGGTTGCCCGAATCAAGTTTTTTAATGTTCTCTGTCTTAACATATCGTTTCACCCTAGGTTTGAGCATGCTAGTCCGCCCAAAATTATCCGGCGGATTGTAGCAGACTATTTGATGAACAACTAGATTCCGTTCACACTCCTTTAAAATCAATCAGCTTGGCGGCGTAGAAATGCGGGAATATCGAGCATTTCAAAGCCATCGTCGGCTGATTGAGTCTCATTGGCTCGTAACAGAGGGTCTTCTTCTGCCAAAGGCTTAGATGAAGACGCTGCGCGAGCATATGCCGGACGATCCAGTTTTTCGTAATCCACCTCACCATTGTTCTTTTTAACAATCTTGGGTTTGAATGACTCTTGGATGCTTTGAGCTTGGCCTAATCCGGTAGCAACTACTGTGACCCGTATCTCATCACTGAGATCAGGATCCATAACTGAACCGATCACAACCGTCGCATTATCTGACGCATATTCACGAACTGTTTCACCAACTTCATGAAACTCACCAATCGTTAGATCATATCCAGCCGTTACATTGACAAGAATTCCTTTAGCTCCACGCAGGTCGACATCTTCAAGCAACGGACTGGCGACAGCCTTATTTGCTGCTTCAGTTGCTCTATTTTCACCAGAAGCAATACCTGTACCCATCATGGCCATTCCCATCTCAGACATCACAGTTCGAACGTCTGCAAAGTCGACGTTTATCATGCCTGGGCGGGTAATTAGCTCAGCTATCCCTTGAACAGCTCCTAAAAGGACATTGTTTGCCGCTCTAAAGGCATCAAGCAGTGACATATCCTTACCAAGAACGCTTAATAGTTTCTCATTAGGAATTGTGATTAAAGAATCAACAAACTGTTTAAGATCCTCAATCCCTTCGCTTGCGATATCCATGCGTTTTTTGCCTTCAAATGAGAATGGACGTGTTACCACAGCCACAGTGAGTATGCCCATCTCTTTAGCAATTTGTGCAATGATTGGTGCAGCACCTGTTCCTGTTCCACCACCCATTCCTGCTGTAATAAAGATCATGTCTGCACCTGATAGTGCCTCGGTAATACGGTCACGATCCTCCATCGCAGCCTGACGACCAATGTCAGGATTTGCACCTGCACCAAGACCTTTAGTAATATTAGATCCGATCTGGATCTGGATTTTACTGCTTGCGCGCTCTAATGCCTGAGCATCTGTATTGGCACAGATGAAATCGACACCATCAACCGCTTCTGCCACCATATGCTCGACAGCATTTCCGCCGCCGCCACCGACACCGATCACTTTTATGACCGCCCCTTGTGAATTGTTTTCGACTAATTGAAACATACCTTTCTCCTCCTCATGTTACAGAAACAGGGCATTAAAAATTGCCCTGAAACCAACTCTTCATTCGTTCAAAAACCATAGCGAGACCACTCTTTTCATTAAAATTTGAGCTGGCATTGCCACGATTATTCATTCCAAACAGAAGCAAGCCGACACCCGTTGCGTGGATCGGATTGCGTACTACATCAATCAAACCTGTAACACCTTGCGGCACACCTAAACGAACCGGCATATGGAAGATCTCTTCTGCAAGTTCAACCACACCCTCCATCTTTGATGTGCCACCGGTTAATACGATTCCTGCTGCACATAGATCTTCAAAACCACTTCTACGAAGCTCCGCCTGAATCAATGTAAATAACTCTTCATATCGAGGCTCAATCACCTCAGCCAGGGTCTGCCTAGCAAGTCGTCTTGCAGGCCTATCACCAACACTTGGCACCTCGATTGTCTCTTCTGGATTTGCAAGCTGTGTTAATGCACAGGCGTATTTAATCTTGATATCCTCAGCGTTTTGTGTCGGTGTCCTTAACGCAACAGCGATATCATTAGTGACCTGATCACCAGCGATTGGAATGACTGCTGTATGTCGGATTGCACCCTCTGTAAATACAGCGATATCCGTAGTGCCTCCACCAATATCGATAATGCAGACACCCAGCTCTTTTTCATCATCACTTAATACCGAATAGCTTGACGCTAACTGCTCAAGAATGATGTCGTCGACCTCTAATCCACAGCGGCGAACACATTTAATAATATTCTGTGCCGCACTTACTGCCCCCGTCACTAAATGAACCTTGGCTTCGAGCCGTACACCTGACATTCCAACAGGCTCTCGAATTCCTTCCTGCTTATCAATAATGTATTCCTGAGGAATAACATGCAGCACCTTTTGATCTGCTGGAATTGCAACGGCTCGTGCGGCATCGATCACACGGTCAACATCAAACGGTGAGACCTCGCGATCCTTTATTGCAACAATGCCATGTGAATTGAGACTTTTAATATGACTTCCGGCGATGCCGGCATATACTGAATGAACCTGGCAACCTGCCATAAGTTCTGCCTCTTCTACAGCGCGTTGGATAGATTGAACCGTTGATTCAATATTAACGACCACTCCCTTCTTCATTCCATAAGAGCGATGATGACCAAAGCCGATGATCTCGACCTCATTTCCATCATTTATCTCGCCAATAATTGCAACGACCTTTGAGGTTCCAATATCCAGAGCAACAATTAATTTTTTATCTGATCTCTTTGACATATCTAATTTCATCAACCTGTAATGACAGGTCGTGCCCCCTCTTGCCACCGAATTGCAAAACCATTGGTATATCTCAAATCCACTTGTACAATTGCATCGAGAAATCTGGCGACTGTTGTTTGATACACATCCTTTAGTCGCTTAAATCGTGCTGTAACATCTTCACGCCCCAGCTTTAATCTAAGGCCGTTCATCAGCTCCATTTTCCACGCTCTACGTTCACTCATCTCAAGCAGTACAATCTTTTGTCCAATCTCTGATGCCTCTCGGCTCATCTCTAAATAGTTTGTACTCATCTTTTGTGCAGTACCTTCAGGGCCAATAAAGACAGGCAAGCTGCTGTATTGTGTTGTTCTTAACTCAGGATAGAACACCTCACCTGTCTCACTTACCATTCCCTTATCACCCCAAAACGCAATTGGGTGATGTTCGATCAGCTTTATCACAACTTTATCTGGCCATTGTCTACGGACAATCGCATGGTCTACCCACGACAACTGCTGAAGATCATTTCGAATACGGTCAACTTTAAGCCCAAAGAACCCAGCCTCCGCATAAAGTGAAACAATCTCCCTAATCTCCTCTTCACTCACCTGTTGTATCTGCGACTCTATACGAATCGTATTGATTGGGTATTCACCAAAATCGATGCGATCACGATAGACATATACGACTGAAGAGAGCATAGGAATCAGAAGCAGTGACACCAGTAAGTAGATCTGATTCTTACTGATGGTCTTATCTTCACCCAACCTTGTTGCCCCGTGCTTACTTCTACGCTTAACCATGACTCACCTCATGTGATGAGCTAAAACTAGTCTCCAGGATCTGCCATACCAATGCTTCAAATGACATTCCTGCAGCCTTTGCCGCCATTGGTACCAATGAATGATCGGTCATACCTGGGAGTGTATTGATTTCGATTGGATAGAAGTTTCCTTCACTATCAGCCATCACATCAACGCGTCCCCATCCTGATGCACCAACAGCATCAAAAGCATTTAGAGCCAGTTTTTGAATCTCTAGTTCTCTGTCCTTATCCAACCCTGATGGGCAATGATATCTGGTCGTATCTGACTGATACTTGGCTTCATAGTCATAGAAGCTATTGGGTGTCTCTAAACGTATTGATGGTAAAGCTTCATCTTTAATGATTGCTACCGTGTACTCATTACCATCCATCCATTTCTCGACCATGACTGATTTATCAAATCTCAAAGCCTCTTCAATGGCTTGATCAAGATCGCTAATACGTTCAACCCGGCTAATACCAATGCTAGAGCCTTCATTTATCGGTTTAACCATTAATGGAAAGCCAATTTCACTAGCGATCTGGTCGGCTTGATAATCACCATTTATCATCAAAAATGGCGGCGTGATGATATTACAGCTCTGCCAAATCTGTTTTGTACGTAGCTTATTCATCGATAATGCCGATGCAAACACACCCGATCCTGTATACGGAAGGTTTAGAAGTTCAAGATAGCCCTGCATAACACCATCTTCACCTTTTCTGCCGTGAAGAATGTTAAAGACTCGATCAAACGACTCACTGGATAGTCTTGACAGTTCAGATTTTGGGTCAACCGCATAGGCATCAATACCTTGCGCTTTTAAACCGGCAAGCACTGCGGCACCACTTTTTAATGAAACCTCTCTCTCAGCGGAAGTACCACCCATCAGCACAGCGACCTTTCCAAACTCATTTGCGGAGTTAATGAATCGATTCATCATGACCTCCTGCTTCACCAATAATGTGCACTTCTGTCTGCAACTGAACCCCAAATTTTTCATTAACCCGTTGTTTAACCAAGGCAATGAGTTGTTCAATGTCTGTAGCTGATGCATCACCGGTGTTAATGATGAAGTTGGCATGTAACTCCGAAACGGTTGCGCCGCCAATACGGGTGCCTTTTAATCCTGATGCCTCAATCAATCTTGCTGCGAAGTCATCATCAGGATTCTTGAATACAGAACCGGCGTTAGGGAACCGTGTCGGCTGTTTTTGACTACGCTCATCAAGCAATGAACGGTTCTTTTGTAACAGCGATTCTGAATCACCCTGTGTCAGGTTTAGTACCGCTGAGACAAACCACTCATCCTCTAAGCCAGTGACACTTCGATAACTAATTTCAAACATCTCAGGCGTATAGTGTTGAATGGCTCCACTTCGATTGATGGCATCAACTGATTCAACAATTTCCCATGTTTGTGCACCAAAACACCCTGCATTCATCGCAAGTGCTCCGCCGAATGTTCCTGGAATTCCGCATAAAAACTCAGCACCCTTTAACCCCTCTCTTGCACAGAAGCGTGCGACCTTTGCACAACTGGCACCACATTCAACATAAACCTTATCTTCGTCGACTCTTTTAATCTGATCCAAAACACCTTTAGTGGAGATCACAATGCCATCGATCCCACCATCTCTTACCAGCAGATTACTTCCCATTCCCACAAAGGTAAGTGGCTCACTACGACTCTGCTGCGATAAGAACAGTGCAAGATCATCAATATCGGCTGGGCGATAGAAGGTCTTTGCCGGCCCACCAACACGCCATGTCGTGTGTTCCGCCATCATCTCATTATGGCGAAGCTCTCCACGTAACTGTTGTTCTCTTTGAGCCATCACGCTTTGCAGGTCTCCGCTAATGTTTTTGACATCTCTGCCGATATTGCACCGATATCTCCCGCACCGAGTGTTAACAACACATCACCATCCTGTAACACACCACATAAGGTATGAGGAAGTTCTGAGGTTTCACTAACAAAGATAGGCTCTACAACACCTCTTGCTCGTATCGCCCGACAAAGTGAACGACTATCTGCGCCTGCAATCGGCGCTTCGCCGGCAGGATAGACTTCGAGAAGGAGAAGGAGATCCGTTTCAGTCAATACTTCGGTAAAATCCTCAAAGAGATCACGAGTTCGACTATATCGATGTGGCTGGAATGCAAGGACTAATCGGCGATCAGGCCATGCAGCTCTTGCTGCCTTTAGTGTAGCGGCGACCTCTCTTGGATGATGTCCATAATCATCAACCAACAACACTGTTCCTTGTGGCAGTTTAAGATCACCCTGGATCTGGAAGCGTCTGCCGATACCTTGAAACTTCTTAAGCCCTGAGATTATTGCGGCTTCGCTCACTCCCATCTCGTGCGCAACAACAATTGCAGCAAGTGCATTTAATACATTGTGATGGCCTGGCATCGGCATAGAAACATCAATCCACAAATCGCCTTCACGTATAACACTAAAACTGGTAACAACGCCATTTTGTTGAATATTTGTCGCTCTGAAATCGGCATCCTTCTCAATACCATAGGTAATGACAGGTCTTGCAACATCTTTCAGGATATCTTCAACTACATCATCATCTATACATAACACCGCTAATCCGTAGAATGGAATATGGTGTAGAAAATCGATAAAAGTTTGGCGCAATACATTAAAATCACCGTGATAGGTCTCCATGTGATCCGCATCAATATTTGTCACAATCGCAGTGATAGGTTGCAGATAGAGGAAGGAGGCATCACTCTCATCCGCCTCAGCAACGATAAAGTGGCTCTCGCCGAGTCTTGCATTGGTACCGGCACTATTAAGCCTGCCACCAATAACGAATGTTGGATCAAGACCACCTTCAGCCATAAGACTTGCAACCAGCGATGTCGTGGTGGTTTTTCCATGTGTTCCGGCAATGGCTATTCCATGTCTGAACCGCATTAGCTCTGCAAGCATCTCTGCCCTTGAGATGACAGGGATCAATTGGCTCTTGGCCTCGATCACCTCGGGATTTGTTGCGGTTACTGCTGATGAGATCACAACCACATCGCTATCAGCGATGTTATCTGCATTGTGTCCAATATGGATTGTTGCACCCTGTGTATTCAAATGACGAGTAACAGCACCCTCTTTGATATCTGATCCTGAAACCCGATAACCGAGATTGATCAATACCTCAGCAATACCCCCCATACCAACACCACCAATTCCAACCATATGGATGTGACGTACACGTCCCATCTCGGCTTTGAAGCTGGTTTCTGAAATTGGAGTGTTAACCATGATGCCCCTCTTTGTGATAGATAGAATCAAAACAGATCCCGACGACCTCTTGGGTCGCACTGGTTCTTGCCAAAGCTCTTCCATTCATCGCCATTGCTAATAATCTATTTCGCCCATTCTCAAGATCAGCACACAATGGCTGTAGATAGGCTGACAGCCATTGCGGTGTAAACTCGTTGTTTCGTTTAATCACTGCGGCATTGCCTTTTTCAAGATAGAGAGCGTTATGGTACTGATGGTCATCGACGGCATAAGGAAATGGCACAAGAATGGATGCTATTCCTACTGCGGCAAGTTCGCTTACGGTTAATGCGCCGGAACGACAAATCACCAAATCGGCCCATCGATAGCTGGACGCGATATCGGCAATAAAGGGTAATACCTCAGACTCAACTCCAACTGCGCTATAAGCTGCTTTTGTCAATTCGAGGTGCTTTTCACCACATTGATGCCTAACAACTGGTCGAATTGTCTTATCAATTTTCGAGATCGCCTCAGGCACAACTGTATTCAGTGTATGAGCGCCCAGACTACCGCCAACAACCAGAATTCGAAGGCGAGTCGAATCTTTAGTTCTTAGTTGCGGTTCAGGGATATCAATAATCTCATTACGAACCGGGTTTCCGGTGGTTAGTGCCCGATGCTTTTCGGCGAAGGTGTGTGGGAATGCTTGCATTACCCTGGCAGCCAATGGCGCAAGAAGTCGATTAGTCATTCCAACGATCGCATTTTGTTCATGAATCATCAGTGGAATACCGGTTAATCTTGCTGCAATCGCGCCAGGCCCGGTAACAAAACCACCCATACCCAACACAAAATCTGGCTTACGACGTTTCATAACCGCCAATGATTGAAATAGTGATTGTGTCAATTTAAATGGCGCTAACAACCAACCTGCAATTCCATTTCCGCGCAGACCTTTTACTGAGATTAAATCCATCTCATAACCAAAGCCTGGAATAAATTTTGACTCCATTCCATTAACACTACCCAGCCAGCTTATGCGATGCCCAAGACGTCTCATTTCATCAGCAACAGCAAGCGCAGGAAAGACATGTCCCCCTGTCCCGCCAGCCATAATAAGAATTGATAATCGTGTCATGATGCCTCCTTTCGGGTAACGCCATGCCTTGGGGTCTCTTGATAAACTCGCAAAACAATCGCCATCACCGCGCACATCACCAACATGCTAGAGCCTCCGTAACTAACTAACGGAAGTGTTAACCCTTTAGTCGGAAGTAGTCCCATATTGACGCCCATATTGATAAACGCCTGTAGTGAGACCCAAAGTGCAACGCCATAGCAGACATACCCACCGTATGGCTTGCCTGCATTTCGTGATTGTTCGCCGATCCAGATAATCCTGCCGACTAGTGCAACAAATAGTAGAATCATCACTGTTGCGCCGATCATGCCCAGCTCTTCTGATAACACTGCAAATACAAAATCAGTATGTGCCTCCGGCAAATAGAACAATTTCTGTACGCTACCACCAAGACCAACACCAGCCCACTCACCTCGACCGAAGGCAATCAACGCCTGAGTTAGCTGGAAGCCGCTATTAAATGGATCTGCCCAGGGATTAAGAAATGCTGTTAATCGCTCCATTCGATATGGCGAGGTAAGCGCCAAAACAGCCATTGCAGCAACAACAAGTGACACCAATGCTCCGAACAGCCATAGCCTTACACCAGCGAGGAACATCATGCCAAGCACTGTTGCAGTAATAACCACTGCTGCACCAAAATCTGGTTCAATGAGAAGAACCGTACTAAAAATACCGACAATTAACATCGGTCTTAAAAAGTAGCCAATATTCTCAACGACCTCTTTTTGTCTGCGAACCAAATAACCGGAGACATAGAGAATCATTGCCGCTTTTGCAAGCTCAGACACCTGAAGATTAAATGGCCCCAACATTAACCAGCGAGTACTACCGTTTACTGTTTTTCCCATTCCTGGAACAAACAGAGCGGAGAGTAGCACCAGAGAGATGACCAGCCACATCGGACCACTCTTCTCCCAGAAATTCAAAGGTATCTTTTTAATGATTAGCGCGGCAACAACGCCAAGACAGACATAGACCAACTGCCGCATAAAGTAATAACCAGGGTCACCGCTATGACGTTCTGCCACACCGACTGATGCTGATCCGACCATCACTAAACCGAAGCCAATAATAGCTGCAAGAAGCGTAACAAGAACCCAATCGGTTGGTATCTCATTGCGACTATCGAATCGGTCAACCAGATTCATGAAGGCCAGAGAGCTACTCATCCTACAATCTCCCTTACCGACTGCTGAAACTTAAGACCTCTGTCGACATAACCAGTAAACATATCGAAGCTTGCACACGCGGGTGACAGCAATACGGCATCACCACTTTTGGCATTTTGTTTGGCAAGGCTCACCGCCTCATCCATTGATGAGGCATAAAACACAGGAACCTTACCTTTAATGGTGTCATTGATTCTTTCAGCATCTTCACCAATCAGGATTACTGCCCGACATCGTGCAATGATCGACTTGCCTAACGGCGTAAAATCTGCACCTTTACCTTGTCCACCCGCAATTAGAATCACTTTTTGTTGTGGCAACCCTTCAATCGCAGATATAGCAGCTCCGACGTTTGTTCCTTTAGAATCGTCGTACCATGCAACGCCCTCTTTTTCAGTAATCCATTGACAGCGATGAGGTAGACCAGAGAATGTTTTAAGTGCGTAAACGATGGCATCCTTTGAGATCCCTGCTGTGACTGCCAATGCAATTGCAGCCATTGCGTTACTGATATTGTGTCGCCCTGGCATTTTAATCTCATCACAATAGATGATGACTTGCCCTTGGTAATAGATCGCTTCACGTCCTTGCAGATACTGCAGATAGAGATCATTGTTATCGTGTGGCTTTAATCCATATCGAATAACACCATCGTGACCATCAACCATAACACCGACCATGGCATCATCCTGATTGACAACCTTTGTCTCTGCATTGCTGTAGATACGTTGTTTAATGCTGGCATAGTTATCGATCGTCTGATGACGATTAAGATGATCATCACTAACATTCAGCACAACCGCGGCGATTGGGGCAAGTGATTGTGTTACCTCTAACTGGAAGCTTGAGAGTTCAAGGATATATAGTTCGGCATTTCCTTGAAGTAGAAGATCAAGCGCAGGAGTACCGATATTACCACCAACACCAACCTGCTTATGATCACACCGCGCCATCTCACCAAGAAGCGTTGTGACAGTACTTTTGCCATTAGAGCCCGTAATCACAATAACTGGCGCAGTGACATTTCGTGCAAACAACTCAATATCACCCAGGATCTCGACTCCATTATTGGCGGCTTCCTGAATTACGCTGTTTTGAGGGGCAACCCCCGGGCTTAAGATAATACGTTTAGCACCAAGAAACAGCTCTGATTCAAATTGCCCGAACGATGTTTGGTAATCTGGGAATTCATGCTTCAAAGACTCCATTCCTGGCGGAATATCACGACTATCTGCAATCACGGCTGTTTCACCCAATAACGACAAATACCGAACAACAGAGAGTCCGGTATCACCAAGCCCAACAACCAAGGTATAGGGATGCTCGATGTCAAATTGTCGTTCAATCATCAACCGCTACCTCACCTTCAATGTTGCTAGGCCGATCAGCACTAATATGACCGTAATAATCCAGAACCGGACGATGACTCTCGGCTCAGGCCACCCTTTCAATTCATAATGATGATGTAATGGCGCCATTCTAAATATTCGACGCCCAGTAAGTTTGTATGAGCCGACTTGTAGGATGACGGACACTGTCTCCATGACAAAAATGCCGCCCATAATAAATAGAACCAGTTCTTGCCTAACAACAACGGCTACCACACCCAGTGCTGCACCTAAACCTAAAGCACCGACATCTCCCATAAATACTTGTGCCGGATAGGTGTTAAACCAAAGAAAACCAAGACCTGCACCGACGATAGCACCACAAAAGATAAGCACCTCCCCAACGCCAGGAATGTAAGGGATGGATAGATAGCTTGAGAAATTGACATTTCCGGTAACGTAGGCAAAAACACCAAGCGCACCGGCAACCATAACCGTTGGAAGTATCGCCAGGCCATCAAGCCCGTCCGTTAGATTTACCGCATTACTACTTCCAACAATAACAAGATAGGTCAGAAGGATAAAACCAAAGCCAAGGGGGATCGCAACATCTTTAAAAAAGGGCACAATTAATTCCAGCTCAGCAGGAACTTGTGCGCTCATATATAGATAGAGTGCACAGCCAAACCCTGCAATAGACTGCCACAGATACTTATGTCTTGCCTTTAATCCCTCAGATTGTTTCTTTGAAATCTTTTTAAAATCGTCCGTGTAACCGATAGCACCAAACAGAAGCGTAACGATCATCACAACCCAGACATAGCGGTTATTTAAGTTCCCCCATAAGAGTGTGCTGATTGTAATAGCCGCCAAAATCAGGGTTCCACCCATTGTCGGTGTTCCACTTTTACTTAAATGGCTTTGTGGCCCATCATCGCGCACGTACTGACCCACCTGGTGATAACTTAAACGACGAATAAATAGCGGCCCCAATAGTAACGAGATAAACAGCGCACTTAATACACTCATAATCGTTCGAAGTGTCAGATACTGAAACATATTAAAAGCACTATAGAACTGGCTTAAATATTCAGCTAAATAGTTAAGCATTTACTCATTCTCCGAGGTGGTAATTGCATCGACTATCTTCTCCATACAACTACTACGTGATCCCTTAATCAGTAGCGCGGTATTGCGATCAATCATCAGGCGCAGACTTTCAATCAGTGATTCTTGTGTCGCAAAGGCATAACCATTCTCGCCAAAGGTATTGGTCATCAATGTGGCATATCGACCAACTGCAAAGAGATAATCAACACCCGATTGTTTCGCGTATGCCGCAACTTCCCGATGTAGATTCTCAGACTCATTACCCAGCTCTGCCATATCTCCGAGAACGAGAATACTTTTTGCGCCAACATCAACAAGTACATCAATGCCAGCCTTAATCGATGAAGGATTTGCATTGTAGGTGTCATCAAATAGCGTAGAGCCATAAAGAGCAGGCAATCGATTAAGACGTCCTTTTGCGGGCTTGAATTGAGACAGACCTGCGACAATGGTTTGACTATCAATATTTAAAGCAAGTGCAATCGTAACTGCAGCTAGTGCATTTCGTGCGTTATGTCTTCCCAAAACTGGAATATCGACTTTGATTTGATCGTCATTAAAGTCTACGACAACCTGAATACCGTCATCGCTGGTTTGATAGCTTCCGCTAACATCTGCATTGCCATCTAACGAAAAAGTCATCTGACGATAATCTGAGCTGATATCAATCCAGTGACTTGCATTGGGATCATCAGCATTAATCACCGCAACACCATCGCGTTTTAATCCAGAGTAAATCTCGCCTTTGGCTTTAACTATTCCATCTAACGATCCAAACCCTTCAAGGTGGGATGGCATCGCGTTATTTACCAGTGCAACATCTGAGGAAACCAATGAGGTTAAGTATTTTATCTCTCCAATATGATTAGCGCCCATCTCAATGACTGCAAATTGATCCGCTGGATTAATACTGAGTAGTGTTTTAGGAACACCAATCTCATTATTCAGGTTTCCTTGGGTTGCAGTTACCTTCCCATTTAGCGATAAGATTGACGCCACCATCTCTTTAACTGTTGTTTTTCCATTGCTGCCTGTTATTACCGCAGTTACGACATCACACATCTTGTGCCATTGAGATGCAATCACACCATAAGCATTACGACAGTCATCTACGACAAGCTGTGGTATCGACAGTGCCAAGCGTTTTTCAACAACCGCAGCTATCGCCCCTGCGTTTTGAGCCTGCGCAACATAATCGTGACCATCAAAATGATCACCTTTAATTGCAATAAACAGTGAATCGCTCTCAATACGACGACTATCGGTATTGATCGCATCGATCAACTGCTCACCGCCAACAGGTGGTACCCCAAGCCAAAGTGCGATCTGATCAAGAGGAAGGTTTAGTTTAGCCATTAACCACCTCCTGTTGCAGATACTCCCTCGCCTTAACAACATCATTGAATGGAAGGCAGACATTACCTATACACTGTTCACTCTCATGTCCTTTACCGGCGATTAAAACCACATCATTCTTCGATGCAACATCTATAGCACGCGCAATTGCACGACTACGATCAAGAATGACATAAGCAGAATCGGGATCATCCATACCCGAGGTGATCTGCTCCAGGATTGTTATCGGGTCTTCACTTCGAGGATTATCGTTTGTAATAATAACCACATCGGCCAGCGCTTCAGCATTGCGACCCATTAAAGGCCGTTTTGTCTGATCACGATCACCACCACATCCGAAAACAACCCACAGATGGCCGCTACAGTGTTCGCGTAACGCTTTTAATACGTGCGCAAGCGCGTCAGGAGTATGAGCATAATCAACAACAACCATTGGCTGATTAGCGTTAACCTTCACCTGCTCCATCCGACCGGCAACAGTCTTAACTTCGGACAACCTCTTGACTGCATGATTAAAATCGACACCAAGAGCAATAACCGCCCCTAAGCATGCAAGTAGATTTGAGACATTAAATCGGCCAATTAGAGAGCTACTGACATGAGCGACGCCATACGAAGAGTGAACATCAAAATCGAGGCCGCTATTGCTAATCACCAGGTCATCACAGCGTAGATCTGCACTAATGGATGAGTGGTTATCACCACTGGTACTATATCCGATTAGTTTACAGCCTTTGGGGATTGTCTCGATCCATGATCGACCGAACTCGTCATCAACATTAAGCACAGCAGCTTTTAGTTTTGGCCACTTAAAGAGTTTATGCTTACACTCTGCATATCGCTTGATACTTCCGTGATAATCAAGATGTTCGTGACTGATATTTGTAAAAACAGCAACATCAATGACTGTTCCCGCAAGCCTATCCTGATCAAGCCCATGTGATGATGCTTCGACAATCACAACTTCAACACCTTTGTGATACATCTTGTGTAGATGTCTCTGCATGGTGATTGCATCTGGTGTTGTTCTTCCTTTGATCTCTTCAAGATTTCCAACAACACCACTACCCAGCGTGCCAATGACGCCACAGCGATATTGATCCTCCAATACCTGTGCAATAAATTGTGTAACCGATGTTTTGCCATCGGTTCCAGTCACTGCGATCACCTTCATGTGTTTTGATGGATTTCCATAAAAACGTGATGCAATCTCTCCGATAACCTTTTGTAGATCATTGATTCGAATCATCGGAACCTTACGGCTATAGTGCTCGACGATATCTTGATGCGCCTCATTATGTCGTGAAATATCGTAAACCACTGCAACTGCGCCGTTATCGATCGCCTTCTCGACATATTCAATCCCATGCGACTTGATTCCACGATAGGCGAAAAACAGCATTCCCGTTTTCACTTCTCGACTATCAATGGCAAGACCGTGGATCTCAAGCGCATCACTTAAACCAGATTCTGCATATCCAGCCAGCAAAGAGCCAAGGCGCATAGAGTTTATCGGAGAAGTCAGACTCATAGCTGATCTCCATTAACCACTGCTGCCAACTTATAATCACTAACAAAATCATCTGGAGCCACATTGTGCAGTCTTAATGCGCCCGCCATCACTCTGGAGAATACCGGCGCAGCAATAACGCCGCCGTAGTAATCACCTGATTCTGGCTGATCGATCATTGTCACCATCACCAAACGAGGATCACTTGCCGGTGCATACCCTGCAAATACCGATAAGTATTGGTTTTCGACATAACCATCATTACCAGCTTTGCGAACGGTTCCGGTTTTACCGGCAACCTTATATCCGGCGACCTTTGCACGTAGTGCAGTTCCGCCCTCCTCCGTAACACTCTCGAGCATCTTTTGCACTGCTTTGACATACTTTTTATCGGCAACCACTCTACCTTCACTCTGCACCTCATCACGCTTAAGAAACGAGACCGTAGGGGCAATACCATTATTAGCCAGACCAGCATAGGCAAGCGTCAGTTGCAGTGGTGTCACCGAAAGTCCATACCCATACGATAGTGTCGCCTTTTGCACATCATCCCAGTACTGGAATGAGTTCAGTATCCCTGCCGACTCTCCAGGAAATCCACTGGCCGTTTCAAAGCCAAATCCCATGCGGGTATAGGTATCCCACAATGCACTGGATTCAAGCGACAGTGCGATCTGACTTGCGCCAACATTGCTTGATTTTTTAATTACCGTTGCGACATCAATCAAACCATAATTTGTTGCATCTCGAATAGTGAAACTAGCCAGCTTAAAGAATCCAGGCGCAGTATCGATAGGTGTATCTGGTTGATACTTACCGCTCTCTAAAGCAGCAAGAATAGAAAACGGCTTCATTGTTGAACCAGGCTCAAAGACATCTGTTACCGCACGATTACGCGCATTAACACTTTTAATATATTTACGATTATTTGGGT
The DNA here is from genome assembly GCA_050301795.1 of Thiohalomonadaceae bacterium. Taxonomy (GTDB): domain Bacteria; phylum Pseudomonadota; class Gammaproteobacteria; order Thiohalomonadales; family Thiohalomonadaceae; genus JBNKZU01. The sequence goes on along the minus strand of JBNKZU010000002.1, from coordinate 50,342 downwards.
TAAATGAGGGCTGATTAACCATCGCAAGTATTTCGCCACTCTTCACATCCATAACCACGACAGATCCACCTTTGGCCTTATGACGGGTTACGGCGGCTTTAAGCTCACGATAGGCCAGATACTGGATGCGGCGATCTATACTTAAATAGAGGTTTTCGCCATCACGCGGCACACGAATACTTTCAACATTCTCAACAATTCGTCCCAACCGATCCTTGATAACCCGCTTGCTACCTGCGGTTCCCATCAATCGTTCGTTGAGCATTAACTCAATTCCTTCTTGCCCCATATCATCAATGTTAGTAAAGCCAAGAACATGGGATGCAGCTTCTCCCATAGGGTAATAACGATGATATTCACGCTGCGAGGCAACACCTGGTACCTTTAGTTCAAGAAGCTTTTCGGCTAGCTCAGGTGTAATATGTCGCCGCAGATAGACAAACTCACGATTGCGATTCTGTGCGATTTTATCCTCTAACGAGGAGCGTTTAATGTTTAGTAGTCTTGCAACCTTGCCCCACTCATCCCGTGCCTTGATAAAATCTTTAGGGTTTACCCAGATTGATGCCACCGGCGTACTTAGCGCAAGCGGTTCACCATTGCGATCAAAGATTGCTCCACGACTGGCAGGAATAGAGACAACCCGCAAATATCGTGAATCGCCTTGCTCCTGCAAAAACTCACGTTGATTAGTATTGAGCACATACATCCTGAACAGTAGCGCAGAAAAGGCGCATACAAGAATCGTCTGAACAAATATCAGACGACCATGCACTACTCTCTTTTCTATGGACATGCTCATGGTTTCACCAAAACAATCGATTCGTGAGGCGGGATTATCATTCGTAGCTGATCTCGCGCTGATGATTCAATACGTCCATGTGTCACCACCGTGCTCTGCTCCAGTTGAAGGCGTCCCCACCGAATTTGCAGTTCATCAGCAATCTTCTGTAACCCTTGAAGCTCAACAAACAGCTTTCTCGCTTCATGTGTACTGAAAACCACACCAATCGCAGAGGCAAAAACTGATATTGATAGCAACATGATCAATAGGCGAACCATCACAGCTTCTCCGCAATTCGTAACACCGCACTGCGAGCGCGTGGATTTTGATCAAGCTCGGCCTCTCCAGCGCGGATCGCTTTCCCAATTGGCTTTAAGACCATTGGTTTTAGTTGGTGCGTCATGATGGGAAGGTCGGGAGGAAAATCATCCTGCCGACCCTGCTCACGAATAAAACGCTTAACTCGACGGTCTTCCAACGAATGAAAGCTGATCACAGCAAGGCGTCCTCTTTGCTTTAATAGAGGAGTGATCTTTGCAAGAAGGTCATCAAGATCATCAAGTTCACGATTAATATGGATACGGATCGCCTGAAAGGCTCGGGTTGCCGGGTGTCGGTCACGTTCCCAACGCGGGTGAGCTTCAGAAATTGTAGCGGCAAGCTCGGCTGTAGTTTTAAAAGGTGCGACATCCTCTCGCCTACGGACAATCGCACGCGCAATGCGTTTTGCATAACGCTCTTCTCCATACTCTTTGAGTACAATAGCGATATCACTCTCTTTTGCAGTCGAAAGCCACTGCGCGGCACTCTCGCCTCTGGTTGTATCCATTCTCATATCAAGCGGCCCATCCTCACGAAAACTGAATCCCCGATCAGCGTGATCGAGCTGGGGAGAAGAGACCCCAAGGTCAAGCAAAATGCCATCGACCAAACCAGTCCAACCCCTTTTTTCAACTTCTGTGTCCATTGAAGTAAAACTCCCTTGAACAATTGAAAACCGCTTATCTGCATTAACTATCACACTCGCCGCACTTATCGCATCAGGATCTTTGTCAAACGCTAAAAGTGACCCTTTGTCGCCGAGCTGCGCCAAAATCGCCCTACTATGACCGCCACGCCCGAAGGTGCCATCAATATAGATGCCTTCAGGCTTTATATTTAATGCATCTATCGCTTCACTCAACAGTACCGGAAGATGCAGTTCTTCCGTGCTTGTACTCATAAACCGATAGATTCCAAAACATCCGGTAGTTCGTCACCAAGCTCTGGCAAGGTATCGACCAACTCATCCCATTTCTGCTCATCCCAAAGTTCAAACTTCTTCCCTTGACCTGCAAGAATGATCTTTCTATCCAACAATGCGTGTTTGCGAAGCTTCGGTGGAATAAGAACTCGTCCGGTTTTATCCATTTCAACCTCGGTTGCACTACCAAGAATGACCCGCTTCACATGAGACGTTTTAGAATTCAAGCTTGAAAGTTGATTTAAAGAGGGTCGAATCAGTTCCCATTCCGTCAGCGGATAGATGGCGAGACAACGCTGTAGAGCATCGACAGTAATCATCAACCGCCCTCCACAACGCTCGATCAAATGCTCACGATATCGCGTCGGTACGGCAAGCCGCCCCTTCGCGTCTAGCGTCAGCTCTGATACGCCTTCAAAAAAATCCCCCATCAGGTATTTTTCCCCACAATGATCCACTTTTATCCAATATTATGCACATTAGTAGAATGCAAGCGTCATTGTCAAGTAAATTCAGGGAGGGAAAAGAGAAATTCTTTCTTATTTCACAAAGACTTAGCGCACATTTCTTCATGTGGGTTAATCAATTCGTGAATCAAAAAATAACAACTTAAAACTAATCAAAAGGATGAAATTCAAAGTTAAAGTGAATTGTTAAGATTAAGGGAAAAGTGTCGATCAAAATAAAAAATTTGTGGATAAATCGTCTATTTGAGAGCTGATATTAGCCCGTTGTATTCAATAAAAGGCTCAAATGGGTGGAAAAAAGCGAGATAAAAGACTTTTTTAGGACTAAAAAGTTGGGAGTCGACCTGTAAGCCGGGTTCTGTCATGGATAGTCATTCATCTGGGATATATGTCACCATACTCCTCAAGCAACCTACCCGGGAGAAGTGCGGGCCGCACCATCTCTCCCCTATTTGGTTTTGCACTGAGTGGGGTTTACCTTGCCACGAAGTGTTACCACTCGCGCGGTGCGCTCTTACCGCACCCTTTCACCCTTACCTGACGGATCAGGCGGTCTTCTCTCTGCTGCACTTGCCGTCGGCTCACGCCGCCCAGGTGTTACCTGGCACTCTGCCCTGTAGTGCCCGGACTTTCCTCCATACCTAACGGTACAGCGACTATCCGGTCAACTCCCGCGCATAAGATACAGGCATCTGATCGGTTATAAAAGATGAAATAGTTCGATAAAAAACAAAAAGTCATTTTCCCTAATGTTTCCAACAAGATACAATACCGCGCCTAATCCACTCGCTATGAACAAGAAAGATACCATCATGTTACCCCAAACAGACGACCTGAGAATTTTAGCCATTAAAGAGTTGATGGCTCCTGAAACCCTAAGCAATGAGTTTCCAATCACCGAAGTGGCTGCCAATACAGTCTATAAGGCACGTCAGGAGATCCACAATATCCTGCACGGAAAGGATGACCGCCTGCTGGTGATTATCGGCCCCTGCTCAGTTCATGACCCTGTTGCGGCACTGGATTACGCCAAACGACTCGTCAAAGTAAGAGATGAGGTTAAGGATGATCTTTTAGTTGTGATGCGTGTCTATTTTGAGAAGCCACGTACAACGGTTGGCTGGAAGGGATTAATCAATGATCCTGATCTTGATGGTACCTTCCATATCAATAAAGGGATCCACATGGCACGTCAGTTTCTTCTGGATGTGAATAATCTGACACTACCGGCAGGCACAGAATATCTTGATCTCATTAGTCCTCAATACATTGCTGATTTAGTTAGCTGGGGTGCAATAGGTGCTCGCACGACTGAAAGTCAAGGACACCGTGAACTCTCTTCAGGTCTCTCCTGCCCGGTTGGATTTAAAAACGGCACCAATGGGAGTTTGCGTATCGCCCTTGATGCAATGCGATCTGCGTCTCAACCTCATCACTTTTTATCTGTAACCAAAGAGGGGCGATCTGCAATCTTTGCGACAAAAGGCAATGATGACTGCCATGTGATTCTTCGTGGCGGCTCTCGCCCGAATTACGATACCGAAAGTATCAACATCGCCGCTGAAGAGATGGAAGATGCTGGATTAAAGGCTCAGATGATGATCGATTTCAGTCACGCTAACTCTCGAAAACGCCATCAGAAACAGGTTGATGTTGGCCACGATGTTGCCGGTCAGATCGCCCGCGGCGACAGACGAATTATCGGGGCAATGATCGAGAGCTTTTTAGAAGCCGGGCGTCAGGATTACCGTGCCGATCAGGATTTGGTTTATGGCCAGAGTATTACCGATGCCTGTATCAACTGGGATGATAGTGAGCGTCTACTTCGTGTCTTAGCCAATGCTGTGCAGGAGCGACGTCAACACCACCGTTAAAATCTCAGGATTTACTTTCTGGCAAAGAGACGCTATTACGATCCATATAAATCCTTTTCATGACAGAATTAGATTCTACTATGGTTCTTAAGCGTTATTTAAGCATGGTCAGTCATACTTTGGTGTGATTTCGACACTTCGCAGCATGTCACTCCTCCTGATCAATGTTGAACAGATTTCTTTTTATATTTAAGGGCATATCAAAAAATGCATAACAATCGAACTACTATCACTCAATTTCTTATTGAAGAACAACGTCGTATTCCTGGCGCATCCGGTGACTTCACCTCACTACTCAACGATATCGTTACCGCTTGTAAGGTGATCTCAAACATGGTTAATCATGGAGAGCTTTTTGGTGTTCTCGGCGCTACTGATAGCGAGAATGTGCAGGGTGAAGTTCAGAAGAAGATGGATATCATCTCAAACGAGGTTTTTCTGCAAACCAATGAATGGGCGGGCCATCTTGCCGCTATGGCTTCAGAAGAGATGGATGATATCTACAATATTCCATCACAATACCCCAAAGGAAAATACCTTCTGACCTTTGATCCTCTTGATGGATCATCGAATATCGACGTTAACGTCTCTGTTGGTACGATCTTCTCAATCCTGCGCGTAAAAGGAAGCGGCGTGAACATGTCTGCCGAGGACTTCCTCCAGCGTGGCACTGAACAGGTTTGTGCCGGATATGCGCTTTACGGGCCTTCGACGATGATGGTTCTGACCACCGGTAATGGTGTTAATGGCTTTACTCTGGATCAAGGGATCGGCGAGTTTGTTCTGACTCACCCGAATATGACTATTCCAGAGGATACCAGTGAGTTTGCAATCAACGCTTCAAACATGCGTCATTGGGAGGCTCCTGTTCAACGCTATGTCAATGAGTGCCTTGCAGGTAAAACCGGCGAGCGTGATCGTGATTTCAATATGCGCTGGATTGCCTCCATGGTTGCAGAGGTGCATCGTATCCTTACACGCGGTGGTGTTTTCATGTATCCGATTGATGAGAAGATGAAATCAAACGGTACTGCCGGAAAACTGCGTTTGATGTATGAGGCCAATCCGATGTCGTTTATTGTTGAGCAGGCTGGCGGTGTAAGTTCAACAGGGCGTGATCGTATTATGGATATCCTCCCTAGCGATCTACACCAGCGAGTGCCGGTGATTCTTGGCTCCAAGAACGAGGTTGAGCGTATCGTTGAATACCACACAGAAGAGAAGTAAATCTCTACTGACTCTTCTAAAAGAAGCCCGGCGAGTCCGGGCTTTTTGGTTTTTATGAGGTTAAATATTTATAGAGATGGTTCTTCTTCACTCCAGTGATCTCAGCAGCCAGTGCAGAAGCCTGTTTCACTGATAACGCCTTGGCAAGGATTGATGCCACACGCTCCCCTTCTGCCTGTTTTTCATCGCTATCGTGTAAATTGGCACCTTCGATCACCACGACAAACTCTCCACGCTGTTGATTGCTATCCGCTTGCATCGCTTTTTCGATATCACCAAGTGACCCATGCAGGATGGTTTCGAAGGTTTTGGTTAATTCTCTCACCACAGCTCCCGCGCGCGCCTCTCCGAACACACTTACCATCTCAGAGACGGTTTCCATAATTCGATGTGGTGATTCGTAAAAGATCAAGGTGCGAGCTTCATTCTGAAGTGCCTCAAGAACCTTACGTCTTAATCCACGTTTTGACGGTAAAAAACCTTCAAAGCAGAATCGATCCGTTGCTAAACCAGAGACCGAGAGTGCGGCAATCAATGCTGATGCACCAGGGATCGGTACAACACTAATCTCTGCTTTGTGAGCCTCATGTACCAATCGATAACCCGGATCACTGATCAATGGTGTTCCGGCATCACTAATCAGGGCTATCGATTCACCACGCTGCAATCGTTCGACTACCCCACCCCACGCCTGCTGTTCATTGTGTTCATGGTATGCGAACAGACGGGTATCAATGCCATAATGGTTGAGTAGGGCTCGACTATGGCGAGTATCCTCCGCAGCAATGGCATCCACTTCCTTCAATACCTGAAGCGCTCGCCTAGAGATATCGTCCAAATTACCGATAGGTGTAGCAACAATATAAAGAGTTCCATCACTGTTTGACACAAAGCGTCCTCATAAAGAAATTTTTCGACAGAATAATTGATAATGATCTATTACAATAGACAATCTTTGCATGATTGGACATAAATTGAACAGATGCGCCTCTACCACTATCTACTGATACTACTACTTGTTCAGGGCTGTGCCTCATCGCCCACCCCAAAGATCGGTGAAGGATTAGATGGCACTGACCCCAAGATGCTAACACTGCCTGAGCAGCTACCGTATCAGGATCTATCCACAGGTGTCACTCTCCACCGTAACGGTCACTATATCGAAGCGATTGAGCAGCTACGGATCGATATTGACGAATCTGAATCCGAACAGGACAAAACAACGCTGAAACTCTACCTTACCGATGCCCTGCTTCGCCAATCGCAATATCGGGATGCGGCATCAGTTAAAAGCACCATCAATCCTGAGCAGATTGAGCCATATCACCGTTTTTTATTGCAACTCTTAAATACAAGTCGGCTCTATAGCAATGATCCAAAATCGCTGATACTCGCCCTCAATAATCCCGTAGCAACGATCAGCCAGCTCTATGATCATCTAGATCTATATGCGACCTATCATCAGATAAGAGCAGAGGCATACATCAAGCTTGAGAACTACTATCAGGCGGCAAAAGAGTACTTTGACAGATCCCGCTTTATGAGTAGCGACTCTGAAATAGTCATCAACCAAAACAAGATTTGGTTATCGTTAAGTCATTACACCACATCGCAACTGCTTGAAGTTCAAGAGAAGGGGCTTTATAAGCCACTTGATCCTTGGGTCGACCTTCTGCTCTCAACACGAAATAGTATTACAGATGGAGAGAAGTTCTTACTTACGCTCTATCAGTGGCAACAGCGCTATCCTGATCACTCGGTTCATCTTGATATTCTGAATAACATTGTGACTCAAAGTGACAATCTTATTCTTCATCCCAAAAGGATCGCCGTGCTATTACCACTCACCGGAAAATTCAGTAAGGCAGCATTCGCTGTACGTGATGGCATTCTTGCCGCTTACTACGAAGATCCAAATCGTGAGAAAGTATCACTCAGATTCTACGATACCTATGCCAATACAGATATCGGATCATACGTCTATAAAGAGGCCTTAAATGATGGCGCCGATTTTATTCTTGGCCCCCTCGACAAGGATGTAATTAATGGGATCCAGAGCTCTGAGCTTCCTCAAATACCGACCCTAACCTTAAATATCGGCAATAATCAGAATGATAATGCCTATATGTTTTCACTCCTGCCAGAGGATGAAGCTGTCGCCATCGCTGAAAAAGCCTGGAACGATGGTTTCCAGCGAGCGGCTCTTCTTCTACCGAACTCATCACTGGGACACCGCTTATCAGAAAGCTTTAGTAAGCGCTGGTCTGCTTTAGGTGGTGAAGTTGTTTCTGAGTCGTTCTTCAATGCAAAGAAAAACGACTTTGCGACACCGATCAAAGAACTGCTTGATATTGATGAGAGCGAATTACGCCTCTCAAGATTACAATCGGTCATTGGCAACAAGGTAGAGTTTACCCCTCGGCGACGTAATGATATTGAGTTTATCTTTATGTCTGCATTTCCGTTACAGGCACGATTAATCAAACCGCAACTTCGCTTCCATCATGCAACAGATGTCCCTGTCTACGCCACATCTCACCTCTATAGCGGTGAGACTGATGTCAACAAGGATCGAGATATGAATGAGATCATCTTTGGTGATATGCCCTGGTTGTTAAAACCTGATGAAACCCGAATCAAATCATCGAATCAACTTCGGGATATCTACCAAGGACAACTCCAGCGATTGGTTGCGATGGGTATCGATGGGTACAACATCATTCAGCGACTGCCCTACATGGCTAAAACAACAAGCGAAACTTATGAAGGTCAAAGTGGCTTACTAAGCATGACTGATAACCATCGGATAGCCCGTCATTTAACCTGGGCAGAATTTATTCGTGGGGTTCCACATCTTGTCAGGGAGGAGATCAATATTGAACCTCTGGAACAGACTATCGCCAATTAAACGTGGTGAGGCTGGTGAGCAATATGCGATTGAAATGCTGAAGGATGCAGGCATGCAACTCATCGCTCGTAACTACAGAACTCGACAAGGTGAGATCGATATCATCATGAAAGAGAAAGACACTCTGGTCTTTGTCGAGGTAAGATATCGAAAGAATTCGGCCTATGGTGGTGGTGCTGAATCGGTAGATTACAAAAAACAACAGCGTCTGATTAAAACGGCTCAGGCGTATTTGCAACAAAACGCTTTTAGTGGCCCATGCCGTTTTGATGTGATCGCACTATCATCAGATCAACAGCCCAATTGGATTAAAAACGCATTTGAGAATTAATATGATTGAACGAATAGAGCGCCATTTTCTCGCAAGTATCGAGACCAAGCAGGAGTCAATGAAACTTCTGGCACTGCCCATTGTAAAAGCTGCAGAGTTAATGACTCAGCATCTGGTTCAGGATGGTAAAATTCTTAGTTGTGGTAATGGCGGCTCAGCAGGTGACTCACAACACTTCTCGTCTGAAATGTTAAACCGCTTTGAACGGGAACGTCCCGGCCTTCCTGCTATTGCACTGACAACCGATACCTCAACAATCACCTCAATTGCAAATGACTATAACTATGTTGAGATCTTTGCAAAACAGGTGCGAGCCTTAGGGCGCTCTAATGATATTCTGTTAGCGATATCAACCAGTGGAAACTCCTCGAATGTACTTGCTGCAATACGTGCAGCACATGAACGTCAGATGCAGGTGATCGCATTAACTGGTAAGAGCGGCGGTGCGATTGCAGGAGAACTCAATGAGAGCGATATTGAGATTCGAGTTCCATCCGATGTTACAGCCCGTATTCAGGAGACCCATCTGCTTGTGATCCACTGTCTATGTGATCTTATCGATCAACAACTCTTTGGTGATGCCGAATAGTGGCATTAACTGAATCCCAGCTTGCATCTCTCTCGGCACTGCTACCAGTCGAGAAGATTAGACTCAAGCCCCACGAACTCATTCCCTATAGTTACGATAACAGCCGGCAACAGGCTCAGCCTGACGCTGTAGTGATCCCCGATCAACGTGATGAGGTCGTAAAGATCGTGCGTTGGTGCGCTGATCATCGGATCCCGATCATCGGGAGAGGCCATGGAACCGGAACCGCTGGTGCAACCGTTCCGATAGAGGGTGGCATTGTTCTTTCGATGGAGAAGCTAAACCGAATCATTGAGGTTCGTCCTGAGGATCGTTTTATTGTTGTAGAGCCTGGAGTGACCAATCAACAGGTGCAAGAGGCCGCTGCCGAACATGGCTTTTTCTGGCCACCAGATCCGACCAGTACCTCGGTATGTACCATCGGAGGAAACCTCGGTTGTAATGCTTCTGGACCAAGAGGGGTAAAGTATGGCTCCACACGCGATAACGTACTTGGACTCGAGGCTGTTAATGGCCTGGGAGAGCCATTTAAAACCGGCTGCTACACTACCAAAGGTGTTGTCGGTTACGATCTAACTCGACTATTAATTGGTTCAGAAGGGACTTTAGCCATCATTACTCAGGCTACTTTGAAGCTTCAACCATTGCCTGAGAAAAAGCAGACTTTACGAGTGCTCTATCGAACGGTTCAGGATGCAGCTACGGCGATCTCCCGCATTATGGCTCAGCCGGTTATTCCCTACTCTCTGGAATTTATGGATAGCAACGCGATCAACATGATTCGGGATAATAGCGAACTCAATCTGCCCGCAGATGCCGCCGCGCTGCTATTGATTGATGTTGATGGGACAGAAACCACTATTCCTGACAGTGTGAATGCCATTATTAAGGCTGCAAACGGCAAGGGCTGTATTGAGGTCTTTAAGGCGAGTAACACTGAGGAGACCGAACGACTATGGAAAACCCGAAAATCACTCTCCCCTGCACTTCGCAAGATTGCCCCAAAGAAGATCAATGAAGATATTGTTGTGCCGGTATCACAGATCCCGAACTTTCTTGATGAGATCGCAAAGATTGAGGCGCGTTATGGAATCATCATCGTTAACTTTGGCCACGCCGGGAATGGCAATATTCATGTCAATCTGTTGATTAATCCAGACGATAAAGCTGAGATGAGCGCTGCTCATCAAGCGCTGGATGAGATCTTTAAGCTAACCTTGAGTCTTCGGGGAACAATTTCAGGGGAGCATGGGATAGGGTTGGTAAAACGTGATTATGTTTCGCTTGAGCTTGATCCGGTGGCATTAAAGATGATGTACCAAATCAAATCGGTGCTCGATCCGCACCATATCCTTAATCCTGGAAAATCGTTGCCACTGCATAATTGATTCTGCTGACAACACAGAAAACCGTTATCGGTTATTTGACCACTCTGAGCTTGGGTTTCTTTGACGTATCGTCTGTCGGAAGATTCGGTGGCGGTTGATCGTCCCCCTCTTCGGTGAAGACCATCCCTTTACCATTTTCCTGTGCATAGATGGCGAGTATGGCTGTGACCGGAACAATCACAGCCATTGATTCCCCATGAAAACGTGCATTCAGCTCAACAAGGCTGTTGCCAAGACTAAGATTCTGGACGGCATTAAGACTGATATTCAGGACGATCTTCCCCTTCTCGACAAAATCCTGGGGAACATTAACGCCATCCTGCTCAGCATCAATCAAAACATAGGGAGTTAAATCATTATCAGTGATCCACTCATAGAGCGCACGCAGCAGATAAGGACGACTACTCGTCATCACTTAGATCCGCATTTCTCGCTCAAGCTCTGTCAAGCTTGACTGGAACGATTCACGATTAAACATACGATCAGCATAATCGAGTAGTGGCTGAGCCTGACGTGGCAACTCAATACCAAGCTCAGGTAAGCGCCATAGCAGTGGTGTCAAACTACAATCAACCAATGAGAAATCATCACTCATAAAGAATGGCTTATGTTCAAAGATCGGACTTAACGAGGTAATGCCCTCTTTCAGCTCCTTCTTTGCTTTTTCAGCAGCTTTTACAGTGCCATTGATCGCGGTGTTGTAATGACTATAGAGATCCAACTCAATTCGATAGAGCATTAAACGGTTATTCGCTCTTGAAACCGGATCAACAGGCATCAATGGTGGATGTGGGAATCGCTCATCAAGATACTCGACGATCACCTGAGATCCATATAAAACCAATTCACGATCAACCAGTGTCGGGACGGTATTGTAAGGATTGAGGTCAATCAGATCTTCATGACTTTCACCTGGCTGAATACTCACGACTTCAGCATTAATACCCTTCTCAGCAAGAACAATTCTTACACGATGACTATAAACATCTGTGTCACCAGAAAACAGTGACATCACAGAACGACGGTTGGCAACAACCCCCATTATTCACCTCTCCATTATCTATAAAAAACAAAGGGGGCAAAACGCCCCCTTTCATTTGCACCAATAGGTGCGTGGACCGGCACAGATAATAGCACATCTGTCACCGGTTTTGTTTGTTGGATTAGTGTACGTCCTTCCAGTACTCCTTCTTCAATGCATAAGCAAAGACGAAGAAAATCGCAAGGAAGAGCAATACCCAGAAACCAAGGCGTTTACGCTCTAGCTGAATCGGCTCACCAAGATAAACAAGGAAGTTAGTGAGATCATGTGCAACCTGATCAAACTCCTCATCGCTTAACGAACCAGACTGCACCTTTTCAAAGCCGGTGACATTTCCATGATCGTCTTTTATTGCAGCCTTTAATCCTTCAAGTTCCCAAAGAACATTCGGCATACCCACATCAGGAAATGCGACATTATTGGTACCCATCGGCTTTTTGTCATCAACATAGAACGTCTTCAGATAGGTATAGATGTAATCCTCACCTCTGGCACGTGCAATGACAGAGAGATCTGGCGGAGGATTACCAAACCATGTAGTCGCATCAGCTTGTGGCATTGAGATTTTCATGGTGTCACCAATCTTATCTGTGGTGAACATCAGATTCTCTTTGACCTGATCATCGGTCAAACCGAGGTCTTTACCCAAACGGTTATAACGCATGTACTGAGCTGAGTGACAGCTTAAACAGTAGTTTACAAATAGCTTGGCTCCACGTTGAAGTGACTCGATATCACTCACATCAGCGTTGGCCTTTTCAAGATGTGCACCACCAGCCGCCAAAGTGAGAGCTGGTAGAGTCGCCATTACAAATGCAATGATTAGCTTTCTCATTTGGTTACCCTCTCTGGAACTGGCTTGGTTTTGTCAATCTTGCTATACCACGGCATCAGCAAGAAGAATGCAAAGTAGTAGATTGTGCCAATCTGAGCCATCAGTTTGTAAAGATCTGTGGTCGGTTTAACACCCAGATAGCCAAGCATGATGAAGTCAATCACAAACAGCCAGAGCATGATTTTGGTTAGCATACCCTTATAGCGGATCGACTTAACCGGGCTTCTATCAAGCCAAGGCAGTACAAACAGAATCGCGATTGCACCAAACATCGCCAGTACACCCGGGAATGCAGAACCAGCAACCGAAGGTACCGCACGCAAAATGGCGTAAAACGGAGTGAAGTACCAAACAGGAGCGATGTGCGCTGGTGTCTTCATCGGGTTAGCAGGTTCGAAGTTAGGATGCTCAAGGAAGTAACCACCCATCTCCGGTGCAAAGAAGACAACCGCAAGGAAGAGGAAGAGGAAAGCAACCACTGCCGCAATATCTTTAACAGTGTAATAAGGGTGGAAAGGAATGCCATCCAGCGGAATGCCGTTCTCATCCTTGTTCTTCTTGATCTCGATACCATCAGGGTTGTTAGAGCCGACATGGTGCAGCGCTACCAGATGGATAAACACAAGCGCTGCCAGGATAAATGGCAACAAGAAGTGGAAGGCAAAGAAACGATTCAGTGTGACATCAGAGATAACATAGTCACCACGAACCCATACCGAGAGCTCTTCACCAACAAACGGAACCGCTCCAAACAGGTTAACGATAACCTGAGCACCCCAATAAGACATCTGTCCCCAAGGAAGCAGATATCCCATAAAGGCTGTAGCCATCATCGCAAGATAGATTAAAACACCGATAATCCACAGCAACTCACGAGGCTTGCGATATGAGCCGTAGAGTAGTCCACGGAACATATGCAAATAGACCACAATGAAGAATGCCGATGCGCCTGTAGAGTGCAGGTAGCGTAGTAACCAGCCCCACTCAACATCACGCATGATGTATTCAACAGAGCCAAAGGCTAGTACTGCATCGGGCTTATAGCTCATTGCCAGCCAAACACCAGTTACGATTTGATTAACCAGTACCAACAGCGCTAATGAACCAAAGAAATACCAGAAGTTAAAGTTCTTTGGGGCGTAGTATTTAGAGAGATGATTTTCCCAGGTTTCAGTTGCAGGGAAACGCTCATCAACCCAAGCCATAAAGTTTTGCATCTTACTCATGATTATGCCGCTCCTTGATCGACACCAACGAGGATTTGGGAATCACTCAAATAGGTGTATGGTGGCACTTCAAGATTCTTAGGTGCTGGAACGCCTGAATAAACTCGGCCAGCAAGATCGAAGCGTGAGCCATGACAAGGGCAGAAGAAGCCACCCTTCCAGTCAGGACCAAGGTCTGCAGGTGCGACATCTGGACGATAGGTTGGAGAACAACCGAGGTGAGTACAGATACCGACCAACACTGAGTATTCAGGCTTGATGGAACGAATTGCATTTTTGGCATATTCAGGCTGCTGAGGTAACTCAGAACCGGGATCAAGCAGTATGCTATCCAGTGTGGGAAGATCTTTTAAATTCTGTTCAGTGCGACGAACAATCCAAACCGGTTTTCCACGCCATTTTACAGTCATCATCTGACCTGGCTCTAATTTGCTCACATCTGCTTCAACCGGTGCACCAGCCGCTTTGGCTCGCTCACTGGGCTGCATCGAGATCACAAATGGGGCTACCGCAAATCCTGCACCAACAGCACCAACAACGCTGGTTGCTGCTGTCAGGAAGCGACGACGCCCTTTGTCTACGCCTTCTGTACTCATTCAGCCTCTCCAAGAAAGAGAAAAGTATTAAAAACTCAACCTACTTCGAGTGAAGCAGATTCCAATAAATCTTATATGAATGCATGATATCCAGCATTTACCCCATAGAATCACGCATACAATTAACCGCCTATTCTCTATCAGCAACTGCTAATAGGTCAAGTGCAAATATGGCTATCATTTAGGTTCAACGTGTGGATTCAATGCTGTAAGCCATTGATATAAAATGGTTAATAGAACGGGTATTAAATTTATAAACCTTAGTATTAATTCAACTATGGATATCATTCGAGATTTATATTTGAATCGATACCGTTATTGAGTCCGATCTAACCGCTCTTTTGCAGACTGATTGTTCGGATCGATGCTGAGAATTCTTTTATCAATTTCTATCGATCGTTCATCACCGAGTTGATAGTAACAGTATGCCATTGCATCCATTACCCGAATCTCATTGGTATCTAGCGTCTCCAGAATGGGAAGCGCTTCCTGATAACGCTCCTGATCCATCAATGCGACCGCACTATTGTACTTCTCAACCGAATCAATGCTTGATGTTTTCACTTGATATAGGCCAATAATAATGACAACTGCAATTACCCAAAAAAGTACTCGTTTCACTATTTTTTCCTCCTAAACAGGATTGTAGAGGTCAATAAACTGATGGTCGATCTGATATCGATTTGCTAGGTAGTCACCTAAGGCGCTTACACCCAAGCGTTCTGTGGCATGATGCCCCGCAGCAAGATAGTGTATTCCTGCTTCTTTTGCAAAATGATAGGTCGATTCTGACACCTCGCCACTAATAAAGAGATCCAATTCAAGCTCTGCCGCTTCATTGATATAGCCCTGAGCTGCACCACTGCACCAGCCAAATCGCTTGATCTGCTGTGACTTACCATTAAAAAGCAGAGCCTCACGCCCTAACGATTCTGAAACCATCCGCTGCATTACATCAACTGGCACTGGTTCATCCAGCTCTGCATATATTCCGATACCGCCATTGGGACCACTCCCAAAACGACCCGCAATATCGACACCCCACAGTTTTGCCAACTGACTGTTGTTACCAAGTGTTTCGTGTCCATCCAGCGGAAGGTGGTATGCAACTAATGAGATATCATGATCCAGCAGACTTTTAAGCCGCTTTTTCTTAATACCGGTAATCGTCTCATTCTCGCCTTTCCAGAAGAAGCCATGATGAACCAGTACAAGATCAACTCCCTTCTCAATCGCTGTATCGATCAGTGCTTGTGATGCGGTAACGCCGCTTAGAATGCTCTGAACCTCGGCTTTGCCCTCGACCTGCAAACCATTCGGACAGTAGTCTCGATATTGGTCGATCTCCAGAAGCTGATTTGTCTCTTTGACCAATTGTGTGAGGGCAATCATCCCGCAACCTCTCTTTTAGGCTAGAATAACAGCCACTAAACTTACACCGAGCGTAATAAAAAGTCATGCGAGTTCCAGTCTCTTTAATTATCAAATCCGTGATCATCGGTCTTGCCGCTGCATTTGTTATCCAGTTATGGAACCCTCAGTGGTTTCCACGAAATCGAGTGGTTAATATCATTGAATCAGCCTCTCCATCAGGTGCAACATCAGGGCCGGTCAGTTATGCCGATTCGGTCAGTATGGCTGCTCCGGCGGTAGTCAACATCTTTACCAGTAAAACGGTTGTACAGCGAAGCAACTCACTCTTTGATGATCCGGTATTTCGTCAGTTCTTTGGTAACAGGTTTCAGATCCCGGAACGTAAGCAACAACAAAACTCTCTAGGTTCAGGTGTTATCGTCAGTACAGAAGGCTATGTCCTCACTAATAATCATGTCATTGATGGTGCCGACGAAATACTGGTTGCCCTCAATGATGGACGTCAAACCAAGGCGACCCTCGTCGGCAGTGATCCAGAAGCCGATTTGGCAGTTCTCAAGATCAATCTATCTGATCTTCCGGTTATCATACTTGGAGACTCTCAAAGACTCCGTGTAGGAGATGTCGTCATGGCCATTGGCAATCCATTTGGTGTCGGTCAGACCGTTACGATGGGTATCGTCAGTGCAACAGGACGAAGCGAACTCGGAATCAATACCTTTGAAAACTTCATTCAGACAGATGCAGCAATTAATCCGGGAAATTCTGGCGGCGCATTAATAACTGCCACAGGAGAGTTGGTTGGTATTAATACAGCAATCTTCAGTAAATCAGGTGGATCTCAAGGAATTGGTTTTGCAATCCCTGTTCATCTAACAAAACGTAGTATGGCTCAAATCATTGAAAAGGGTCGGGTATTGCGCGGATGGCTCGGTATAGAGATTCAGGAGATCACTCCAGAACTAGCAGAATCATTTCAGTTACAACAAAAACATGGCGTTATTATTGCCGGGGTAATGCGGGATGGACCGGCTCACCGCTCTGGAATAGAGCCTGGAGATGTTCTACTCAGTTATCAGGGTCATACCATCAACAACAGTCATAATGCCCTTAACGAGATTGGTATGAGTTCCCCTGGTGATGAAGTGGATATTGAGCTCGTCCGCAATGGTGAAGTGATGAAACTTACCGTGAAAGTTGGTGAACGACCACAGAGCCGATAACTCAAAACTCATAATGTAGATTAACGCCTATACCAAATGCATGTGCTTTATGAATAGCTAAATCATCTGTCGTAAAGCTAAAGGCATTTCCATTGATAGTATATTCGAGGGTTACTATTTTATGTTGTGGAGAATATGATGCTGAGAAACGGGACACATCCGTTTCATATTCATATCCCATATAGACAAAATCTATCTCAGGAAAACGATGATATTTTAAAAGAATATTTTCGTTTTTAATTAGCCGATAACGAGCTTCCAGAAAAGTTTTTGGATCAATGGTCTGAACAAAGTCCCTGTTTGAATCCTGTCCTGATGCCGCAGGCAGAATCTGTCGATAGCCATTTGCATCATATCGACTGTAATCACTATCTACAGTTGCTTCAGTTGCAGGCGCATTAAACCATTTAATTTCCGATAAGAGATCAATGATATCAAGATTCAGATTAATCCTTTCCGCCGGCTTCCAGCTTGTTGAAAAATCAAAAGCATACCCAATGCTGTCCGGTTCATCGGAAATACGATTAAATAACAGATCTCTGGAATAGATATAATCAACATCAAAGGCAACATGACTACTATTACCACCACTTGCCCATCCGTCTATGGTTCCATTTACCAATTCATATCCTTTTAATACTGATGCTGATAATTCAAATATCAGGTTATCCATTGTTCGCGTGGAGTACCCAAATTTAAGACCTCGTCTTATCAATGAATTTGCATCAATATAAAGTTTATACTGCTGGGAACCATCCAGTACCTGACTATTATTGATCTGATACAGAGCCTGAATTGTTTCAGAGTTAAATCGATATTGATAATCGCGTCGTTCAACCAGACCAAATTTATATCCATTCAGGATAAAGCCTGTTTCAGCCATTGAATGGCTAATGCCAACTGAGCCATCACTCACAGAATCATTCCACTCGCCAGCAATAGACTGGATAGACGTTGGTGCACTATACGAAAAACTATTAGCCGACATATACAGCTCTGATGCATCGGCATATACATCGATCAAAACCAGACAGTAGAGAAATATAAATATTTTATTCATAAAAAAGGGTGATAGAAAACTATCACCCTCCATTCATTAAATTATTGGCATCAGAAAATCTCAAATGTCCCATCAACATAATCTATTCGTAATAACCCATTAAATTCACTTAAGAACGCATATTCAACATTGTTATACAAAAGTTTACTTTCGCTTGTATTCAACACTTGTGTTTCTAGCAAATCGCTACTGATTACTGTATCGAATATCAATTTCAACACAAATCCATCCTGATTTGTGATTACAACTGAAGGTTTTGATGGGTATGTTGTAATACCACCATCTGTTTTTTCTTTTTCAAGATGGAAAGTAAGATTCTTTTCATCGTAAGAGACTTTAAAGCTAACATATGTATTTGTGTAACTCCTCCTCTCTGCTGTGAAAGTCACATCAACATCAGGAAGATCATCAAATGCAACCCTAAACTGGGTGCTTACAATCCAGTGTATCCAATTATTTACATTCTGATGATCTTTTATATAGAGACTCAAAAATGGAATTTTCGGCTCAGTAAGTATTGGATCAATTGTCCCATCAACAGAAAGATCGTATGAAACAGATGTTGTATCACTGATACTAACAATGTTTCTAAACTCTCCATAATATGTATTCATTATTTCATTAATCGAAATAACACCAGTAGAATCAACCGATTCATTCTGAACAGCTTGTTGAATATCTGCAGCGTAGATTATCCCTTTGTTGGGTGTACCCCACCAAAAAAACGGACATCCAAACCAATCTGAACTTTTACAGTTCAACGTATATGAAAATTCTCCGATAATTTTTGTGGGTGTGATGTCAACACTTGTCCCTTCATGATTAATCAGTTTAAAACTATCGATAATCGAATCATTGTCACTATCATAGTACGCCCATGAAACTGCAGGCATACCAAAAACCTCTGAATATTTTGTTCCCTGTGAATATGAAAATGGCAAATAGTTTTCGATATTATTGCTACTAATGTTTAAATTGACATCCACCTCATCAATTACTGAATCGGTTATAGAATCAACTACCTGCTGAACCCCTCTCATTTGATATAATCCAGGGATTATCGCAATAAGCACATTTCGTTGCTCTCGAGTATCGACATCAACTATTGAGGCATACTTGTGATATATCATTATTTTAAACGTACCTTTGATAATCACCGGGTTAACTAATGCTGTAGCAACCCAGTCACTAGCTAAAGGTATTCCATTCTGGTAATAGTCAACCAGATCAGATATATCATGAGTGATTTTTTCAGACGAATCTAACTCAAACAAAATACTGTCAATATTTTCTGGAACAAACGAAGGATTAGTCGTCCCAAATGATTCATAATCATAAATAACATCCTTATTTAGAGCTAAAGCCACTGTCCCGTTTGAATTATAGGTATGATAAGGATATTGAAGTTCTGCGATATCTAGAGAAAGTGACAATACATTGCCACTTTTTCCTGTTTCAGGAATAGAAAAAGTCACATTTACTGTCAAGAAATGAGAACTATTATCATGAGCGGCTATCCACTCGTGTATCGCATTTGAGACTTTAATCGTAGTAATATTATTGTTCGATGAGACAGATATATCACCTGATTTAAACGGATAAAAAGGTGCACAACTATATGAGTTTGTACAATTATTCCAGTCCAAACCAGACTGATACTGATTAATGTCTGTAATGGTATTGCTTAAATAACTCAATCCCGCACTAATAGCCCAGCCGATTACAACCGTTGCATCCCTAGAGTCTGTATAGTCATATTGTCCGATTGTTTTTTTTGCAACAGCCACTTTCTCGTCAAACAACTGTTGTTTCATTTTCATATCATGAATATATGCATCACCCCATGTCCTGACATCAGCAACCATCGCCTTTGCTCTGCCCATATCACTTAACCCAACTGTATCTGACGCCTTGATAATGACAGTTCCTGATCCGGCTCTAGCAACACTTATTTTCTGTTCAAGTGTTAACACAACACCTGAAGTATCAGTAATACCTTGTGCGGTAAAAATAGCGTCGGTCGCAGTTACAATCTCTTGAAGTGAAATTGTTGATACATCATCATCATCGGCATTTATAGAGTCATCTACAACTGAATCTGAAAGCTTATTTAGAGTGCTTTCTACATCTAACTGTCCGTAAGTATCAGTATCAGCCAAACTGGCAATCCCTGCTCCAAAAGCAGCATACGAAATCTGAGTAGGGCTGGAAGAGCTGATTTTACTACTTTCAGTAATATCTATTGGTCGAGTATTTAGAATATCAATACCGCCTAGTAAGTTTGAGACTTTTGAATTTGATGTCCTGACAGATACTTCAGTGACATTACCTGACTCAAGAACCTTTTGCGCAGCCAGATGCGTGAATGGGGTAACATTTACTGATATTTTCTCATTACTATTGGCAACCGGAATAACTGCCTTCATGCTTAAAGATATCGGCGTATACCACTCACCATAATCAATGACATTATTAATGTCAGTGATTGAGTCCGTTCGAATCCCACATCCCTGAAGTGCATCACATTTCATCTCAGTCTCAGAGTTATTTGTAATAATGACCACAAGTGGTCCACCACTGTATCCAGATGATAATGAGAGTTCGTACAATCCCTGTCTGTCAGTCGTCGCATTTCCTACCGTTCGCAAAGTATTTCCAGACGCATCGAGTTCATACGCTGTAACTGTGCCATTATAGATAATACCTTTGGCTGCCACGCCGGATAATGTGGCACCGATAACAGAGGAACCACCTGTTGAGGGATTATTGTTTGAATCGCTGCTACTCGAACAACCAGAGATTAGCGAGAAAAGTAACGCAAATGTTATCAGTGAGAGGTTATGTGTCCTGAACATTCCTTTTAACTCCATTTCTAAATATCTATACCATGATTATCCCTTGCTACTAGTACAAAATAGCATTAATCCTCTGAATTTAAAACCTTATCAAGAGCATTTAAAAACGCAGTATTCTCATCTGGTTTTCCAACAGTCACCCGCAGACAGTTTGCCAACGGCCCTGTGGTTTTACTCATGTTTTTAATCAATACACCATTCTCCTTTATGGCATTAAAAACACTATCAGCACTACCCCGCACGATTTTAAAGAGAATAAAGTTGGCTGCTGATGGATATGGGTAGATGGTTTCACGTTGCTGTAACTGATTAAACAACCACTCCCGTTCATTGCGAATCGCTGCGGTTTGATGATTAAAAAGCTCGATACGCTCAAGTGCAAAACCAACACTCGCTTGCGTTAACACATTGATATTATAGGGAAGCCTTACCTTGTCAAACTCTGTTAATAGTGCCGATGGTCCTGCAAGAACGCCCAGTCGTAATCCTGCAAGTCCGAGTTTTGACAAGGTTCGCATCACTACCAGGTTATCAAACGCTCCGAGTCTTCCCATCCAGCTTTTTCCGGCAAATGCATGGTAGGCCTCATCAACAACGACCAATCCGTCAGCTTTATGCAATATCTCCTCAATGACATCATCATCAAAGAGGTTTCCGGTCGGGTTGTTCGGGTAGGCAAGAAATATTATCGCTGGTTGG
This sequence comes from Thiohalomonadaceae bacterium, assembly GCA_050301795.1. Classification (GTDB taxonomy): domain Bacteria; phylum Pseudomonadota; class Gammaproteobacteria; order Thiohalomonadales; family Thiohalomonadaceae; genus JBNKZU01. The sequence continues at coordinate 28,621 of JBNKZU010000002.1, read as the reverse complement.
TGCTCTTCTATCGCTGCTAACATCTGTTTGCGGTTTAATGAAAAATCATCATTCAACGGAACCGCAACATATTCCATATTGGTAAAGGTCGAAATCATCTGATACATCACAAAGCTCGGTTCGGGCGCCATAATTGTACGACCTGGCTCTGCTACCGCTTGAGCCATAATCTGAATCAACTCATCCGAGCCGTTACCAAAGATGATCGCCATCTCGTCAGGAATAGCCATCGTTTGACGAATCAGTGAATGTAAACCGCTCGCTGATGGATCCGGATATCGATTCATATCGATATTCGCCATAAGCGTTAACCACTCCTCACGCATCGATTCTGGCCAGCTATATGGGTTTTCCATCGCATCCAGTTTAATCAGATCACCTGGATCCGGTACATGATATGAAGAGATGGCTCGAATGGCCTGACGGATAAGTTGCTCTGCTATATTGCTCATGGCACCATGGATTCTGATTTCATAAAGTCGGAATTATATGTGCTTGAATGCATAACTACCACGACATTGAACTTTCAAGATGATCACCGTTGTCCTACACTAGAGTAAATAAAACAAAGGGATCGTCGAATGAATCGATTTAAAGTTTTTATTATCGTCTCTCTGTTTCTGGCCTTACCTCAAATGGTAAACAGTGAAACGCTCTCCACCAAGCAGATCAATCGTGCCAAAGAGATTCTTGCCAAGGTCGATGATATGTGGCGGGGAGACTCTTCATACTCTGTCATCACCATGAATGTCCGAACAGAGCATTATGAGCGCCACATGAAGATGGAGGCTTGGTCCAAAGGAACTGACAAGACATTGGTTAAAATCCTTTCACCTTTAAAAGAGAAAGGCACTGCGACCCTGAAGTCTGATAAACATATCTATAGCTATCTCCCTCGAACTGATCGAACCATACGCCTCACATCCGGTATGATGATGGGATCCTGGATGGGCAGCCATTTCACCAACGATGATCTAGTTCGGGAATCACGAATGGAGGAGGATTACACCCCGGCTGTCACCTTTGAAGGTAAACGCGATGGCATTGATATCATTGAGTTCACACTCATCCCCAAAGAGGATGCCACTGTGGTCTGGGGAAAGGTGATGTTAATTGTGCGCGCTGAAGACTACCTACCCCTGTTTGAGGTCTTCTACGATGAAGATATGGTGGAGGCTCGCAGTATTGTGTTTGGTGATTTTAAAATGATAGCAGGAGCAGAGCGCCCTGCGGTAATGCGCGTAATCCCCAGTGATAAGCCACAAGAGTATACCGAGATTATCTATCAGGAACTGGATCTTAATATTGATCTTTCTGATAACTTTTTCTCAATAAACCGTCTGCGTCGGAGTCGTTGATGCAAGTGTTTAGAATGGCAATAAGGAATGTCTGGCGTCACAGACACCGCTCTCTGGTAACAATCTTTGCAATGGGGTTTGCTGGAGGCATTATGATCCTCTATGCCGCATTAATGGAGGGTATGCTTGCTGATAGCGAACAAAATGCCATCTCCATGAATAGCGGTGAGATCCAGATCCATGCAGAAGGCTATCGTAAAGATCCCGATCTCTATAAACGCATAAAAGAGGATCAACAAATTCTCTTGGCTCTTGCACAAAAAGGTATTCCGGCTGCGCCGAGATTATATGGCTTCGGTCTGGTTGCCGCAGGAACAGCCTCTGCGGGTGTCCAGCTACGTGGTATTGATATTGAGCGAGAGATGAAGGTCACTCAAATTCATAAACATCTCATTAGCGGTCAATGGTTAAGTCGGAATTACCCAAATGAAGTTGTAGTCGGTCGTCGATTGGCTCATACCCTGGGCGTTAAGATTGGGGATGAGGTGGTGATTGTCAGCCAAGCAGCCGACGGGTCGATGGCAAATGCACTCTATAACATTCGTGGCATCTTAAAATCGGTCGGTGAGGCGATTGATCGGGCTGGATTTTTCATGGTCGATACCGCGTTCCGACAATTGATGGCTGTACCTGATCAAAGCCATGAAATTGTCATTATGCACCCGCATCATGAATTACCAATGGAACAGAAAGTAGCTGATATTGTTGCGGTTGCCGACGGCAATGAGGTTAAAAACTGGCGGGAACTGATGCCAGTTATTGCCAACCTTCTCGATAGCGCTGATGCCTCAACCATTGTAATGATTCTGATCACCTATGTTGCTGTTGCGATGGTCGTACTCAATGCGATGCTAATGAGTGTTTTTGAACGCATTCGCGAGTTTGGCGTGATGAAGGCGCTCGGGTTTAGCCCCTGGAGGTTAATCTCTTTAATCTTTATTGAAACCCAGATTCAGGTCGTTATTGCTGCGGTTCTGATGCTGGTTCTTGGTGTACCGATGGCGTACTACTTTCAGGCCAACGGCATTGATCTGAGCAGTATCTCGTCGGGTATCTCTTTTGGTGGTATTGCGATGGATACGATCTGGCGTGCCTATGTCACACCTAACGCCATCATATTGCCCGTTGCACTACTCTTTATTATTGCCTCCTTGGCGATTATCTATCCGGCTATTAAGGCGGCGGTTATTCGTCCGGTTCAAGCGATTAATCATCGATGAGATAAATGATATGAATCTCTTTAAACTGGCTTGGAAGAATCTATGGCGAAGTAAACGCCGAACCATTATTACCGGGATTTCAATCGGCTTCGGTATCTTTCTGTCTGTGACCTTTACAGGAACCGGCGACTATTTCTACACAGAAATGATTGATGCTGGTGCAACGATGGGCTTTGGTCATGTAACGATTGAGGCTGAAGGGTATAACGCTTCACCAACTTTAGATAAACGACTAACTCACACCACCCAAATTCGGGAACAACTTGCATCAATGAGTGAAATCTCAGCCTCAGCTACACGAATTATGGGGCAGGCGATGTTTGCCAGTGCCAGTAAATCTATCGGGGGCAGTTTTATCGCGATTGATCCAGAGCAGGAGTCGGCCGAATATAACCTGATGATGAAAAACATCATCGAAGGCGAAGTTTTTGATCACTCTGACAGCAGAGGGATTGTGATCGGTTCATTAATGGCTGAGAAACTAAACCTTAAACTGGGCAAAAAGATTGTTTACACCACAACCGATGTTAATGGAGAGATCGTCGGAGATGTTGCCAGGGTCAGTGCAATCTTTCATACCGGTGTTGATGAGGCTGATGGCGCGCTGGCACTACTCGGTTTAAATAAGGTTCGAAAGATTCTTGGTTACCAGCCGGATGAGGCCTCAATGATCACCGTCATTATTCATGATCAACGATACTCTACCGACGTTAGAGACAAGCTTAAACAGCGTCTGAGTTTTGATAACACCGAGGTCTTAAGCTGGCGTGAAACACAAGGAGATCTTGCAGCACTGATCACCCTGGATCGTAGCACCAACTACCTGAGCCAGGTTCTGGTTGGACTTGTGATTGCTGCAGGTATTCTCAACACGCTGTTGATGAGTGTGCTCGAACGCAGTCGTGAATTTGGTGTGATGATGGCGGTGGGTATGACACCCAAAAACCTGTTCAAACTCATTATGATGGAATCTGTCTGGTTGGGGCTTTTCGGGTTGATTGTTGGCTCGCTGATCACTGCGCCCTGGTTCTATTTTCTCTATACCGTTGGCATCGATTTCAGCGAGGCTATGGGTGGTGACTACAACGCAGGAGGGGTGTTGGTTGAGCCGATAATGCATATCCGGTTATTTACACAAAGCGCGATATTTATTCTTGCTGGTGTGTTTTCATTAACAGTACTCGCCGGGCTTTATCCTGCCTATCGCGCCATAAATACACCACCGGTTGAAAGCTTAAAAAACATCTAATCGTGAATACTATGAATGAAGAAATTGTAAAACTACAACAACTCACCCGTAGCTACCAACAAGGTGATACTGAGGTTCATGCTGTAGATCATCTTGATCTGACCATTTACAAAGGAGCGTTCGCAACACTCTGCGGTCCATCCGGTTCAGGCAAAACCACGGTGCTAAATATGATTGGCGCATTGGATGACCCTAGCTCAGGAAAGATCTTTCTTGAAGGGTGCGATCTATCTACGCTCAATCGAACTGAGCTTTCTGCGGTTCGACGTGATCGTATCGGGTTTGTCTTTCAAGCCTATAATCTAATTCCCGTTTTAACCGCGTTTGAGAATGCGGAGTTTGTACTCGCACTACAGGGTGTTGAAGAACAGGAGCGTAAAGAGCGCGTAATCAAGATTCTGAAAGAAGTTGGTCTAGAGGGGTTAGAGCATCGTCGCCCCGATGAGATGTCTGGAGGCCAACAACAGCGTGTTGCGATTGCACGTGCCATTGTGACCCAGCCAGCGATCGTTCTGGCCGATGAGCCAACAGCTAACGTCGATTCTGTCACCGCCGATGCTTTGTTGGAGTTAATGGTTAAACTCAATGAAGAGGATGGCATCACCTTTCTCTTCTCAACCCACGATCAGCGCGTGATAGATCGAGCCAAACGGGTGATCCATCTCAGAGATGGAAAGCTGGAGTCTGATGAAACACGCAGTTAATGACTGGTTATCCCCACTCATTCGGGCTCTGATTCTACTCATTCCATTCAATGCCTCTGCGCTCTATCTGAGTGAGGATGATTCCGGTTATCTTGAAATCAGGGCACTGTTGAGAGGTTACGCCATCTATAATGATAATCCTGACAACACACCGCTTTATCCTGACTCAAGTACCAGCGGCATTGCATCTGTCGGTAGAGTGATTATCCAGGGCTCAACCTCAGGCGGTATGAGTTATGACTGTAATATCTACCAAACCGCAATACCACAAAAGATGGCCGCCGCCGCAAGTTCAGCAACATCGGTTGAGCGGAGCGATCTATTTGAGTGGTCGTTAAGCGATAGTGATTATCTTCATTTAGCAGTCGATCAGCTCTCACTCTCCTGGAGCAATGAAACCACCACGTTGCGAGTGGGAAGACAACCCATCAATTTGGCGACCAACTACTATTTCACCCCGAACGATCTGTTTGCGCCATTCAGTGCTCAGACCTTCTATCGGGTATATAAACCTGGCGTTGATGCGCTTCGACTCGAACACAGCTTCGGGGAGTTTTCTCAAATCAATCTTATTACGGTTGCTGGTTATGGTGTTGACTCTCAAAATGAAAGCGGTTGGAGTAATGGTATTGAAAACGATCGCATTTCAACAATTGTGCGCTACACCACCAGCGGTTTTGGTCTGGAGTGGAATATCTTTAGCGGTCAGCTCTCCGGTGAGCCAATTGTCGGTGGTGGCTTTCAGGGTGAGTTAACTGAATATATTGGTATACGCTCTGAGCTTCAGCATTATCAGATACCGGGAACAAGTGACACCATCATAAAAGCAGCGCTCGGCCTGGATCGTCGCTTTGAAAACACCATTTATCTACGGGGAGAGCTATACTACAACGGTGCTGGTCACGATCATGTTACTCAATATGTCGCCACAAACGACTACCTTGCAAACCGATATCTTTCACTCGGTATAAGCTATGAGTTCACCCCACTCTTTAATGGCGACCTGCTGTTGTTGAATAATATTGATGACAGATCATCCCTAATCGCACTCAATGGACTCTATTCACTCGCAGATGAAAGTGAATTAAATTTTGGTATTACCATTCCTGCTGGTGAAAAGCCGACCGTAACCGCAATTAAAAGCGAATACGGCTCCCTGCCTGTAACACTATCCTTTGAGATAAGAAGCTATTTTTGATCTTCGTAGCTGGATGTTTTTATTGGAGATAACTTTTTTATAACACCCACCCATTTCTCTCGGCTTAATTCAATCGGTGTATCTTTTGGTTCATCTTGTTCAGCCCATTGGATTGAAACCAAATCCTCACTCCCTTTAATCGCAATAATCAGTGTGGACTCACTTCGGGGTTTTCCACTTCGGGTTGTTCGTCCACAACTCATCACGGTGACTTGAGTATCAAAGCCATTAATCTTGGTTGCTCCAAAATTAAGAAGGCTGAAGGTTTTGGGGCACTCTTTTTGAAATCCATTGGCAAAAAGATTCATAAACGCCAAAGGGGTTACATTTGGTTTAAGGGCGACATCTTTTGCGCCGGTAATGGTTATCATCTGACTCCACTGATAAACACTCTCACCCTTTGGAATCATCTCAAGAATATAGTTTGCGCCACTGGTCTGCTCATGCGCAACAAAAAAGCCTTTTGGGTAGGGTATCGACAGTGACTGATTAAAAACCCTGGTTCCGAATTCTGCTTGATAGCCTTCATTAACCAGCTCATCAACCGTTTTATCCGACTTGGTATTAACCGTATTTGCGCCACAACCGGCAATCAAAAAAGTAATGGCGTATGCAAAAAGTCTATTCATTATGATTTTCCTTTTCCGAGTCTCCATTTAACCCGGATCATCAAAATTGAGTGATCAAGACCAGGTCAAAGCAGCAAACTACTCAACCAGCAGATAAGGCTGAAAAAGTAACGGAAAAACCTCACCTTTAACGACAGCAATAATCACCTCCACGCTCATAATCTGACCTAAAGGGATCCTTTGCATTTGTCCTGATGGGTCAAGACTATCAAAAACCATGTGCTCTGCTCCAGTCTCTAATAGTGTAAGAATATCGCTATTGCCATTGTGAAAGTTTACCCAAACCTCAGCGCCGCTCTCCAATGCGGCTTCAGGATGGATAATGATCACCTCCTTATGCTGAAACCTGGGCTTCCACTGCTCGCCATGAACGCTTAAGCCGTAGATTTTTCTATTGAGATCATCCATTTTCAAAAAGGGATGGTGATTACTCTGTTGATTATTTAACAGTTTTTCTGGAATCGTGGCTACTGAAAAACGGGGTTTTAGAGTCTCACCAATCGAATTACAGCCTTTGCCAAACATTAACCAGCAAGGTTCTACATTCAGTGATTGTGCGATCTTTTCGATCTGTAGAAGAGATGGCTTTCGTCTGCCATTTAAATAGTGGCTCACAGCACCACGTGTACAGCCAAGATCTTCAGCTATACTCTCATGTGATACCCCGTGTTTATTGATTAGTTGTTTTGCTCTATCGAGCCAACTTTTATTCATTTGAAAATGATACATGATGTATCATTAATTGACTATCGAAATACGATATGTATCATCATCCAAAAGCTAGAAATAAGGATTACAAATTGGATTTGGCCAGTTACCTAAGCACTTTCCCAAGAAACCAGAGAATGTCGGTGAAGCAACAGTTGGCAGAAGCTCATGGTGTTTCTGAGGTCACGATTCGTGCGTGGGCCAATGGTACTCGTAACCATCCCTACACCCTGAGCTCCATCGAGATTACTGAGAAAATCACCGGCAATAAGGTCACGCGATTTGATCTAAGACCTGACGTCTATTCCAAAGAGCGTTAGAGATCACAACCTGCGACGATCACGAGACCAAGCCGATCGGTTCATACTTTACACGGATATTCATCCGTACTAACGACTATCCAACGGATCTTCCCCATTAAAAAAGCCCTGCATGAACAGGGCTTCGTGATAACTATTTACTTTTTACGCTTAAATAATTATCAAAATGGAATATCGTCATCAAAATCGGCAAAGTTATCCGCTGCTGGAGCACTTTGCTGTGGAGCTGGCGCAGATGAGGGCTGTTTTTGTGGTGGCGCATAGTCAGTAGATGAGTCTTGACTGAAATCACCACCACCAGAACCACCTCTTGAACCTAGCATCTGAAGCTCATTTGCAACGATTTCAGTTGTGTAACGATCCTGACCGCTTTGGTCCTGCCATTTACGAGTCTGAATCTTACCCTCAATATAGACCTGTGAGCCTTTTTTCAGATATTCACCAGCAATCTCGCCCAAACGGTTAAACAGTACCACGCGATGCCACTCTGTCCGTTCCTGTTGCTGTCCGGTCTGTTTGTCTTTCCAGCCTTCACTTGTTGCAATGGTAATATTTGCAACAGCGCCACCATTGGCGGTATAGCGAACCTCTGGATCTTTTCCCAGATTACCAACCAGAATTACCTTATTTATTCCTCTTGCCATCTGACCCTCTACCTCATTCGATTCAATTAGTCTTCACTGACTGCATACATTTCTAAAGCTTTAATATCCAGCGTCTTCTGCTCAACCTTAAGGTACGCGACCTGTTCTACAAAATTGATTGCAACCTCTTTCACCCCTTCGATACCCGCAATGGTCGTTTCCAACGCTGTGGCCTGCTGTTCACTATCGACTTTTACCTTGATTAAGGTCATCGTGAAATAGCGGGGATGTTTCATTGTCGCTGCAAACGCTAACCATACCAGTAACACCGCCCCGCCCACAATAAATACTGCTTCATTACCACTATGTGCGTAAACACTCCCCCCGATTACCCCACCAAAAAATGCCCCGACAAACTGGCTTGTAGAGTAGATCCCCATCGCGGTTCCTTTTCGATTAGCCGGTGCAAACTTTGTCATCAACGAAGGCAGCGATGCCTCAAGAACCATAAAGGCTGAAAAGAAGAGACAAACCCACACTGCCATAAGCCAGACGTTATGACTGGTAAACGCTAACAGAAACTCCGAAAGCATTAACACCGCCACTGCACCGACAAAAACCTGTTTTATTTTGTGATGCTTCTCGGCAATGATAATAAACGGCACCATACTTGCCATCGCCAATACCATCACCGGCAGATAAAACAGTGTTAATGATGTCACTGATAAACCAAACTCATGGAGTGAAAACGGAATCACGACAAAGTTTGCGGTCAGCACCAAATGCAGGGTAAATATCCCCAGATCCAGACGTAGGAGTTGTCCATCCTTAATCACTTCACGCAACTGAGCAGGTTCGACCTCGGCGTCTTGATGAAAATGGCTATCACGTGGATGAGGAACCACAAAGAGTAGAATCAATATCCCAACCATAGCGAGTACTGCCGTCAGATAGAAGATGCCATCCAACCCGATCCATGCACTGAGTAGTGGCCCCAACACCATCGCAATTAAGAACGAAAAGCCGATACTTGCACCAATGGTCGCCATTGCTTTGGTACGATGCTCTTCACGAGTCAAATCGGCCAATAATGCCATCACTGCCGAGGCAATCGCCCCAGCGCCCTGCAAGGCTCGCCCAAGAATAACGCCATCAATCGTGGTTGCATTCGCGGCAACAATGCTACCGATACCAAAGATTGTCAGCCCGATTGCAATGATCGGCTTACGGCCAAAACGATCTGAGAGCATCCCGAACGGGATCTGAAATAGCGCCTGGGTCAAACCATAAGCACCAATCGCAATACCAATCTTGGTCGGCGTAACACCCTCGAAGCCATCAGCATAAATCGCAAAAATTGGCAGGATCATAAACAGACCCAGCATTCTAAATGAGAAGATTGTTGCAAGAGCAACCGTAGATCGCTTTTCAAGCGCTGTCATATTGAAACTAAGACTCAATGTATTTCCAAAAATGAATAAGATTTAACGTAAATATAATGACCACTGATAGATAGGGGCTTATTGGCTGCCCATGATCACTCTTGATCGAGAAGTTTTTTTAATAATGCTTTGATTCGATATATCAAGACCGCGTATATTAACAGGTTCGATTCAAAGCGGAAATCAGCATGAAAACCATCAAGATTCAAGGTGCGCGCACCCACAATCTTAAAAACATTGATTTAGAACTCCCTCGCGACAAGCTCATTGTTATCACTGGTCTCTCCGGCTCAGGTAAGTCCTCACTCGCGTTTGACACCATCTACGCAGAGGGGCAACGTCGGTATGTTGAGTCGCTATCTAGCTATGCACGTCAATTCCTGTCGATGATGGAGAAGCCCGATATTGATCATATCGAAGGGCTCTCGCCTGCGATTTCGATCGAACAAAAATCGACCTCACACAACCCACGCTCCACAGTCGGAACAGTCACCGAGATCTACGACTACCTGCGTCTACTCTACGCACGTGCGGGTACTCCTCGCTGTCCTGAACATGGCATCACCCTAGAGGCACAAACGGTAAGTCAGATGGTTGACCATGTATTAACCATGCCCGAGGGCAGCAAACTGATGCTGTTGGCGCCAGTGGTGCAAGATCGTAAAGGTGAACATGAGTTACTGATTAGCGAACTTCGCGCACAAGGATATATCCGTGCACGTATTGATGGCGAGATTGCCGAACTGGACGATCCACCCAAACTTGAGCTTCGCAAAAAACATACGATTGAGGTTGTCATTGATCGCTTTAAGGTGCGGGAGGATATCAAACAGCGTCTTGCAGACTCTTTTGAAACAGCACTACAACTTGCTGATGGTATTGCGATCATCGCACCAATGGATGGTGATGGTGAACAGACGCTGTTTTCCGCCAAGTTTGCATGTCCTCACTGTAGTTACTCCCTTACCGAGCTTGAGCCACGTCTCTTCTCATTCAACAATCCTGCTGGAGCATGTCCAAGCTGCGACGGGCTTGGCCATCGCCAATACTTTGATCCGACAAAGGTGATCTCCCATCCGGAGATGAGCCTCTCAGAGGGGGCAATCCGGGGTTGGGATCGACGCAACGGCTACTACTTCCAGCTATTAACCTCACTGGCGGCTCACTATAAGTTTGATATCGATACCCCCTATAACCAGCTACCTGAAGAGATTCAGAACATACTGCTCTATGGCAGTGGCGACGAGGTCATCAACTTCACCTACCACTCAGAACGCATCGGAGAGAGTAAGCGTAGTGTGGTTTTTGAAGGGGTGATTAACAACATGCAGCGCCGTTTCCGCGAAACTGATTCTAATGTGGTACGCGACGAACTATCGAAGTTCATGAGTCATCAGCCCTGCCCCGAATGTGAAGGCACCCGACTCAACCGAGCAGCACGTCATGTCTATATCAACGACAGACAACTACCACAGATCACTTCACTTGCCGTAGGCCATGCGAAAACCTTCTTTGAAAGTCTCACCCTTGAAGGCTGGCGTGGAGAGATAGCATCCAAGATAGTAAAAGAGATCAACGAACGATTAAGCTTTCTGGTGAATGTCGGCCTGGATTACCTCTCGTTAGATCGAAGTGCAGACACACTCTCTGGTGGCGAAGCGCAGCGTATACGACTTGCAAGTCAGATTGGGGCAGGTCTTGTTGGGGTAATGTATATTCTTGATGAACCCTCAATCGGCCTCCATCAACGTGATAATGAACGACTGCTGAAAACCCTGTTTCACCTTCGAGACCTTGGGAATACCGTGATTGTGGTCGAGCATGATGAGGATGCGATCCGACATGCCGATCATGTGGTCGATATCGGTCCTGGTGCCGGTGTTCATGGTGGAGAGATCGTCTCACAAGGTAGTGCCCAACATATCATTGATGATGATCAATCCTTAACCGGACAGTACCTCTCCGGTAAAAAGCAGATCGTGATCCCAAAACATCGGACAGCCATCGACAAATCACGCCTATTAACCATAAAACAGGCATCTGGAAACAATCTTAAAGCCGTCACCGCAAAGATCCCGGTTGGGCTATTTACCTGTGTTACAGGCGTTTCCGGCTCAGGCAAGTCGACATTGATCAACGACACACTCTACAAACATGTCGCACGTGCACTGAATAACAACAGCAGTGTCGATCCAGCACCTTGCAAAGAGGTTCAGGGACTTGAACAGTTTGATAAAGTGGTTGATATCGATCAAAGCCCGATAGGACGAACACCAAGATCCAACCCCGCCACCTACACCGGGTTATTCACCCCAATCCGCGAGATATTCTCTGGTACTCAGGAGGCGCGCTCTCGTGGCTACAATCCGGGACGCTTCAGCTTTAATGTGAAGGGTGGTCGCTGCGAAGCATGTCAGGGCGACGGCATGATAAAGGTAGAGATGCACTTCCTCCCCGATATCTATGTGCCATGTGATGTGTGCAAAGGCAAGCGTTACAACCGCGAAACGCTGGAGATCCGCTACAAAGGCAAAAACATCTACGAAGTACTGGATATGACCGTAGAAGAGGCCAGAGTCTTCTTTGATGCCATCCCGGTAATCGCTCGTAAGCTACAAACTCTCGTTGATGTCGGACTGACCTACATACGACTAGGCCAAAGCGCAACAACGCTATCCGGTGGGGAAGCACAGCGGGTAAAACTCGCACGAGAACTATCAAAACGTGACACCGGAAAGACTCTATACATTTTAGACGAGCCAACTACTGGCCTACATTTTCACGATATCGAGCAGTTATTGCAGGTACTGCATCGCTTAAGGGATCACGGCAATACCATCGTCGTTATCGAACACAATCTTGATGTGATTAAAACTGCCGACTGGATCCTCGACCTCGGCCCCGAGGGAGGTGATGGTGGTGGAGAAATTATCGCAACAGGAACACCGGAAGATATCGCTGCTAATGAAGCATCCCATACGGGGCACTTCTTAAAGCCTATTTTAGATAGGGGGTATTGACTAATGTTCTATAAGATCCTCCCAACAAACAATTGGAGTTTTTCTATCAATATAACTTAATGAATCACTTTCAATAAAATCGTCGTAGTAATTAAAATTGTTAACATTCTTTGGGAGAACAATCATTGCAATATCAGAAGGTTTGAATTTGTAAGTTTGAGTACTCCTCCATTCCCTTTCACAATAGATTGAATCAAATTCATTTGATTCAAATGTTTTTATGTAAGCAAGTAAATTTTTATACTTTTCATTTATTAGGTTCGCATGTTTTTCTATTTGTTTGTGCTCATATAAAACCTCATCAAAATCGATTGTTTCATTAATTCCATTTTTTTCTACTAACTTTTCAAATTCATCAATCATAGATTCCAACTGCCAAGTCGCCCAGTCGGGGTTCACATTATCAATTGCAGAATAACCTTCATATATATTATTTGAAAGATGTGAATGCTCTAAGGTATACATAACTGGATTAAAACCATTTTTGACAATAGAATCCCTATAAAAGCCAATGGCGATTTTTCCGTATCTAGTTGAATGATAACTTAAGTGCTGAATTGGTATTTCTGCAACACAACAAACTGGTGATGAATTAATTACTATCGGAAAATTTTCTTTATCCTCAAACCTTTCTTTTTCTTTGTTATATATTCTTTTATTTTTAATAATAACTTTCACAATTTCGTGATAACTACCAACTCGAAGCTCACTTGTTTTAATAATACTCTTAAGTGCCAAATAACTTTCCTTTGCTGGTTTAAGTTTTTTTCCTTGTTTCTTTTCTTTATGATTCCATACTGGACCACCAGTAAAATGCCATAGAATTTTTGATACAGTACCAGGTGTATTACTCATGTAATTATCCTTTTTTACTTACGTTAGATTCCTGAATCTTTAGTTTTACAAACAATCTCATATTTGCGACATTAATCTTTGTATTTTGTAACGTCAATTTTCAAAACTTTATCCAGCTCGTAAAAATGACTTCATGTACATTCACTGGATCCTCACCTTTGAGGAATGACGCTCCCTACACACTCAGGATCAATCCTCCTCTGACTCACTGAGCCTCGCAGTGGAAAGAGGAATAGCCCGAAGGGTTGCACACAGGAGGTGTGCTATACGACAGTTGAGTCAGGATGGCTCATCTGTCGTACCCGACTGGAGCGAGAAGTGAAGGCATCCGGAGGATGAGTCAGTGGGCGCATTTTCTTTGGTTCGTTTCTTTGTTGCGCACAAAGAAATGAACCCGTCGTTCGGGGACGGAACCCCGATATAATTATCTCGGATTTCACTTTGCTTCATCCGAGCTACCTGATCTTAAAATGGGTGTCGTCGTAGGGGCGCGAAAGCCCCGATTTTTGTTTTCCCGGATTCCGCATCGCTCTATCCGAACTACGTGTTACTCCTTAATAACTATCTCTGACCCAACCACCAACCCTAACATCTCATCTGCCCTGCCCTGATTCACTGCAATCTCTAGTAGTCCTGATGAATTTTCATAAAGCAGTGGCTCACCTTTTTCCACCTCAGCAAAAGTAGTTGCCCTCGTTATCTCTTTCCCTGCAATCGTGACTGATTGCAGATCAGGATACTCGGAGGCAAACAGTCCGGTCATACAATTACCGTAGTGATCAACATATACAATCCGTGGTGATGATTGGGATGTGATATGAGGCTCGTAATCGAAGCAACGGAGTGCATGGTTGGGTATAGTGCTATCGTCAATCATCGCCGCTATTGGCGCAAACAGATCACGTCCATGAAAGCTGTTTGACAGCCGCTCTGGCCGCCACACTATCTCGCTTACTTCATACTCATTGGCTATGGCGATAATCCGATCAAAGATGCCGTTATTCGGACCCACATAGATACGCGCATCCACAGTGACAACAACAGGCTTTCGCAGTTCTGTTCCAACCTCGGGATCAACCACACACAGGTGAATGTTTCCGGCTAGATGGTTCTGGTGATAGGCTGCCAGCAATATGGATGCAGCCTCGATATCAAACTTTGGCAGGTCGGACTGGATATTGATGACTTTTGATTTAGGAGAATAGTGATCTATCGCTGCGATCATCTGCCCAATATATGAACCATTCAGACCAAAATCAGTGTAGAGCCCTATCATTATATTCTCCTAAACGCAGAAAGGCCGGACACTCGCATGTCCGGCCTCTCTATTGTAGACGATTTAGAGGTGACGCTTACTCTTCAGTTACCGCCTCTTCCTCAACAACCTCTACCTCTTCTGGGCGATCAACCAGCTCAACATAGGCCATTGGTGCCTTGTCGCCTGAGCGAAAACCGCACTTGAGGATACGCAGATAACCACCAGGGCGATCCTGATAGCGTGGTCCCAGTTCGTTGAAAAGCTTGGTAACCATTTCGCGATCACGCATACGGGCAAATGCCAGACGACGATTAGAAACGCTGTCGTTCTTTGCGATGGTGATCAATGGCTCAGCTACGCGGCGAAGTTCTTTCGCTTTTGGCAAAGTAGTCTTAATCAGTTCATGACGAAACAGTGAAGCTGCCATATTACGGAACATGGCCTTACGGCTTGAGCTGTTTCGGTTCAACTGTCGACCAGAATGACGATGACGCATTGTGGTTTCCTTAAATCTATATCTTTAATAAATCGTTAACTAAACCTGTACTCAGGTTTACGCTTTCTCTTCTTCTGTCATGATGCTTGCTGGAGGCCAGTTTTCGAGGCGCATTCCAAGTGACAAGCCACGCGAAGCGAGGACATCTTTAATCTCGGTAAGTGATTTTTTACCCAGATTTGGTGTTTTTAACAGCTCTACTTCAGTGCGCTGGATCAGATCACCGATGTAGTAGATGTTTTCTGCCTTGAGACAGTTAGCCGAGCGAACTGTAAGTTCAAGATCGTCCACTGGACGAAGAAGAACTGGATCAATCTCTGGCTCTTCCGGCTTAGGCTCTGCCTGCTCACGACCTTCTAAATCAACAAAGGTTGAGAGTTGGTCTTGCAATATCGTTGCTGCCTTACGAATTGCTTCGTCAGCTTCGATGGTTCCGTTGGTTTCGATCTCGATAATCAATTTATCAAGGTCGGTACGCTGCTCAACACGTGCAGCTTCTACCACGTATGAAACACGATTAACCGGGCTGAATGATGCATCCAGACGCAGGTTGCCGATTGGACGAGTCTCTTCATCCGCTGGGTAGCGAGTGTTTGCTGGCTGATAGCCACGACCCTTCTCTACCTTAAGCACCATGTTAAGCTCACCATTGCTAGTGAGGTTCGCAATTTCATAATCCGGGTTGATGATCTCAACATCGTGGTCAACCACGATATCGCCCGCAGTCACTACGCCTGGCCCTTTCTTGTTTAGAGTTAGAGAGACAGCGTTATGATTGTTCATACGGATCGCGACATCTTTAAGGTTCAAAAGGATATCGATCGTATCTTCTTGAACTCCCTCAATAGCGGTGTACTCGTGCAAAACACCTTCGATCTCTACTTCAGTGATCGCACTACCGATCATTGAGGAAAGCAGGATGCGACGTAATGAATTACCCAGCGTATGACCAAAGCCACGCTCTAAAGGCTCAAGGGTAACTTTTGCGCACGTGTCAGTAATTTTTTGAACACCAACCAGCCGTGGTTTTAGAAACTCGAGTTCTGTGCCCTGCATTGATTATCCTCTTTAAATCTTGTCGATTATCAGTAAAAACGGGGGAAGCAATAACCAGTATTACTTCGAGTACAATTCCACAACTAACTGCTCCTGAATCTCAGCAGGAAGATCGCTGCGCTCAGGCATAGTCTTAAATGTACCTTCAAGTTTTGTACCGTCTACATCCATCCACTCTGGTAAACCGCGTTGTTGCGCCATATCTGAGGCCGCTTTTACACGAAGCTGATTCTTGGCAGACTCATTGACCGCAATCACATCACCTGGACTAACCTGGAATGAAGGGATATTTACCTTTGATCCGTTAACAGTAATGCCATTGTGACGTACCAGTTGACGTGCTTCTGTACGCGATGCGCCAAAGCCCATGCGGTAAACAACATTATCTAGGCGACCTTCAAGCAACTTAAGCAGGTTTTCACCGGTAGAACCTTTGCGACGATCCGCTTCTTTATAATAGAGGCGGAACTGACCTTCGAGAATGCCATAAATACGGCGCATCTTCTGCTTTTCGCGAAGCTGGCGTGCGTAGTCAGATAAGCGTGTACGACGCTGGCCGTGTTGTCCTGGTGGAAATGGACGATTCTCCATTGAGCATTTGGCCGAATAGCATTTTTCGCCTTTAAGGAAAAGTTTTTCTCCTTCACGACGGCACAAACGACACTTAGAACCAATATATCTTGCCATGATTGAAAGCCTTTAAAATCTTAAACGCGACGTCGCTTTGGAGGACGGCAACCGTTGTGTGGAATAGGGGTCTTGTCTGTAATATTGGTGATTTTGAACCCCATATTATTGAGTGCACGTACTGCAGACTCACGACCTGGACCCGGACCTTTTACCCATACTTCCATGTTTTTCATGCCGTACTCCTGTGCGGTTGTTCCAGCACGCTCAGCAGCAACCTGTGCCGCAAATGGGGTACTCTTACGTGAACCACGGAAGCCTGAACCACCAGAGGTTGCCCAACAAAGTGCATTGCCCTGACGATCAGTGATGGTCACGATTGTATTATTGAAAGAAGCGTGAACATGCGCGATACCATCGGCGATATTCTTTTTTACCTTCTTCTTTGTACTACGGCTACTTGCTTTTGCCATCTTAAATCTACCTAAATCAACTCAACCAGTTTGGATGATGGATATTACTTTTTAATTGGACGACGTGGACCTTTACGGGTACGTGCATTTGTCTGTGTCTGCTGTCCACGAACAGGCAGGCCACGACGATGACGAATACCACGGTAGCATCCTAAATCCATCAATCGCTTAATGTTCATTGAGACTTCACGGCGGAGGTCACCCTCAACGTCGAATTTGCCTACTTCTGTACGAAGGTTTTCAATCTGCGCTTCGTCCAGATCTTTTACTTTTGCATCAGGAGCAACACCGGCTGCTTTGCAGACTTGTTGCGCCCGTGTACGACCAATTCCATAAATGGAGGTCAGAGCAATAACGGTATGTTTTTGTACCGGAATGTTTATACCAGCAATACGGGCCATTGAGCCACTCCCTAAAATTTACAACAGTAGTGCGACGGCACGCGTCGGGAAACGCGCAATACTAATCGCTATAAATACGTTTATCAAGTCTTAAATGATTAAAAATCAGCCTTGACGCTGCTTGTGACGTGCATCACTTGAACAGATCACACGCACAACACCATTACGACGAATGATCTTGCAGTTGCGACAGATTTTCTTTACAGAAGCTCTTACTTTCATTACAGAAAACTCCAAAAATTCTCAATAAATCTCTAATTAAAGACCTGAGCGGCCATACCCTTTGAGGTTTGCCTTTTTCATCAGACCTTCATATTGGTGTGACATCAGGTGCGCCTGCATCTGCGCCATAAAATCCATCACCACAACCACAATAATCAGTAGCGAGGTTCCACCAAAATAGAATGGAACATTCCACGACAGAATCAGGAACTCCGGCAACAGACACACCAAGGTGATATAGATTGCACCCGCGAGTGTCAGTTTTCCTAAGATTCCATCAATATATTTTGCGGTATGCTCGCCTGGACGAATACCGGGAATAAAGGCACCAGATTTCTTCAGGTTATCCGCCGTCTCTTTCGGGTTAAACATCAACGCAGTGTAGAAGAAGCAGAAGAAGATAATCGCCAGTGCATAAAAAATCACATAGAGCGGCTGACCTGGTGATAGTGTTGCAGAGATATCCTGCAACCACCCCATACCTTGTGCACTACCAAACCAACCCCCGAGTGTTGCCGGGAACAGAATGATACTTGACGCAAAGATCGGTGGAATAACACCCGCCATATTTACCTTTAACGGTAAATGACTCGACTGTGCCGCAAACATCTTTCGACCCTGTTGACGCTTGGCATAGTTCACCGTGATCCGGCGCTGTCCTCGCTCAACAAAGACCACTAATGCTGTAACTAAAAGCGTCAGTGCAAACAAAATAATAATCAGCGCCGCATTCATCTCACCCGTACGCGCTAACTCTAAAGTTCCGCCAATAGCTGCCGGAAGACCTGCAACAATACCAGCGAAGATAATGATTGAAATACCATTACCAATCCCGCGTTCAGTCACCTGCTCGCCTAACCACATCAGGAACATGGTGCCGCTAACCAGCGTTACCGCTGTAACGATGCGGAACATTAGGCCTGGGTCAAGAACAACCGGAACATTTCCGGGAGCGACCTGAGTCTCCAGCATTACCGCAACACCAAAGGCCTGGAATGTTGCCAGAAGCAGCGTTCCATAACGAGTGTATTGAGTGATCTTGCGACGACCAGCAGCACCCTCTTTATTTAACTGCTCAAGCTTCGGTGAAACTTTAGTTAGGAGTTGCACGATAATCGATGCCGAAATGTAAGGCATGATACCGAGCGCGAATAGTGAAAAGCGACTTAAGGCACCACCTGAGAACATGTTAAACATGTCGAGGATGGTTCCTTTTTGCTGCTCAAACAGTGCGGCTAGTGCAACAGGATCGATACCAGGAACCGGAATATGTGCTCCGATTCTGAAAACAAGCAGAGCACCAAGAACAAAGAGAACCCGATTCTTAAGCTCTGTCAGTTTTCCACCTGACATCATGCCCGCCATTGCAGAGGCCGAACTTGCCATTTACTACTCCTCTACCTTGCCGCCAGCAGCCTCAATAGCTGCACGTGCACCTTTGGTTACACCAAGGCCACGAACAGTAATTGCTTTGGTGATCTCGCCTGAAGCGATCACCTTGGCGCGCTTAACATCCTGACGAACAATGTTCGCAGTTTTCAGTGCCATCAGATCGACAACGTCACCTTCGCACTTTTCAAGTTCATGCAGACGAATCTCGTCAGTGGTGCGACCAACACGTGAACTAAAGCCAACCTTTGGGAGACGACGTTGAAGTGGCATCTGACCACCCTCAAAACCGACCTTGTTAAATCCGCCTGAACGTGATTTTTGACCTTTATGTCCGCGACCACCGGTTTTGCCGAGGCCAGAACCGATACCACGACCAACGCGTTTTGCAGATTTTTTTGAACCTTCTGCCGGGGCGATGTTATTTAATTGCATCGTTTAGTCCTCGAGAACCCGTACCATATAGGATACTTTGTTAATCATTCCGCGAGTGCATGGTGTATCTTCCACCTCAACGATGTGATTCATGCGACGCAGACCAAGTCCGGCTACACACGCTTTATGAGCGGGAAGACGACCAATGGTACTCTTAAATAGCTGTACCTTAATTTTCTTTTGCTCTGCCATGTCTTATTCCAGAATCTCTTTAACACTCTTGCCGCGCTTGGCCGCGATCTCTTCTGGAGATGACATCTCTGCAAGACCTCGAACCGTTGCACGAACAACATTTAATGGATTGTTGCTGCCGATACATTTGGCAAGCACATTACTTACACCAACTACTTCGAATACTGCACGCATCGCACCACCGGCGATGATACCGGTACCATCTGATGCTGGCTGCATGTAAACCTTCGCTGCGCCATGACGGGCAGTGATCGGATACTGAAGGGTGCCATGCTCAGTCAGATTGACAGTAGACATATTCTTACGTGCACTCTCCATTGCCTTCTGGATTGCGATAGGCACCTCACGTGCTTTACCGGTTCCAAAACCAACACGTCCCTTGCCATCACCAACAACGGTCAATGCGGAAAAACCAAACTGGCGTCCACCTTTGACAACCTTGGATACGCGGCGAACACCAATTAATTTTTCAGTGTAGCCGTCGTTATTTGCTGCTGTTTCGTTTGCTGCCATCTTTATCACCCTTAGAATTCAAGACCGTTTTCACGCGCCGCTTCCGCTAACGCTTTCACGCGCCCGTGGTACTTGAACCCGGAACGATCAAATGCAATTTGTGTTACGCCTGCTGCCTTTGCGCGCTCAGCGATAAGCTTACCCACGACGGCTGCAGCAGCGATATTGCCACCATTGTTGACATCGGCCTTCACCTCTTTACTTAGTGTTGAGGCAGACGCAATTACCTTATTACCTTCAGGCGTGATCACCTGTGCGTAAATATGTCTTGGTGTGCGGTTCACACTGAGGCGATAGACACCAAGCTCATGAATCTTCGCACGGCCACGAGTGGCACGACGGATTCTTGACTGTTTCTTTTCGTTCATTGTTATCTACCTACCCTATTTCTTCTTCGCTTCTTTGCGGATGATGCGCTCACCTGCATATTTCACACCCTTGCCTTTATATGGCTCTGGTGGACGATAGGCACGAATCTCTGCAGCGACCTGGCCAACAACCTGTTTATCAATACCTTTAACCAAGATCTCGGTTTGAGTTGGTGTTTCGATAGTAATGCCAGCAGGTGCCGGATAAACCACGGGATGGGAAAAACCGAGGGTCAGATTCAGATTAGAACCTTGAGCCTGGGCACGATAACCAACACCGACCAACTCTAGCTTCTTCTCGAAACCCTGACTCACACCAGTCATCATGTTAGCGACCAATGCACGGGTAGTACCAACGAGAGCAATACTTGATTTTTCATCATTGGCTGGTTCAAAACGTACTGCGCCCTCTTCCTGAATCAGGGTGACGACGGGGTGCATGTTGAATTCCAGATTGCCCTTTGAACCTTTTACATTAATGGCCTGGCCTTTAACGTCAATGGTTACACCTGCGGGAATAGAAACCGGATTTAATACTCTTGCCATTGCTCTACCCTCTTATTCGACAAAGCAGATAACTTCACCACCATGGCCAGCCTTACGGGCAGCACGGTCAGTCATCACGCCTTTTGAAGTAGAAACGATCGCAACACCAAGACCACTGAGAACAACCGGGATATCATTGCTACCCTTATATACTCGTTGCCCTGGACGGCTTACGCGTTTAATTAAATCGATAGCAGGTTTGCCTTGGTAGTACTTCAACACAATGCTGAGTACTGGCTTACCATCGATATCCTTTTCTGAAAAATCGTTAATGTAGCCCTCTTCTTTAAGAACGCTAGCAATCGACTTTTTCAGCTTGGAAGAGGGCATACCCACCTCTACCTTGTTAGCAGATAGCCCGTTACGAATACGGGTTAACATATCTGCTATTGGATCAGTCATGCTCATGCCATTTGCTCCAAATCTGGAATTAAAAAATTATTACCAACTTGCCTTACGCAAGCCGGGAACGTCACCACGCATGGTTGCTTCACGAAGCTTGGTGCGCGCAAGACCGAATTTGCGATACACCCCATGTGGACGACCTGTTATTTGACAACGGTTACGCTGACGCACCGGGCTTGAATCACGAGGAAGTTTCTGCAACGCAACACGCAGTGACTCCTGCTCGTCATAGCTTAAAGATGGATCTTTAAGTTTTGCCTTAATCTCAGCACGCTTTGCAGCATACTTTTTAACGAGACGCTCGCGCTTAAGCTCACGCTGTACCATTGATAACTTAGCCATAATCTACCTTAGCCCTTAAATGGGAAGTTAAACGCACGCAACAGTGCGCGACCTTCTTCATCAGTGTTTGCTGTTGTGGTAATCGTGATATCCATACCGCGCAGCTTATCGATCTTGTCATAATCAACTTCAGGGAAGATGATCTGCTCTTTGACACCCATGCTGTAGTTACCACGACCATCAAATGACTTTGGACTAAGGCCGCGGAAGTCACGAATACGTGGAGTTGCAATAGAGATCAGGCGATCAAGGAACTCATACATACGCTCACGGCGCAGTGTGACCTTACAACCAATCGGCCAGCCGTCACGGATCTTGAATCCAGCAACCGACTTGCGTGCCTTGGTGACAACTGGTTTTTGCCCAGCAATCTTAATCATATCGCCAACAGCGTGCTCCATGACCTTTTTGTCACTCGCCGCTTCACCAACACCCATATTGAGTGTGATTTTGGTGATCTGTGGCACAGCCATAACATTGTCGTAGCCATGTTCTTCCATCAGCTTCTTGACGACGGTGTCACGATAATAATCTTGTAATCTAGCCATCTTTAATAACCCATTATGCGCTGATAACAGCGCCATTAGACTTAAAGATACGCACTTTCGCGCCATCTTCTGTCACTTTAAAACCAACGCGATCTGCCTTGTTTGTTTCAGGATTGAAGATCGCAATATTTGAGATATCAATTGGCATCTCAACATCTACGATTCCACCTGCCACACCCAGATTCGGGTTTGGTTTCTGATGTTTTTTCGCAACATTGACACCATCAACAAGTACACGTTGCTCAGAGACCAGCCTGGTGATTGAACCACGCTTCCCCTTATCTTTTCCGGCTATGACGATAATCTCGTCGCCTGCTTTTAACTTACGCATCTTCGTTCACCTAAAACCTTTAACTTAAAGCACCTCGGGCGCAAGTGAGACAATCTTCATAAACTTCTCATTACGCAGCTCACGAGTGACCGGGCCAAAAATACGTGTGCCGATAGGCTGATGGTTGTTATTCAGAATGACAGCTGAGTTGCTATCAAAACGAATCACTGACCCATCAGGACGACGAACGCCTTTTTTGGTGCGAACTACAACTGCGTTGTAGACATCGCCTTTTTTGACCTTTCCGCGAGGGATCGCCTCTTTCACACTAACCTTGATAATGTCGCCAATCGCGGCATATCGACGGTGTGATCCACCTAGGACCTTGATGCACTGTACAACGCGAGCTCCGCTGTTGTCGGCAACGTCCAATTTTGTTTGCATTTGAATCATGGAACCATCTCCATAAAATCTCTAAAACGCCCGGTTATCCGAATCTGAGGGCGCGAGATAATAGCACTAAATAACGCTAAGCCCAAGTACTTATTTATACTCGGGCTTAATATCAATAAGCTTGTTTTTTCAGGTTTAGCTGGCTTTTTCCAGAACCTTAACAAGCGTCCAACTCTTGCTCTTGGCAAGTGGACGACACTCTTTAACCGAGACAATATCGCCAATGCCGCACTCATTGTTTTCATCATGAGCGTGAACCTTGGTAGAGCGTTTCACAAACTTCCCGTAAATAGGGTGTTTTACTTTACGCTCAACCAGCACAGTGATGGTTTTTTCCATCTTGTCGCTGACGACACGGCCAGTTACTGTACGTGTGTTTGTTTGTTGCTCACTCATTGTTCGCTGCCTTCTCACCTAAAATCGTTTTAATTCGCGCAATTTCACGACGCACTGCCTTAAAACGATGTGATTGTGACATCTGACCAATACCGCGTTGCATGCGTAGATTAAACTGCTCACGGTAGAGACCTTTAAGTTCGCCTTTGAGATCACTAACGTTCTTTTGACGTAATTCGTTCGCTTTCATCACAGCACCGTCCGAGTTACAAATGTTGTTTTAACGGGAAGTTTTGCAGCCGCAAGACGGAACGCCTCACGTGCAATATCTTCATTTACACCTTCCATCTCATAGAGCATGCGGCCTGGCTGGATCTGAGCAACCCAGTACTCCACATTACCCTTACCTTTACCTTGACGAACCTCAAGAGGCTTCTCAGTAATCGGCTTGTCCGGGAAGACACGAATCCAAATTTTACCGCCACGCTTGATATAACGAGTCATGGCACGACGTGCAGCCTCAATCTGGCGAGCAGTCAACTGACCGCGCTCCATTGATTTTAGACCGTATTCACCAAAGCTTACCTTGTTGCCTGACTGAGCCAGACCTCGGTTACGGCCTTTCTGCACTTTACGAAATTTCGTTCTTTTTGGTTGAAGCATTATCGACTACTCCACTATTGTGCGGCCGCACTTTTTTCAGACGGCTCAGTCTGTTCGTTCACATCGAAAACCTCGCCCTTAAAGATCCAGACCTTCACGCCGATGATGCCGTAGGTAGTGCTCGCTTCAGCCACACCATAATCGATATCTGCGCGTAGTGTATGGAGAGGAACGCGACCTTCGCGATACCACTCTGAACGTGCAATCTCAGCACCGTTCAAACGTCCACCAACATTGATCTTGACGCCTTCAGCACCAAGACGCATTGCATTTGTTACAGCACGCTTCATCGCGCGGCGGAACATAATACGACGCTCAAGCTGTTGTGCCACACCTTGAGCAACCAAGGTTGCATCAAGCTCAGGCTTACGAACTTCTTCAATATTGATGTGTACAGGAACACCCATCAAAGCACCAATCTGATTACGAAGGCGCTCAATATCTTCACCTTTTTTACCGATAATCAGACCAGGACGTGCGGAGTAGATTGTAATCCGCGCATTACGTGCTGGACGCTCGATCTGGATACGGCTAATTGAAGCCTGCGCCAGTTTCTCTCGCAAAAATTCACGTACTTTAAGATCTGTGTTCAGGAATTTGCTGTAGTCTTTGCTCTCTGCAAACCACTTTGAAGTCCAGTCTTTGGTGATACCAAGACGGATTCCAGTAGGATGTACTTTTTGACCCATATCTCTGCCTACCCTTATTTGTCTGCGACTTTGATGGTTACGTGGCTGGTACGCTTTAAGATGCGATTACCACGACCCTTCGCACGCGCTCGCATGCGTTTCAGTGTAGGTCCCTGATCGACATAGATCTGAGACACCTTCAACTCATCAATGTCGGCACCGTCATTGTGCTCTGCATTTGCTATCGCAGACTCAAGTACTTTTTTGATGATTGCAGCTGCTTTTTTGTTACTAAAAGTCAGCTGTTCTAACGCTTTCTCAACCGGCAGACCGCGAACCTGATCAGCGACCAGACGAACCTTCTGTGGAGAGATAGCTGCGTATGTCAGCTTTGCTGAAGTTTCCATTATGCTCTCCTCTTATCGTTTCGCTTTCTTGTCCGCAGCGTGACCACGATAGGTACGCGTAGGAGCAAATTCGCCGAGTTTATGACCAATCATGTTCTCATTTACAAGAACTGGCACATGTTGTTTTCCGTTATGTACTGCAATAGTCAGACCAACCATTTCCGGAAGAATCATCGAACGACGCGACCAAGTCTTAATCGGGCGACGATTATTCTGCTCTACCGCATCTGCAACCTTCTTTGCAAGATGGTGGTCTATAAATGGACCTTTCTTAATTGAACGTGGCATCGCTAATCACCCTTATTTCTTGTTACGTCGACGTACGATGAGATTATCCGTACGCTTGTTGCTACGAGTCTTGTAGCCCTTGGTTGGTACACCCCATGGTGTTACAGGATGACGACCACCAGAGGTACGACCTTCACCACCACCATGTGGGTGATCAACAGGGTTCATCGCTACACCACGAACGGTTGGACGAACACCACGCCAGCGTTTGGCGCCAGCCTTACCTAACTTGCGCAGGTTATGCTCAGAGTTACTGACTTCGCCGACAGTTGCTTTGCAATCAACAGGCACTTTGCGCATTTCGCCTGAACGCAGACGAATGGTTGCATACATACCTTCACGTGCAACAAACTGCACCGAGGTTCCGGCACTGCGCGCAAGCTGGGCGCCTTTACCAGGCTTCATCTCAACACAGTGAACAGTGGTTCCCACTGGGATACTGCGAAGTGACAAGGTATTTCCCGGCTTAATCGGTGAAGACTCACCTGACTCAATTGGGTCACCCGCTTTGACATTCTTGGGTGCAATGATATAGCGACGCTCACCATCGGCATACTTAACAAGCGCAAGGTTAGCAGTACGATTTGGATCATACTCAAGACGCTCGACAATACCGGGAATACCGTCTTTATCACGTTTAAAGTCGACAACACGATAGTGCTGCTTGTGACCACCACCCTTATGACGGGTAGTGATACGACCATTATTATTACGACCACCACTTTTGCTCTTTTTCTCAAGCAACGGTGCATAAGGTGCACCTTTGTGGAGGTCAGGATTTACCACTCTGACCACAAAACGGCGACCAGCAGAGGTAGGCTTCATTTTAATTACTGGCATCGGAACGATTCCTCTTTACTCTGCCCCACCAAGGAAGTCGATCTCTTGACCCGCTTCCAAAGTGATGGTGGCTTTCTTCCAGTTACTACGCTTACCGATTCGTGCTCCATGACGTTTGGTTTTACCCTTCATGTTAGCAACCATCACAGCGCTGACCTTTACGTTAAACATCAGCTCGACAGCCTGTTTAACCTCTGTTTTATTCGCATCAGTAGCAACTCTAAATACGTACTGATTATTACTATCAGCAGAAACACTGCTTTTCTCAGTAATATGTGGCGCTAACAGAACTTGCATTAAACGATTATCACTCATGCCAGCATCTCCTCAACGCTCTTAATGGCCGCCACTGTCATGATGACCTTTTCATATCCAATCAGATTGACCGGATTGACATTTTTCGCCTCACACGCCTCAACATTCACAATGTTGCGTGATGAGAGATAGAGGTTGTCATCCAGGTTGTCTGTAACAATCAATGCGTTCTGTGTGCCCATGGCCTTGAGCTTTTCAACAAGCTGTTTGGTTTTAGGCGTATCCATCGCAAACTTATCAACAACCACCAAGCGCTCCTGACGAACCAACTCAGAGAAGATTGAACGCATCGCAGCGCGATACATTTTGCGATTTACCTTTTGGGAATAGTCACGAGGCGATGCCGCAAATGCTCTGCCACCACCAACCCAAATCGGGCTACGGATAGTACCGGCACGTGCGCGACCTGTACCTTTTTGGCGCCAAGGTTTAGCGCCGCCACCACTCACTTGTGATCGGCTCTTCTGGGCTTTTGTTCCAGATCTGGCGCTAGCCATGTAGCTGACCACGACTTGATGGATCAGCGACTCATTGAATTCACGGCCAAAGTTTTCGTCTGACAGCTCGACGCTGCTTTTAGAAGCACGGCCAGTGGCTGTAGTTAATTGTAATTCCATGGTCAGCCCCTTATGCTTTAACTGCAGGTGTAACGATAACGTCACTACCTTTGTGTCCAGGAACAGCGCCCTTCACCAATAAAAGATTACGCTCGGTATCAACACGAACGACTTTCAGGTTCTGGATTGTGCGCTTGACGCTACCCATGTGCCCCGCCATCTTCTTGCCTTTAAAGACACGACCGGGTGTCTGGTTCTGGCCGATTGAGCCAGGTGCGCGATGTGAAAGCGAATTACCGTGAGTGGCATCCTGCATATGGAAGTTGTGTCTTTTAATAACACCGGCAAAACCTTTACCGATTGTTGTACCAGAGACATCAACAATTTGACCATCTTCAAAGATGTCGACTTTAATCTCAGCACCAGCTTCGATGCCTTCGCCTTCACCTTCTCCAAGACGGAATTCCCAAAGACCACGTCCAGCCTCGACACCTGCTTTCGCATAGTGTCCAGCCATAGGCTTGGTGACGCGACTAGCCTTACGTGAACCAACAGTTACCTGTAGCGCACTATAGCCATCGCTCTCAAGACCTTTAACTTGAGTGACGCGGTTTGGTGACACCTCAATTACCGTTACCGGAATCGATGCACCATCTTCGGTAAAAATACGGGTCATGCCGCATTTACGACCTACTACACCAATAGTCATTATATTTCCTCATCAACACACTGATTTCGATTGACCAGTGCTGTAAAACAACCCGCCCCGACACAAGTGCCAGGGCGGGTAACCGTATCATTTAAGCCGAACTAAAATTTAGATGTTCGGACTGAAAGGGCGCAGATTCTACTGCAATTTGATCTGTACGTCTACACCTGCTGCCAGATCAAGCTTCATCAACGCATCAACGGTTTTGTCAGTTGGGTCAACAATATCCATTAAGCGTTTGTGGGTACGAAGTTCATACTGGTCACGAGCATCCTTATTCACATGTGGTGAAGTTAGAATGGTGAACCGCTCCTTCTTTGTTGGGAGAGGGATCGGCCCTTTTACATGAGCGCCGGTACGTTTTGCAGTTTCAACAATCTCACTTGCCGACTGATCAATCAGTCGGTGATCAAATGATTTGAGACGAATACGAATCTTTTGGTTTGTCATATCTATTACTCAATAATTTTCGCAACAACACCAGCACCAACAGTACGTCCACCTTCGCGGATCGCAAAGCGTAGACCTTCGTCCATCGCGATCGGCGCTATCAAACTTACTGTCATCTGCACGTTGTCACCAGGCATAACCATCT
>JBNKZU010000001.1:0-74222 GCA_050301795.1 Thiohalomonadaceae bacterium | reverse complement strand
ATTTCACCCCGGAGTCGTTGACCGTTACTTTATAGGTTTATAACGTGTCACTGATTATAGATGAGCACAAACAGTTTATTCACACAATATTTGTATGCAAATAGAACCTGCTCATACGCCATCATAGTACATTATCTTTATTCTTGATAACTTTAATCAATTTATCGAGTTAGTCCATTCTTTTCACTATTTCGTCTTAGCACCTTTATCTGATAAAGCGTGTTTCTCTCCTCTTCTTCGAGTATCGATTCAATCTTGTGAATCGTCGTTTGATACCTGGGTATCACATTATACTTTAAGGCATTTACCCGCTTTTGGGCTTTGCGTTGCTCATCGATTAAACGGCCGAGCACAGTTTTTATCTCGGATAGTTTTGCAAGTGCAATCACCGCATCCCTGAGCTTCTGACGAACCTCATCAATTGAGGCGTCAGTTCCAAGCAGACCAACCGGTTTTAAAGGCAGTACATCTGACTCAATCGCGGGATACTGTACCCCAAGCGATCGCCTCGGAAACAGTTTCAATCCAACTGCGGCCTCAGTACCTAATGTTACCTGTTGTATACCGTTACTACTCATACGCATCTGCGCTAATGATAGCCAGTAGTAGGCGCTCTTTAGTAGCTCTTTTGCCTCTTTTCGCCTGCTACGGTAGGAACCGATGCGCTCATAGACAAGTCGAGTCAATAACTCTCTCTTCTGTTCCAGCAAGGTGTAACCCTGTTCAAGTAATATGACCTGTTTTTTTAGGTTCAACAGGCTGTTCTTGGTCGGAGGGACATTCAAGGGATGACTCATGACTCCTCCTGATAGTGATGATACTTTTTAAGAAATCGTTCTGATATCCGGATTAATGCCTCTTCAGGGAAGAGGTTTAGCAGTCCCCAGGCGATCGATAATGTCTCAAATATCGAACGCTCTTCATCCTCTGACTGCGCTATAAAGTGCTTATCAAAGGCATCAGCAAATCGCAGGTAACGCTGATCTCGTCGGGTCAACTCATCTGCACCGATGATGGTCGCAAGGTTTCTGATCTCCAGCGCGCGGGCATAAAGCGCATAGAGTTGATTTGCAACCTCAGGATGATCCTCCCGGGTATCGTCTTTACCGATGCCGTCTTTCATCAAACGTGAAAGCGAAGGCAATACGTTAACCGGAGGATAGACACCTCGATTATGAAGCTCTCTGGAAAGAACAATCTGTCCCTCTGTAATGTAGCCTGTCAGATCAGGAATAGGGTGGGTGATATCGTCCGATGGCATGCTTACGACAGGCACAAGTGTTACTGAACCTCGACGATTGTGGATACGACCTGATCGCTCATAGATCTCAGCAAGATCTGAGTAGAGGTAGCCCGGATAGCCTTTTCTTGCTGGAACATCACCTTTTGCCGTCGCAATCTCACGCAGAGCTTCTGCGTAATGGGTCATATCGGTCATGACAACTAATACGTGGCGATCCAAATCAAAAGCGAGATACTCCGCTACCATCATCGCAGCCCGAGGTAAGGCGAGACGTTCAATGGGTGGGTCATCTGCAAGATTGATAAACATCACCACATTTCCCAAGACACCGCTTTGAGCAAGATCCTCCTGAAAGAACTGTGCATCCGCATAGGAGATCCCCATCGCAGCAAATACAATTGAGAAGCCAGAAGAATCATCCACTAACTTTGCCTGACGTACAATCTGTGCCGCTATACGATTGTGAGGGAGGCCTGAAGCGGTAAAGATGGGCAACTTCTGCCCCCGAACAAGCGAATTGAGACCATCAATCGATGAGATACCAGTTTGAATAAACTCACGAGGATAGTTTCTTGCCGCAGGATTGATTGCAGAGCCTGAGATTGCACGTCTTACACCAGAAAGAATCGGTGGGCGATCATCTTTTGGTACACCAATCCCGTTAAAGACGCGACCCAGTAGCTCAGGGGAGAGCACCATATCGAGCGGTTGATTTAAAAAGCGTACCCATGTGGTTTGGAGATCAAGTCCATCGGTTCCTTCGAAGATTTGAATCGTGACCTCATCTTTATTGGTGAGGATCACCTGTCCAGTGCGCTCATTTCCCTCACCATCGCGGATCTCTGCCCGATCACCGAACATCACTTGATCCGCCTCTGTGATTGTCAGAAGTCCGCTTTGGGCTGATATGGCTGTTCGGTACTCTTTTGCACTCATCGGTCTACTTTCACCTGTTCACACTCCTGCCGCAACTGTTCAATCGCATCCATTACCTCTGCGGCAAACACCCGAATCTCCTCAACCTGATCAGAATTAAAGAGACCTTTTAATCGTTTTACCTTTGTTATCTGCGGCAGTGAGGTAAGTTGCTCGACAGGAAGCCCCTTCTTGACCAGTTCGGCGCCTTGTTGATAGATCGCGATCACCAATTCAAGAAGTACGTACTGTTTCTGAGGGGAACAAAAGGTATCAACCTCATCCAACGCACTCTGCTGAAGAATGCCCTCTTTTATTAATGCTGCACTCTCCAATTCCCATCGTTGAGCTGACGATAGTGCTTCTGGCCCAACCAGATTGACAATGCGCAATAACTCGGCATCTCGTGCCAGTAGTTTTAGCGCCTCTTCCCGATATCGTTCCCAGTGAGGATCGATCTCATCTGCCCACCATTTCGCTGCCAGGGAAACATGTCCCGAAAAGCTGCCAACCCAATCAATTGCCGGGTAGTGTCGACTATCTGCGAGCTCTTTTGATAACGCCCAAAATGCCTGAACAATCTCTTTGGTGTGGCTTGTTACCGGCTCAGAAAAATCACCACCAGGAGGAGAAACCGCCCCGATCAGGCTCACTGAACCATGATCTCCACCAAGCGTATGAACTCGTCCGGCTCGTTCATAAAACGCGGCAAGACGTGATGAAAGATAGGCGGGATACCCCTCCTCGACTGGCATCTGTCCCAAACGTCCTGATACTTCGCGTAAAGCTTCTGCCCAACGACTGGTAGAGTCCGCCAGCATCACCACATCATAACCCTGATCGCGAAAATACTCGCTAATGGTGACGCCAACATAGATTGACGCCTCACGCGCAACAACTGGCATGTTCGAGGTATTGGCGATCATCAATGTACGTTCCATCAACTTACGACCCGTATAGGGATCGATTAATTCAGGAAAGCTTTCCAGAATATCAACCAACTCATTACCCCGCTCACCACAACCCACATAGACCACGATATCGGCATTTGTCCAACGAGCAATTTGGTGTTGCACCATGGTTTTACCTGCGCCGAAAGGCCCAGGTACTGCGGCCTTTCCTCCTTTTAGAAGTGGAAAAAAGGTATCGAGGATTCGTTGTCCGGTAATTAACGGTAGCACTGCATGATCTCGGCGCTGATAGGGCCGTGGCCTTCTAACCGGCCATCGCTGATAGAGTTTTACTGTATGTTCGGTGCCGGTTTTATCCTTGATAACTGCCATCGGCTGCTCAATATCATATTCACCTTCAGGAGTTATCGTAACTAACTCGCCACTAATACCGGGAGGAACCATAATGCGATGGCTAATGGTTTGTGTCTCCTGCACAACACCAATGATCGTGCCACCACTAATCTGATCACCTGGCTTTAGCTCTGGCAATGGTTGATATGCCCAACGACGTTCACGATCAAGCGGGGCGATATCGACACCTCGTGGCATATTGTCACCACAGTGGTCATAAATCGCTTTTAATCGGCGTTGAACACCATCAAATATCTCTCCAACCAAACCTGGCCCTAATTCAACTGAAAGTGGATGCCCAAGATTTGTTACCGTCTCGCCTGGTCTTAATCCCTCTGTGTTTTCATAGCATTGAATAATGGCGTATTTGCCTTGCAATGCGATCACTTCTCCAATCAATCCCATTTTGCCGATCTTCACCTGATGTCCGTTTGCAATCTCAGACATCTCTATGGTGATAATCGGGCCGTTGATTTCGTAGATGATCCCTTGTGCTCTCATGTCCACTCACTTTTGATGAGATCTTCTTTTGAGGAGTGCAGCAGCCGCTCTTGTATCTCCTGATGAAGTCTCTGTTGTAGTCGAAGAAGCCGTCCTTCAAATCGATTATCGTATCGATGACGATTATCACGACTTCGAGCAATAACACCGCCAATACTAGGTTCAGGGCTAACCTCTAAGGTGATGGTAACCTCATTACCTACATTATCTTTAATCCCCTGAAGGTTTTGCGAAACCAAATCATAATCGTCCTGATTAAAAGCCAGCACCACCTCATTAACACCGAGTGCGTCAACTGCCTGTTGAATCAGCTTTGTCAGGATCGGTAAATAGCTTATTCGGTTTGCAACAATCTTTTTAATCTCTTCTACAATTTTTTTATCAACACCTGTCACTATTTCCCAACATTGATGATCGAGCTCTGCACGCAACTTTAACTCATTTGACTGAACCAGCTTACGATAGACACGTTCCGATTCGGCTTTGGCCAGAAGAACCGCTTTATCCTCTTTTAAATGTAGCTTCTCTGACGACTCACGAAGGATATCCTCATGCGCCTTTTTAGCCTGAATATTGTATTGATCAGCAATATGGTTCGCCTGGCTTATGATCGCCTCTTCTAAAGCATCAATCTGATCCATCGTTGCTCCTTATTTATACTGACTCAGCATCAATCTTAATATTTCCTAACATTCCCATCACCTGCGCATCGGTATCGACACTAAAACCATCCGGATCATCAAGTGACGGGATCTCCATCACAAGAATACGGCCGCTCTCCTTTTTGATCTCATCCAATATTCGACTCTCCTGAGCAGCAAGTTCAGAGCTAATAAGCACAAAGGCGTTTCCACGACTCTGATTAATTAACTCCAACTGATGGTTCATCTGTGCAATCTCAGGATCGACCCATGTTTCAAAACCGATCAACGCAAAACCATCGGCAAGAGCTGCCGATCCAAAGAAGAGCATACGATCATATACCTTGTCTGGCTGGGTCTCGTTCATCTTCAGATCTTGCCTAACAATAGAATACTCATCACAAGCCCATAGATTGCGATACCCTCAGCCAACCCAAGATAGATCAATGTTCGACCGAACATCTCTGGTTTCTCTGCAAGTGCTGCAAGTGATGCCGCGCCAATCGGCCCTACCGCGATCGCTGCACCAATTGTGCTTAATGCTGTTGGCAAACCGATACCGATTAAAGCTAGACCTAAACCGATAGATATCTCACCTTGACCAGATGTGGTCTCTGACGCTGCCATTACCTCTTGATAACCAAAGGCCAGCAATAACACCTGCATTGCGACAAATAGCACTAAATTAAACGCTAATGAGTTTCTGAACCATCTTGTCGAACCTCTTTTCTTAACCGGATTAAATTCAAGGTAGAGACCGGTAGCGATCAAACCCACAACACCGATTGTCATTACTGCCACTATCAGATACATCGTCTGCTCCTTCTTCGTTACGAATGTATTACAACTCGATTACCGCGTTTGATGGTCAACGGTGCAAACGCACGACCATCACCAGAATAAAAGTGTGAAAAACCCTCATAATACTCAAGACGTAACGCTTGAATGATTACGATGGCACCTTCAAGAATAAGAATAAAAAGATTACCGATAACGACCGTTATCAGATCGCCCGTAGGTCCCATCATGTTGGCAATCGTAAATACGGCAATCGCAAGTGCAACATGATTCAGGCTAAAGGCGGCAAGCCGTAAAAATGAAAGCGTATTAGAGATCTGTCCTAATATCGTTTCAAAACTCTCCACAAACACAACCATAATTCGTTCTACTAACGGAACATTGTTTTGTTGCCACTTGTAGATCATAAAACCAGCTAACATCAGAATCATCATTGCAGAAGCTGCAAGACCAAATTCACCATTTTGATAAAGGTTATTGAAGCCATACAGCAGAGACATATAGAGTATCGTACTTGCAACGCCATTATTATCAAACAGTGCCATTAACCATCTGCGCTCATTTAACCGGTTATAAATATTTAATATCGACACGACCACCAGAAAGAATACGCCCCAGGTCAACGCCACAGATAACATATAGATCGGATCGGTAAGTGGTGAGATCCAGATCGGTTCGATAAGGTGCTCGTATCCGAAAATAGAACCAAATAGAAAGCCAAAAACAATTGACGAGGCTCCAGATAAGAGTGAAAAAAGTGTGAACTGCATTAGTCGTTTTCGAAGCAGTAACGACACCACCATAATCATGGCGCCATGGCCAACATCTCCAAACATCATTCCAAACATCAACACAAAGCTAATCGCAAAGATCATTGAGGGATCGATCTCATCGTATCTTGGAACACCATATTGACGAGTTAATGTTGCGAATGCACTCATCACCCGAGGGTGATCCATTACAGTAGGAACCTCTTTAACCTCTGATGCCTCAGGGGATCTTACGCTGATCACAAACGGCGATTTTAACTGTTGATGTAACCTCTGCTTCAGGTTTTTTAATTCCCGCTTAGGAACCCATCCACTTATAACTGCAACATGCGTTGAGGTGCGTGCGGCTCCGCCCATTTCAACCAAAGGCTCTGCCATCATTAATCGACTCTTCGCATCCTGTAGCTGCAATTCGATTGAACAAATATATTGCTCTTGTTCTGTCTTTAGTTTCTCAATCTCATTTTGAAGTTCAATGTTTGCTTGATTGAGTTGGTCGATGACCTCATCGGGTTTTCCCTGAAGCGTCTCTGGTAATACCGTTGCGACAAAATCGGCTGATTTAAGCACCTTCTGAACATCCTCACTTTGACCATTTTGTGCGCCAAGGATCAGAACATGAGATTTATTATCCGAGATGTAGAATTCAAAAACGATAAAGTTAGCAAGCGAAAGCGCCTCGATCACACGTTTTAGATTCTCCCTTGGTAATACTCCGGCACGAATATCCACAAAGCGTTTCTTATGATGAAGATTATCAAGATCGATATTTAGTTTTGAAAATATATGCAGCGTATTAAGAAGATCGTTGTTCATTGTGATCTTCTCCTGAAGACCGCGCATCCGCTCATCAATATCTGAGCAGTGATTCCAGACTTCGCCCAGAAGATGATTCAGTTCAACCAACTCATTCTCAGCCACAACCCACGGCTCTTCGATATCATGGGAGGGTATTATTTCGAAATGGGAGGTAATCTTCTCAAAACGTGCTAAAGCCTGACGATAGTGCATACGATATCGCTCACCTGGAATATGTACCACTTCGTGTTCAATGTGCTCCCGATAATCCGGATTAAAAATACCACTATCGGCCAGCACGACTGAGGTATGAGGCAGTTCACTTTTAACCACCTGAATCAAAACATGGCACATCTGTAAAGGTCTAAACATGCTCGGCAACCTTTTGGTATGCCTCGGCACGGTGACCTAAAGCGATTGTTTGAAGATACGGCTCCATATTAAGCCTTTTTCCGATCACCATTGTGCGAATATGGTTGAGATCACACTCCCGCAGCAAAAGGTATCCCAACGCTCTGGTGATGACAGACGGGCTATGATTGACACACCTTCTTGCGCTCTCTCTAACCATCTTCTCTAAATGTTGTTCCAACTCAAAATGATTATGACTGTTTTGAACATATTGCTTAATCGACTGGGGTAACTCCCCAATCAGCGCATCCAGACTCTCTTGCTCAGAGAGTTTGAGCAGCTTCTCCCGTGTGAGGAGATGCCCTTTTCGGATTAAAAAATAGTAAGCCTCAGATGAGGATAGTTTATAGGTAAAACGGTAGCGTACTAGCCAACATAGATTAAGCCTGTCGATCTGTATTCCAATAAGTGCCAAGGCCGGGGCACTGTCCTCTTTAGGGAGCTGTGAGAGCAGATTAAGTAATGTATTGTAATAATAGAGATCAACGGCGGCCTCGATCGAATGTGAATCACGACTGGACTCAAAAACAGCTCTGGCATGTCTGGCGATTGAGCTATAGGGCCCTCGCTCAATCAATCGCAATAACTCTGAGACATTCTCACTCTGTAACATACTCTCGTGTGATAATGATGAGAATGGAGGGATCTCTTGTAGCTGAGCCTTAATTTCTGCATAACTACGTCGTTGCTGCTTCCCACGAATGATACTTTTTAGATTAAAGATCTCAAATCGACGAGCCCAAAAGGTAAAGAATTTTCGCGCATCTCCGGTTAAAGGGCGGCGTATCACTGAAAGGTCGTTCAATAATAATCGCATTAACATCGAATCAAGCGACAGTTCCTGGTCGTCGAGTTGTGATAACGGAATCCCGGTTCGCTTCTCGAAGCTTTCATCAAGGGATGATTGAACAAAAGGGGTAAAATAGCTCTCGGGCAACAGACGAGATTTTAAGATTGCGATGCGAGT
This sequence comes from Thiohalomonadaceae bacterium, assembly GCA_050301795.1. GTDB lineage: Bacteria > Pseudomonadota > Gammaproteobacteria > Thiohalomonadales > Thiohalomonadaceae > JBNKZU01. The sequence continues at coordinate 65,874 of JBNKZU010000001.1, read as the reverse complement.
GGCAAGATAAGCATAAGAACCGATCATCGCCCTACTCCTTATCAGGATCCAAGACTATCTTTAGCACATGCTCTAGCGTCTCTTGTTCACGAGACCTTGCTTGAGCAGCGAGTTGTTTCATTTGATCGTGGTATCTTTGCTCAAGTTCCTGAATGCTTTTTTGCGCCCGCTTCTCTGCTTTTTCGACATAAGCGCGATGGAGATCTGGCAGTTGTTGCAGAAACCGTGTCTCTGCGTTTGCGGCCTCCTCTCTTGCTCGCTTCACGCTCTGTTCAAATGCCTGCTCTGCTGATGATGCGATCTCTTCAGCCTTTTTCTCGGTTTCAAGCAATCGCTGTAACGCCTTATCCACAATACTCTCCTGACACAATTAATATCTGATCTTTCAGATATTCATCAACATCCCCTATATCTAGCTTAGCCTTTTCAGCGTCAAATAGTATTGGTATTGCACATTTTTTTTAGAAAAATTGATAATCGGGTGCGTTTGATAATCTGACCAGGTACTGTCATTACAATAAGTGCAGTAAATGAGTGTTTTATTTCCTTGGTTTATGGATTCCCGCATCTCGATGTGACGGAATGATACCTATTCCAACTCGCCTTAGAATAAAACTAAAAGAGCTGTTTTATTGAAACTGTTCTGCTGTGGTATTGGCAGGCGTCATACTTTGACTACACTGGATTTGGTGTACCTTTGCAAAGTCATGATCAATCTCCAATGCCGTGAGCGCCCCACCCCAAAGACAACCGCTATCGATCGAATAGATCTTATCTTGCTGATAGAGTCCCAGCGTTGACCAGTGTCCGAAGATAATCCGCTCTGCTTGACTGCGTCGATTTTTGATCTGAAACCACGGAAGCTGTTTTGTGTTCTGACTTCCAGGGGCGCCTTTATATTTAAATTTGAGTTTACCTTTTTCAGTACAGTAGCGAAGGCGTGTAAAGCTGTTGACAATAAAACGTAAGCGTTTCCAACCCCTTAATTCACAATGCCATTTATTGGGTTTATTGCCATACATATGGCGAAGGAACACATCCATTTGTTCACCGCGTAACACCTGCTCAACCTCACTTGCGTACCCAAGTGCCTCTTCGATACTCCACTGAGGTGGCAATCCCGCATGAACTAAGGAGTAACCCAGCTTTTCATCTCGATGCATCAGGGGTTGTTGGCATAGCCAATGGAGTAGCTCATCACAATCGTCAGCCTCAAAAATGGCTGATAGCGAGTCGTTAAGGTTAGGATGCTGATTGCTCTGTCTCCATGTTGCAATCAGATGAAGATCATGATTTCCAAGCACAGTGATAGCGCGATCACCAAGCTCTTTGACAAACCGAAGTACCTCAAGTGACTTGGGCCCTCGGTTAACGAGATCGCCTGCAAACCAAAGCTTATCGGAATTCGGATTAAAGTTAATCTGGGCTAGTAGTAGTTGTAATTCATCGTAACAGCCCTGAACATCTCCTATTACATAGGTCGCCATTCAAATACTCATCAATATCTATTCGCGGTATTGTATCAGCGACAAATCATTCAAGGCACTATTTTCTGTAATCTGATCTGTCTAAACCAACCTCCAGCAAGCGCTGGCCGATCCTCAATAACCTTAAGATATTTACACTGTTTTAACTGCTGCTCAAAGACAACATCTGTTCGGGTTGCAATGTGACGCAACAGAATATTGAGCATTCTGCGAAAAAATGCGAGTTCGCCCTGTTTTAGAAACTTGTCAAAGATGATGATTTTGCCATTGGGTTTGACTACACGCTCAGCCTCCAATAACGCCAAGGCCGGATTGGGAACAACCGCAAGAATAAGATGCATCACAACCGCATCAAAATGGTTGTCATCGTAGGGAAGAGACATGACATCTCCTTGCTGTAGAACAATATCATGATGACCAATCTTGGATTGAGCGCGCGCAATCATTGCCGGGGTCAAATCTATCCCTGTATATTGGATTCCGGTTGGTAGATGCGGAATATCTAACCCGCTTCCAATACCGGCAATCAATACTTTATCGATTCCTTTATGGTCGAGCGATTTGAGACTTCTTTTTCGTGGAGCAATTGTCGCCTTCTCAATGAGTAAATCGTATAGAGGTGCGATAAGGGTATAGCTATATTTTAGTGTCACTTAATTGAGCTGAAATGGCGTGGTTAATGAAAACATCGGAATCTTCGCATCAAAATGAATTCCATTATCGGTAATCATCTGATAGCTCCCTTCCATCACGCCAAATGGTGTATCTAATACTGTTCCACTTGAATACTGATATTTCTCACCTGGATGAAGATGAGGCTGTTCACCAATAACACCCTCCCCGAAGACCTCCTGAGTTTTACCATCACCATCGGTGATAAACCAATGCCGTGTTAACAGTTTTGCAGGAAGGCTACCCTTATTGATCATGGTAATGGTATAGCTAAAAACATAACGATGATATTCAGGCTCGGAGTGCTCTTCTAGATAGCGGGTATCGACCTCAACATCAAGTTGACAATGGCTACTTGACATATTCACCTCCTACAACGTCAACAGGGATAATCACAGTTTAAAGTGTTTAGTCGTTCAATGATCAAAGGTTAGCATTCAAACCACGTTGTTCAAGGTGAAGATGTGAATAAATATTGCTCTTAATTATTGGACACGATTCCTATCTATTTCCGCAATTGCCATGTGGGTTCTCCCTGCTCATTAATTAGCTGATGTTGTATCAACCATGCTCTGGCATCCTCTGCGTCATTTTCAAACCATGCTCTCGATGATCCTAGTCTAAAGGTATATCCCCAACGATCCATATCGTTAAACATCTTCTCCCGACCCATTTGAGGAAGATAATCTGAAAGTGTGAGTTGAAGATAATTAACACCATTCTCCTCATCATAATCTCCGCCGGCATCGGTATGGAGCTGTTTGCGTCGCTCTTCATCAATACAGATTAAATGACATGTTTCATGAAACGCCGAGTGTACCGGCGTATCTGTACGGACATAGACCTGACGAGCAATAATTCCAGCTTCAGGATCACCAAACCAGCTACCGGGTATCGGTTGATCATCGTCAACTATTTTAAGTGTAAGCCCATACCTCCCAATCAATGAGGCGTAGTCATCCAGGTTTATATCGCCACAAAGAAGGACATCATTTGTCATCTGTCGACTCCTTAAAACTAAGCTGACTTAATAACGAAAACTCTTCCAGACATAAGGTTTCACAACGACGGGATGGATCAACCTTGGCAGCACTAAAGACATCATCAGAGACCAGCCCTTTAAGTGTATTACGCAATGTTTTACGCCGTTGCGAAAAGGCTTGAGCCACTAATCGCTCAAAGTGGCTCACCGAACCAACATCAAGTTGTTGTGAATGTGGAGTCATTCTAACCACAGCAGAATAGACCTTAGGTGGTGGATTAAAGGCGCCAGGAGGCACTGTAAAGAGTTTTTCGACCTTGGTATAAAACTGTGCCATCACACTTAAGCGACCATAGGTCTTGTTCCCTGGAGGCGCGGCAAGACGATCCACAACCTCCTGTTGCAGCATAAAATGCATATCGATAATGATTGGCGCGGTTTTTAATAGATGAAAGATCAATGGCGTTGAGATGTTATACGGAAGATTACCTACAATGCGAAGTGATCGGCGCTTATCAGACAACGATGAAAAATCATACTTCAAGGCATCCTCGGTAATGAGTGATAACTGCTGTTCACTAAACTCTTGTCGTAACATCGCCGCCAGATCGCGATCAATCTCTATCGCATGAATCGAGCCGGTAGAGGCGATCAACTGTTTTGTTAACGCACCTAAACCAGGACCAATTTCGACAATCGTATCTGTAGCCAAAGGTGATAGTGAGGCAATAATCCGATCGATAACGGTTTGATCATGAAGAAAGTTCTGACCAAAGCGTTTACGGGGTCTGTGGTGGGGTGATAACGACGAAGCACTCATTGTTTAATTATCCACACATCTATCAAAAGCGATGAAGTATACCATTGCATTAACACAACCAAGACACCCTTCTGAATCCTGATAAATATTTAAAGAAAGATTGAAGATGTTGTCATTGCCAGTGGTATCGCATCTGGCTCTCCACGCATTGGCACAAAAAACGGGAGGACTTCGCCTGTTTGTTATGAGAGATCACCCTGATCTTTTCAGAGAATTCCACCAAAATGATTCAACTTGTATCATTTTAAAGAAAAGTGCTATAGTTCAAAGTGTTACTCGAAACCCGTATATATTATAGGTCTTATATTATTTACCGATATTTGAACTATATTTATAAGTCATTCATCGTAATTATGGATTGACCATCACCTAGGTGTGGCGGTAACAGGGTTCACGATCACTATGGAGAGTTAATGGATTGAACAGATTACCCGAGCTATTGACGGATAAAGATATCGCCAAGGAGAAACGGCAGGTTATCGTTCGGACTATTATCGCAGCCATATTCTTCTTCACCCTGCTGTTTTACCACAACATATTTGAACCTGAAAACACGCATACCAAATTAGTCATCAATATCAGTCTCTATTATCTGCTGATCTCTGGGGCTTATGCCGTATGGACAATAACCTCAAGAAACAAACCGGTTTTACGTCGCTACCTGATACTGATTATTGATACCGCCTTCTTAAGTGCTATCACATATATCTATGGTACAAATGGGTTTGCTATCTACCCATTAATGCTGTGGATATCTATTAGTTACGGCATAAGCTACGGATTCACATTCCATTTTTTCTCGTCAATCTTCACCTTCGCCGGTTTTAATGCGGCATTAATGCTTAGCGGGGCATGGTTTATCCACCCTCAGATTTCATTTGCGCTAATGCTGGGACAACTGCTACTACCATCACTATTTAACCTTTCGATAAAATCGATCCAGGATTTAAACAAGCAGTATTTGAATGAGATTGAAAGAAACGATCATCTATTAACACATAATCCATTAACTGACCTACCCAATCGTAAGCTTATTGAACCCATATTGTGCAAAGAGATCGCCGCCGCTAGTCGTGAGGGGGCCACAATCTCTGTCGCCTATCTTGATGTCAACGACTTCAACGAGATCAACGATACGCTTGGATACGAGGCAGGTGATCAACTCATTATCTCCATTGCAGAGAATTTGAAACGACACCTTAGAACAACCGATCATCTTGCACATCTGGGTAGCGATGAGTTTTTAATCATCCTTAAAAATGAATCAACTAACAGTGGTGATTACTACGCGATTGAACGGTTATTTAACTATATCGCAGGTGAGTATCGGATTGATGATCATGAATTATATATCAACTTTAGTGTTGGCATTTCACGTTATCCAGATGATGCGGTAACCCCTGAGGCATTAATTATCAATGCCAATACAGCGCTTTCAGGCTCTAAAAAAGAGGGCGGCTCTACCATTTGTTACTACGATGCAAAAATGTCCACTGCGATCTCACGAAATCTATCAATCCAGAAAGAGTTAAGATCCGCACTACAAAAGCAACAGTTCTATGTCCTATATCAGCCCCAACTTTCGATGGTCACCGGAAAGATCACTGGTGTTGAAGCACTGATTCGCTGGAGACATCCTGAGTTTGGACTAATCCCGCCCGATCATTTTATTCCGATTGCTGAACGATCTGGACTCATTGATGAGATTGGCGAGTGGGTACTATTAGAGGCCATCAAACAGAACAAAGCATGGCAGAACGCTGGTCTGCAACCGATAACTATTGCCGTGAACCTCTCGGCTCATCAGCTACACTCCCCCTTGTTAGTGAGAACGGTTACCAATGCGTTAAATAAATATAACCTCGATCCAGGATATCTCGAACTTGAGGTTACAGAGAGCATGTTACTCGAACGTACTGAGCAAGCGATCAATACGCTTAAAACTGTCCGGGCACTTGGCGTAAACCTGGCGATGGATGATTTTGGTACCGGATATTCATCTTTGGCATATCTACAAAAATTTCCGTTTAATAAACTAAAGATCGATAAATCATTTGTCAGCAACATCACAACTGATCCTGAACAAGCCGCGATCATCAATACGATTATCTCGATGGGGCATAACCTGAATATGAGCGTTCTTGCTGAGGGGGTTGAAACAACCGACCAAGCCAGCTACCTAAGACGTCACAACTGCAATCAGATGCAAGGTTACCTGCTTAGCAAGCCTGTCGATAGTGAATCCATTAGTCATATCCTTCAAAATACAACCATACCCGAATGGGTCGTTTCACATCATCAGATTAATGCCAAACCATCCATTTTGATTGTTGACGATGAGAAGATATCGCTGCTCGCCCTTTCTTCGATATTTGATGAGAAAGAGTTCTCCATTTACACCAGTAGCAATGTGAATGATGCCTTTACAATTCTGGCAAACCATACTATTGATGTTGTGATTTGTGACAACCGTATGCCAGAGATGCTAGGGCTTGATTTTCTAAGTCACATCAAATCACTCTACCCTGAAACCATTAGAATACTCGTTACTGCACAGACGGACGCAGAAACAGCCCAAAGCGCTGTTAACTCTGGCGCAGTATACAAATTCTTCTCTAAGGATATTCAGTCAGAGGTGCTGACAACGATTGTCAACGATGCCATCACCCAAAAGCAGCTCAATTATCTACATTGATTGTGCTGATCGCACCAACGCTTGCTGAAGGTTTTTACTTACGACTTAATCCGATACTCTGCCGAGCGGGCATGGGCGGTTAGCCCCTCGCCCCGGGCAAAGACTGATGCGGTTTTACCCAGCGCTGATGCACCTTGTGCTGAACACATTATCAGCGAGGATCGCTTCTGAAAATCGTATACGCCAAGTGGTGACGAAAAACGCGCAGTCCTGGATGTGGGAAGAACATGGTTAGGCCCGGCACAATAATCACCTAAAGCCTCAGCGGTATATCGACCCATAAAGATCGCACCTGCATGACGAATCTTGGGAGCCATCATAACCGGATCCTCAACGGATAACTCCAGATGCTCAGGAGCAATCGCATTAGCAACGGTCACAGCCTCATCCATATCGGCCACTTTGATAAGCACACCGCGATTTTTCAGTGAAACTTCAATAATGCCCTTTCGCTCCATGGTCGGTAACAGCTTTTCAATACTTAGAGCCACCTGCTCCAGAAAATCACCATCAGGGGAGACAAGGATCGATTGTGCGTCCTCATCATGCTCTGCCTGAGAGAATAGATCCATCGCAATCCAGTCGGGATCGGTTTTGCCGTCGCACACAATCAGGATCTCAGACGGGCCGGCAATCATATCAATACCCACCGCACCAAAAACCATGCCTTTGGCTGTAGCGACATAGATGTTTCCGGGGCCGACAATCTTATCAACCTTCGGAATAGATTCGGTTCCATAAGCCAGAGCAGCAACCGCTTGCGCCCCACCAACAGCAAAGACCTGATCGACATCCGAAACAGCCGCAGCAGCAAGCACGAGATCATTCACCTCGCCATCAGGGGTAGGAACCACCATGATTAATTCATTGACTCCGGCAACCTTTGCCGGGATCGCATTCATCAAAACTGATGATGGATAGGCGGCCTTGCCACCAGGGACATAAAGTCCGGCGCGATCAAGTGGGGTAACCTGTTGACCGAGCAGAGTGCCATCGGCTTCGGTATAGCTCCAGGACTCCTGTTTCTGACGCTGGTGATAACTACGGATCCGTTCCGCTGCTAGCTCAAGAGCAACACGTTGATCATCAGGAATGGCATCAAGTGCCGCATTAAGTCGTTCTAGTGGGATCTCTAGCTCTGCGATTGAATTCGCATTCATGCGATCAAAGCGATTGGTATATTCCAGCACCGCTGCATCACCACGTTGACGCACCTGCTGGATGATCTCCTTAACGGTGCTATTGACCTGCTCATCGGAAACACCATCCCATGCAAGCAAGGTCTCTAAGCTGTCCCAAAATGTGGGTTCGGATGTATCAAGTCTTGTGATATTCATAGCTAATCTACTTCTGATTTTGCAAGGCCACTGCCTCGGCGATCTTCTCAATGAACGCTTTTATCTCCTGATGTTTCATCTTCATCGACGCCTTATTGACGACAAGGCGCGAAGAGATATCAGCGATATGCTCCAGAGGTTCAAGACCATTTGCCTTTAAGGTATTGCCGGTATCAACCAGGTCTACGATGCGATCAGCTAAACCGACTAAAGGTGCCAACTCCATTGAACCATAGAGTTTAATGATCTCAACCTGCTGACCGAGCGAAGCGTAATAGCGACGAGTCGAGTGAACAAACTTGGTTGCAATCTTGAGACGCTTTTTTGGATCCTGCATGTTCACAGGTCCGGCAGTCATCAGGCGACATTTAGCAATCTGGAGATCCAGCAATTCATAGAGTCCATCACCGCCATGTTCCATCAACACATCTTTTCCAGCAACGCCAAGGTCGGCGGCACCATACTCCACATAGGTCGGAACATCTGATGCGCGGATAATAACCAGTTTGATCTCCTCGTGATTGGTATCGAGGATTAATTTACGACTCTTTTCAGGATCGTCAATCGGCACTATTCCTGCGTGAGCAAGCAATGGCAGTGTCTCTTTAAAGATACGCCCTTTGGAAAGTGCCAGTGTTAACCTATTACTCATAATGCTTCCGCTATTCGAACTTTTAACCGGGAACTCGCTTGATCTTAGCGCCCAATTGTAACAATTTCTCTTCAATACACTCATATCCGCGATCGATATGGTAGATGCGATCAACCACTGTCTCACCATCCGCAACCAGTCCGGCAATAACCAATGATGCGGATGCGCGTAGATCTGTTGCCATCACCGGAGCCGCCGTTAGCTTCTCAACACCGTTAACCGTAGCGGTGTTTCCATGGAGTGTGATTTCTGCGCCCATACGCTGCATCTCCTGCACATGCATGAACCGATTCTCAAAGACGGTCTCTTGAATGTCACCACTACCCTCAGCAATCGCATTCAGTGCCGTAAACTGCGCCTGCATATCCGTCGGAAACTGAGGGTAAGGCTTGGTCACCACATTAACAGCCTTAGGGCGGCGACCATGCATATCAAGCTCTATCCAGTTTTCACCCGTTGTAATCTCTGCACCCGCTTCCTTAAGTTTATCGAGGACAACCTTAAGCGTATCAGGACGGGTATCCTTCACCTTAACCCGCCCGCCTGTAATGGCGGCAGCAACCAGATAGGTTCCTGTCTCGATACGATCCGGCAGTACGCTATATTGACCACCTTTGAGCCGTTCCACACCTTCAATTGTGATCACTGAGGTTCCAGCTCCCGATATTTTTGCCCCGAGAGTATTTAAGAAATTGGCCAAATCGACCACTTCTGGCTCCATTGCGGCATTTCTGAGAGTCGTAGTTCCATCAGCTAACGACGCAGCGGCGATAAGATTTTCGGTACCGGTAACGGTCACAATATCCATTGTAAAATCGGCGCCCTTTAGACGCTGGCCATGGGTGGTGGCCTCAATGTAACCGTTTTCAACCTTAATATCCGCGCCCATCGCTTTTAGTCCATCAATATGGATATTAACCGGACGTGAACCAATCGCACATCCACCCGGAAGTGAAACATGCGCCTCACCATGGCGTGCTAATAGTGGTCCAAGCACAAGAATTGAGGCTCGCATGGTACGCACTAATTCATATGGTGCGATAAAGGCACTGATGGTTGAGCTATCGACCTCTATATTGAGTTTTTCATCAACAATCAGCCCGACGCCCATATTCCCAAGAAGCTCCATGGTGGTCGTAATATCGTGCAGATGTGGAATATTTGAGATGGTTACCGGCTCATCCAGTAACAGTGTTGAAACAAGGATCGGCAGTGCCGCATTTTTTGCGCCGGAGATACGAATCTCGCCATCAAGCCTTGCACCGCCTGTAATTATTAATTTATCCATTGTTCTCGATTATTTTGACCGGATTAGTTGTTATGATTCAGGAAACCGTTACCGATAACCTCTGAGCCTGCTCCCAAGCTGGAGGGGTATAGGCATTAATATTAATTGCATGAATCTCACCCGAGGTGATGCGATCTCCGAGTGTTGCATAAACAGTTCGTTGCTGATTAACTCTGGACATTCCATCAAAGATCTCACCGATTACGGTCACATCAAAATGGCTATCATCTCCAGTAACCCTGACCTCACAATCAGGTAATCCTGATGCTATGAGCGCTTGAACCTCTTCTGGAGTCATTAGCAGTAATCCCGAATGTCTAAAAACAAAGGCGGAATCATACCTCTATTCGTCATCATAGGGTAGAGAAAGGGGGCTATTTTGGTGCATCAGTGGCCTGACTAAAGAGAAATTGGCCGATCAGTTGCTCCAGGATCACGGATGACTGGGTTAATGTAATCTCATCACCATCAACGAGCATCTCCTCAGCACCACCAGGTTCAATCGCAACATAGCGCTCACCCATCAATCCATGTGAGTAGATCGCAGCACTGCTATCTGCCGGCAGGTAGTTATGTTCCTTGCCTATCGCGATGGTCATTACCGCCTCATAACTCTGTGGATCATAGTTGAGCGCTGAGACATAGCCGATCTCAATCCCGGCAATGGAGACTGCCGTTCCAACCTTAACACCACTCACATTTCCAAAGCGCGCGGTGAGTGAGTAGGTATCCTCCCACTGAGGAGCTACCACGATCTCGCCATCATCCCTCAAAAGAACAACCAGCAGGGTCACCATCGCAACCCCCCAAAGCGTCCAAATTGTCAGATTGTGTCTACTCATTTAATTTATCCCCATCATCTGACCCAGTAACTCAAAGTTTTGTAACACCTTCCACGGTTCTTTGCCACTTCGAATCATCACGAGTGCACGACTGTTATCCTGTATCTGAATCTGCTCCAAATAAAGCCGAATTGCTTTAGGATCACTATCCCCGTCATAGATGTAAAGCTGCATGGGTGTCCTGTTTTCCATCGGTGTTGCGGTCAGTGAATTCAGGTCAACCAAATGAGAGAGACGATCTCCCAATCTTTTCTGTATTAAATCGATGTGATGTTGTGGTGTAGTGCCAAACTCAAGGTAGAATCTAAAATCACTCGCTGTCGATTCCAACCACTCATCGACCTGCTCTGGTGCTACCTTTCGTATGCTATCGGCGGGAATGACAACCGATGAAAAGTAGTGGCTAAAATAGTCTAAACGCCACTCTTGTGGAAGGTCTTCAGGATAGAAGTCATTCCACTCACTCCCACCCCAGCCGTATACAGTAAAAATGATGTTGGGCATAATGGCTATGGCCTGTTTAAAATCAGGATCTTACCAGAAAAGAGATAAACTACGCCTTGCATAGCATTATCGGCGACTGGATAATGCAACGTATCGTCATTAAGGATTCAAGCATTGTGTTACACCGTTACCTCCTCTTCCTGATTCTTGCAGCACTCTTAAACGGGTGTTCTCACATCCCGTTATCTGATGGCTGGATGGAGTCAGATCCCCTTGAAGATATGAATCGCTCAATCTATAGCTTTAATGAGTCGTTAGACGAAAGCATCATGAAGCCGGTCGCCGAAACCTATAAAGAGTATACACCTCAACCGATGCAAACCGGGGTCAGTAACTTCTTCTCAAATATTGATGATATCTCGGTAATATTAAACGATATTCTCCAATTAAAGCTGATCCAAGGCATTCAGGATATCGGACGTTTTACGATAAACTCCACCATCGGCATCTATGGGCTAATCGATGTGGCGACGCCATTAGGGCTGGAGAAACATGATGAGGACTTCGGTCAGACACTTGGTTACTGGGGTGTCGGCTCTGGCCCCTATTTGGTACTTCCGCTTTTAGGACCAAGCACATTCAGAGATACCACGGGTGATTATGTCGACTGGAGCTACGATCCGTTAATTGGTCACCCTGATAATAGGGTTAAATATGGTAGCAGTGCTGTCAATCTCATTCAAAAAAGAGCAGATCTTCTCTATGTGAGCAACATCGTTGATCAGGTTGCACTCGATCGCTATACCTTTGTCAGAGAGGCCTATCTACAACAACGACGTAATCTTATCTATGATGGCGATCCTCCCCAGCCTGATCTGGATATGACCTTTGAAGAAGAATAGCCTCAATAATCCGAGGCTCATCACTCACCCAGACTATTAAGTAGAATTAATCATGCTCTCTGCTGTCGCTGCAATCACTGTTGGTTTTATACTCCTTATCTGGGGCGCTGATCGCTTTGTGATTGGAGCCTCTGCCACTGCAAGAAATCTTGGAATATCACCACTAATTATCGGCCTCACCATTGTTGGATTCGGTACTTCTGCACCGGAGATGCTGGTATCGGGATTTGCGGCCTGGTCTGGGAATCCAGGTATCGGCATCGGCAATGCAATTGGCTCTAATATTACCAACATCGGTTTAGTGCTTGGCGTAACAGCACTTATCACACCACTTGCTGTTCATTCAGGCACCATAAAGCGTGAATTCCCAACCTTTTTCCTGATTCTCGGTCTTTCATATCTACTACTTGCTGATGGTGAACTGGGACGCCTGGACGGTACGATTCTGCTTTGTGGTATGGGGGTTATGATTCTGTGGATTGTTAATATTGGCCTGAATGAGAAAGGCTCTGATCCCATAGGAAGTGAGTATGACGATGAGATTCCTAAAGGGATGTCGACTCCAAAAGCACTGATGTGGCTACTTATCGGAATCACCATTCTACTCGGCAGTTCTAAGTTACTGGTCTGGGGTGCTGTTTTTGTCGCCCATTGGTTTGGGGTCAGCGATCTCATTATCGGTCTTACCGTTATTGCGATTGGCACAAGTCTCCCTGAACTGGCAGCCTCGGTCATGAGTGCATTAAAAGGGGAGCATGACATCGCTCTTGGGAATGTCTTAGGCTCAAATATGTTTAATCTTCTTGCCGTGTTGGGACTCCCAGGAGTGATTGCCCCTTCATCGTTCGAAAGTGATGTTCTGGAACGTGATTTTCCAGTGATGGTGATACTATCTGTTGTACTATTTATAACCGCATACGGTTTTAAGCAACGACAAGGTATTGTCAATCGTTATGAAGGCGCGCTATTGCTGACAGGGTATTGTGCCTATATGGGACTGTTATACTATGGTCAGGTATCGTAGTCACTCCGATTTGATAGAGGTAATTCGATGAACGAAGAGATATTTTTTGTAAAAAACGTAAAGTGCGGTGGTTGTACATCGGCAATCGAAAAAGGGTTGTCTGAGCTTGATGGTATCGCGTCCGTTACAGCCGAGATTGAAGCCGGTAAAGTTACCGTTACCGGGAATCTCATCAATCGCGAGGCTATTGCTGAAGCCCTGCAACAACTTGGTTACCCAGAGGCTTAAGCAGGAATGGTGAAACACACCGGGGAAGAGATTAAGGAGTTTGGTCGTCAAGTATTGAGAATCGAATCAGAAGCGATTACTCAACTGATTGACCGCATTGATGAGCAGTTTATAAAAGCCTTTGAGCTCATGATGAACTGCAAGGGACGGGTGGTTGTTACCGGTATGGGGAAATCGGGTCATATCGGCAACAAGATTGCCGCAACCTTGGCCAGCACCGGAACCCCGGCATTCTTTGTTCATCCCGGCGAAGCTAGTCATGGCGATCTCGGCATGATTACCGGGGGTGATGTGGTGTTGGCACTCTCTAACTCCGGAGAAACCGATGAGTTGATCACAATTCTACCCATTATTAAGCGCCTTCATGTCCCATTGATCACAATGACTGGCAATCCAAATTCGCGACTCTCAACAGCGGCGGATGCCAATCTCAATGTTCAAGTCGACAAAGAGGCCTGCCCACTTGGTCTTGCTCCAACAGCCAGCACCACGGCAACACTGGCAATGGGGGATGCACTTGCAGTTGCACTGTTGAACTGTCGTGACTTCACTCAGGAGGATTTTGCTCGTTCACACCCATCTGGAAGTCTGGGTCGAAGACTGCTGTTACGTGTTGACGATCTGATGTTATCTGGTGAGCGACTTCCACTCGTATCACCGCAAACCCCGCTATCTGAAGCACTTGTAGTGATCTCCAAAGGCGGCCTTGGGATGGCGATCGTGGTTGATGGTGATCGCAAAGTCGTCGGTATTTTTACCGATGGTGATCTTCGCCGCCTGCTTGACCACGGCAACGTAAATATTCATAACCTCATGATTAGCGATGTCATGAATCGCACCTGTGCTACCGCATCAACTGGATTGCTGGCCGCTGAAGCGCTTCAAATGATGGATAGTAAACGCATCAATGCTCTGCCGATTGTGGATGATGATGACAATGTGATCGGCGCAATCAATATGCATGAGCTACTTCGAGCCGGAATAGTCTAATAGGATTCAATATGGATAACGTCATCAAAAGCGCAGCAAAGATAAAACTGGTGGTCTTCGATGTTGATGGCGTACTAACCGATGGCACCCTGTTTATTGGTGATGATGGGCAACAATATAAAGGATTTAACGTCAGAGATGGACTTGGGATTAAGATGCTGCAACAGATCGGCATTCCGGTCGCGATTATTACTGCCAAGGTTTCTAATGTCGTTAAACTAAGAATGGATGAGCTGGGTATTGAGTACGTTTTTCAGGGGCAGAAACAAAAATTCCTGGCACTACAATCCTTGGCACAATCGCTTAATCTTGCTTTGGATGAGATCGCCTATGTTGGCGATGATGTAATCGATCTACCCGTTCTGACCAAAGTCGGGTTCGCTGTTGCCGTGGCTGATGCTCATGATTTGGTAAAGCACCATGCCCACTGGATCACCACGAATAAGGGTGGACGAGGCGCTGCGCGTGAGGTCTGTGAATTGATACTTCAATCGCAGGGTAAACTGGATGCTCTGTTCAATAACTATCTAGATTAGCGTCACTCTAGCTCCCATGAATCTCAAATTTCTAATCCTTATCACCATCACAACCGTGGCTCTTCTACTCTTTAATAATCGTGATCAGATCGGTATTACGCCTCAAACCCTCGTTGAAAAGCCGGTCGCAGATGATGAGGCATTCAGCTTTATGTCTGGAGTAACAATCATCAGCACCAACCAAGATGGCAAACCGATCAGAAGTGTCAAAACATCATCACTACGCCATTATCGTGGAACAAATAGCACTCGAATGCATGAACCTGAGGTTGAAATCCTTGAAAAGGAACGTCCTCAATGGACTCTAAATGCCGCCGTTGGCGAGATAGTGGATGATAATCTGGTAACCTTAAGCAGCGGTGTTACGATCGAATCCCACGCTGTAGATGGCGATACATTTACCGCAACGACACAACGCATTCACTACAATATGAACCAACAACGACTCTATACCTCGCTGCCGGTAAGATTGAAACAGAATCGGGTTGAGATGAGTGCAACAGGTATGGTTGCTGACCTGTCACAAAAGTACATCGAACTACAATCGGATGTTCGGGGGGTTTATGAACCTGCGAAATAACATAACGCTACTGTTTACGCTTCTGATGATTAGCGCGAGCATATCAGCAGCACCGAACAATCAGGCCATATCGATCAGTGCTGACCGTGTCACGATTGATGAAAAAAGCGGTAACAGTACCTATAAGGGAAATGTCATCTTAAAACAGGGCGAGATAGCGATCACAGCGGAGATGATTTCGATATCCAGCGCCAATGGCGAGGTCTCCAAGATTATCTCAACCGGAAAACCGTCAAAATTTGTACGCACAGGAGAGGCCTCACTCGAGGCTGAATCAAAACAGATGACCTATCTCTCAGCCAGTGGAGTTATTACACTCACCGGCGAGGCGCGACTTAATCGACAAGGTGATGAGTTTACAAGTCATCAGATCCGCTACTTCATTGATGAGAATCGTGTTGAGGCCAGCAGCGGTGAAGGCAACTCACAAAGCAGTGGACGAGTACAAGTGATTCTGCAACCACAAAGCGGAAACAAGCGATGACTCAAGCAATCCTCAGTGCTCGTAATCTGGCAAAAAGCTATAAAAAGCGTGAGGTTGTCTCTGATGTCTCAATGGAGGTTAAAAGTGGTGAGGTTGTCGGGCTATTAGGCCCGAATGGAGCAGGTAAAACGACCTGCTTCTATATGATTGTCGGGTTGATTCCCGCAGATAAGGGACTGATAGAGATCAACGGGATCGATATGACCCCCTATCCGATCCATGTTCGTGCACAGAAGGGGATCGGCTATCTGCCCCAAGAGGCCTCAATCTTCAAAAAACTGACGGTCACACAGAATATCTACAGCATTCTTGAGACTCGCAAGGATCTTAAAAAATCACAGCGCTACGATCACCTTGAGCAGTTGCTTGAGGATCTCAATATCACCCATATTCGAGATAGCCTAGGAATGGCGCTATCAGGCGGCGAGCGTCGTCGTGTCGAAATCGCCAGAGCACTCGCCACAGAACCCAAGTTTATCTTGCTTGATGAACCCTTTGCTGGTGTCGATCCGATATCTGTCATCGATATTCAGAACATCATTAAACATCTGCAAACGAGGGATATCGGAGTGTTAATCACTGACCATAGCGTTCGTGAAACCTTAGGGATCTGTGAGCGGGGTTATATCATCGGCAATGGTAAGGTAATTGCTGAGGGTGCACCGGAAACACTCCTGAATAATAAACTCGTTAAAGAGATCTATCTGGGTGAGAACTTCACTCTTTAGCCTCCCCCTTTTTCACCTAATAATCTGATTCAATTCGACTTTTTTATGACATAAATCGGTTGAGTGAAAAAATATTAGGCAATTTTCGAGCCAACCATCCCAAAATCTGTTTTTATGGTTTAAACTTAAGGCATGAGAAGAATTAGAATCATCTATTGATGAAGCAGTCACTCCAGCTTCGCCTCAGTCAGCAACTTACAATGACGCCTCAACTTCAGCAGGCGATCAAGATGTTGCAACTTTCAACATTGGAGCTACAGCTCGAGATACAGCAAGCACTCGACTCAAATATGATGCTTGAAGAGCTCTATGATGAAGATGACGATACTGAAGCTCCTGAAAACACTAAAACTGATGAGCGGGATGAGCTCAATTCTGAGAGCGTCAGCGACTTCGACAAAGAGAGCGCGCCCATAGAGCAGGTGAATGAGATCCCGGACGAGCTACCTATCGATAGTAACTGGGATGATCTCTATGACATTCCAGTGAGTCAGACCTCCTCAAGCTCCGAGTTTGAAGGTGATCGGGACTATGACTATGGCGACACCTCCACCGAGTCGCTTCAAAGCCATCTGTTATGGCAAATCGGGATGATACCGCTTTCTGAGACCGATAAAGCGATAGCAGAATCACTTATCGATTCGATCGATGATGATGGCTATCTCTCTTCAGGGATCGAGGATATCTATCAGGGTATGGTGGCACAAGGTCTGGAGATTGATCTTGATGAGGTTATTGCAGTACTACATATCATCCACAACTTTGATCCTCCCGGTGTCGGGGCTCGTGACCTGCGAGAGAGCCTGCTTATTCAACTAAAAAGCTTGCCCTCAGACGAAACGATTCATCCACTTTTAAATGCGATGATCGAGCATCATTTCGATCTGTTGGTCAATCACGACTTTGTTGCCTTAAAACGAAAGATGCAGATCGATGATGAAACCCTCTCTCATCTTAACCATATCATTCAAGGTCTCAATCCCAGACCAGGCAGTCAATTCAGTGGGGAACGTATTCAGTACATCACACCTGATGTTTTTGTCACCAAAAAAAGGGATCGTTGGGTTGTCGAACTCAACCCTGATGCAACACCAAAACTACGCATCAACAACCACTATGCAAACCTTGTAAAACAGGTAAATAGTGACGATTCAACTACACTTAAATCTCATCTTCAGGAAGCGCGCTGGTTTCTTAAAAGCCTTCAAAGTCGAAACGAGACGCTACTAAAGGTCGCAACCAGTATTGTCGAACATCAGCGCGACTTTCTTGAGCAAGGCGAAATGGCAATGAAGGCGATGGTTTTACACGATATTGCATCCGAGCTTGGCATGCATGAATCAACCATCTCACGTACAACAACACGAAAATATATGCACACACCAAGGGGGATCTTTGAACTGAAGTACTTTTTCTCCAGCCATGTATCAACCGCTGGAGGGGGGGAGTGCTCATCAACAGCCATTCGAGCAATGATCAAAAAGCTCATTGGCGCTGAGCCTCCACAAAAGCCGCTAAGCGATAACAAGATTGCAAATCTACTCTCAGAGCAAGGTATCAATGTTGCTCGTCGTACAATCGCAAAATATCGTGAAGCATTGGCAATACCACCTTCTAATGAACGTAAACGTCTGGCATAGCTATGCCTGTTATAAGGAGCAAATCATGCAACTAAATCTGTCTGGTCAACATGTCGATATCACTGACTCACTCCGTGACTATGTATCATCCAAACTTGAGCGCCTTGAGCGCCACTTTGATCACGTTACCAACGTCCATGTCACACTGAGTGTCGAGAAACTTCGCCAAAAAGCAGAAGCAACCATCCATGTCACCGGCAATAAACTGTTTGCCACAACTGAGGACGAGGATATGTATGCAGCCATCGACTCAATGGTCGACAAACTCGATCGCCAGATCAAAAAGCATAAAGAAAAGGTTACCGACCACCATCGTAGTGAAGGTGGTTTAAAGTCACAGCCATTTGAGCAATAGATAGAAATAGCAGCCATGCAAATAGCACAACTTATCATTCCTGAACGGGTCGGATTTCACATTGAGGTCTCGAGCAAAAAACGTGCTTTAGAGGTTTTGAGTGAACTATTTGCCTCTAGCTGCAAAGGCTCTGAGGAGATCCGCGATACAGATATTCTTGAAAAGCTTATCTCTCGCGAACGCCTTGGAACCACGGGTTTCGGTCATGGGGTCGCAATACCCCATGGTCGTTTAACCCATCTCGAAGATGCGGTTATTGCGGTATTGGTTCTTGAGCAGCCGATCGATTTTGATGCACTCGATGGGCAGCCCGTAGATATCATGATCTCGCTTCTAGTGCCTGAAGAGGCCACCGATGAGCACCTGCAACTTCTGGCGTTGATCGCAGCAAAGCTCAGAGATGCCACGATTGTTAATCGACTAAGAGAGGCAAAAAGCAGAGAGGCGATACTCGCAATCATTGAGCAGTGGCACGACATCGCTGCCTGATCTTACCGGATGCCCTGCTTCACTCTTTCTCAACTCGTCGACACGCTTCAAACCCAGCACCGAACCGATATCCAGATTCTGAACACGGATCAAGAGATCCTGTTTCTATTATCACAAAGTCTTCATCGCAATCACCCCTATCAAACCAGTCAAATCATCAAAGAGGGGCACCACTCTACCCTTGCGCTCAACCAGAGACCGATTATTCAAACTCAACTAGAGCCTGAGATCCTGCACACTGCGATTGAGACTTTTCTGCAACAGCAGTTGGAGCACGCTCAACAAATCAACGCCAATCTTGTTGTCATTGACGATATCGGGGTATTAATCCAAGGAAAAAGCGGTGTTGGAAAAAGTCTATTGACATTGAACCTCATTGATCGGGGCGCACAGATGATTTGTGATGATATCACCATGATCTACACCCCTGATAACAGCGATAAGATCTATGGGTTCTCTCCCGAGCTGCTTCTGGATGTGCTCCATATAGACCAACTTCCAATCATGAATCTCCGCCATAGTCATGGCGATGAGGCGATTGCCTCTCATCACAGCATCGATTTTATTGTCACTCTGGATTCAGAATCGACAATGTTGCACCAACCCTTCAGCAAAATCGACGCCACCCAAATCTATGGAACCATGATTGAGTCAATCCAACTTAGACCCTCAGATCTCTCATCGACAGCTTTAATGATCGAAATGCTAATTAGTGATAGGAAATCTAGAAACTCAGGGTACAATACCGAGACTGAATTTCAAATCAAACAGAGCCAGCTACTTAAACCGTAACTATGGAAATTTTTATCCTAAGTGGAACCTCTGGAGCCGGAAAGAGTATCGCCCTTGATGCCCTTGAAGACCTCGGATTCTATTGTATCGACAACATGCCTGTTGCAGTACTGCCCGCATTTATCAATGAGATTATCAATGATGAGAACGGGATCTACGAACATACAGCCATAGGCATTGATGCGCGTAATCTCTCAGCAACGCCTTTTTCAGAGATCATCAGTACGATTGAAGAGAACGGAATTCAATACAGAATCATCTATCTTGATGCGAATGATGAAATTCTCATCAAACGATTCAGTGAAACACGCCGTAAACACCCTCTGTCAGCGCAAGAACAGGCACTTGACGATGCCATCACTAATGAACGAATCCTGTTACATGCGATCTCTGAAATGTCCGATATCTCGATTGATACCAGTCGCACTAATGTTCATGAATTAAGAGATCTTATTCGTAAACACGCAGGACGCAATGAAAACACCACCATGTCGATTCTATTTGAATCGTTCGGGTTTAAGCATGGACTCCCTGTTGAGGCCGATTATGTATTTGATGTTCGTTGTCTTCCAAACCCTCATTGGGAGGCAAACCTTAGACCATTTACAGGCCGGGACAAAGAGGTTGTCCATTTCCTTGAGAACCATTTTGAGGTCAATCGAATGTTTGAGGATATCTATCACTTTCTCAATAACTGGATACCGTCATTCCAGAATGACAAACGTAGTTACCTAACCATCGCTATTGGCTGTACCGGCGGGCAACACCGCTCGGTCTACTTCACTGAACGACTTGCACAATCCTTTTCAGAGACAGGCTACCGGACCTTAATCCGGCATCGAGAACTACCATGAGCATCGGACTACTTCTGATCACGCACCAGCATATCGGCCATGAGATGTTGGAGATGGCGAAAAACACCATTTGTACCGAACCACTTCCTCACCGAAATATATCCGTTACCACAGAAGACGACTTTGATCGCTTACTACAGCGCGTCACCGAATCGATTGATGAGCTTGATCAGGGTGATGGTGTACTCGTTTTAGCTGATCTCTATGGTGCCACACCTGGGAATCTTGCCTGTCGTCTACTCCATCAACGTAATATTCAAGTCGTTTCAGGGCTTAATCTCTCAATGCTTTTAAAGGTCTTCGCTGAGGTTAATGCAACATTAGATGAAGCAACCTCAATGGCGATTGACGGGGGAACCCGTGGCATCCTGTTATGTAATGACGATATCTGTCAGGTGACACTAAGCGATGCAAACAAGCACCATTGATGTCATTAATAAATTGGGGCTACATGCGCGTGCCGCTGCCAAGCTTGTTGCGCTTGCTTCCCAGTTTAAAAGTGACATCACACTCAGCAGAAACAACCGTGAAGTCAATGCAAAAAGCATTATGGGCGTTATGATGTTAGCAGCCTCGTGTGGAACACAGGTCACAATTACCATCATGGGCAGCGATGAAAAAAACGCACTCAATGCCATCCGGGAGTTGTTTAATCGACGCTTCGACGAAGATGAATAATCAGGTAGTTTAAACTCATATTATGAATTCAAAACATGATCCAAACGAATGGGGGATTGATACTGAAGAGGAAGAGCTCATCAGTAAATCTGAGTTAAAACGTATCGCCGAACACAAACAACAACTTGGAAAAGCATTAACTGAACTCTCGGCCGATAAACTCAGCACAATTTCACTCCCGCCAAATCTGGTCGATGCCATTAATGACTATAAACGAATGAGTAGTAATGGTGCTAAGAAGCGACAGCTCCAGTTCATTGGTAAGCTGATGCGAGGTTTTGATGTTAATGATGTTGAGACCGCACTAAACCGATTCAACCAACAGGATCATCTAAAGGCAGCCCACCTCCATACATTGGAGCGCTGGCGAGAACGCCTGTTGAGCCCGGAGGGTGATCGTGCATTAACGGAGTTATTAGATCAGCATCCGAATCTGAGTGCTCAGACCATCCGCCAATTGATCAGAAATGCCAAAAAAGAGGCGAGCAACCAAAAGCCACCCAAATCGTTTCGAGAACTGTTTCGTTATCTTAGTGCGTCTATCTCATCAGAATAAGAGAGACGCACAACTGGGTTACAAGTGACACTGCAACCGGCGGTGTGACAGAACGGGGAAGTTTTTGCGAATCTCTTTCTGACGTGCCATATCAAGATCAGCATAAACAATACCTGATCCTCTCGGCAACTCGTCCAGCTTGTTACCCCAAGGGTCAACAATCATGCTATGACCATAGGTTTCACGACCATTAACATGATAGCCACCTTGCGCTGAAGCGATGACGAAAGTGAGATTTTCAATCGCACGGGCGCGAACCAAGATATCCCAATGCGCCTTGCCGGTGATGGCGGTAAATGATGAGGGGATGGTAATGAGATCGACATCCAAATCCTGCATTCTTCTGAAGATACCGGGAAAACGGAGGTCATAACAGACTGCCATTCCAAGTCTTCCAAATGGCGTATCGACCACAACAACATCATTACCGGGTTCAAAGGTCGCAGACTCATTATAGGTCTCATTGCTCTCGGTAATGGTCACATCAAATAGATGAAGTTTGTCATAGCGTGCGACTGTCTCGCCTTTATCATTGATAAGGAGACAGGCTGAAAAGACCTTGTCAGGGTGAGTTGATTCGATTGGAATGGTTCCACCAACGATCCATAACCCAAACTTCTTTGCCATATCTGAAAGAAAGCGCTGAATCTTGCCATCGCCATAGGGCTCCTTAATCGCAACAATATCCTTCTCTTTAAGTCCCATGAGTGTAAAGTTCTCAGGCAAAACAACCAGTGATGCACCACGATCAGCCGCTTGCGAAACCAAGCGTTCGACTTCTAACAGATTTGCATTGAGGTTTGACCCCGAGGCCATTTGCACTGCGGCAACGCGATTCATCATTACTCTTTAACTCTCTAACGATTATTGTTGTATACCTAGGGTTATCATATCAGCCACAGCGCTTCCAGGCACTAACTCTATACGACTATTTTCCACGCCAAGCGCCACAAACCATCCTTTGAGTTCTTCTGCCCAAAGGATCCCCTCGTCGCCACCAGGATAGGTGATTGTGATTATGCTATTGCGTTGTGTGATAAACGCCTGCATTAACTGGTGTAGTTGAGGAAAATCAAGCAATCGATCGCCGGATCTCGGCAGTGACCATTCCGCAGCGCTCATCGTCCACTGCTGTGCAACAGTCGGTGGCGAAAACACGATTGCCAGCAACAGAACGACAAATCCAAACCTATTCATTTATCACTCCCTTGATCTCTTGACCATCCGTTACAGGAGGACTCTTCTTATTCTCTATCTTGGTAACCGTCGGTTCACTCCATGATCCTTCAACCTTATATTGAATAATGGCATTGGCATCAATATTCTTCTCAAACACCTTATTTAACAGCAACAAGACTGCGGCTGTTTGAGGCCCCCATGCCAATGCACCAGCGACGGATAACGTATCAGAAACATTTGGAACCACTGTTACGGTTTGATCAATATCCTCGGTCGCTAAACCAATACGTCCGGTAATCAACACCTTTGCAGGGGTTGAATCCATTTTCAGGTTTTCGGTGTAACCCTGGCCGTTTTCAATGCGGAAATCTCCATTGATCAGATCATACTCAACGCCCTTTTCACGAACATCTGAGAAGTCCAGAGCCATACGTTTAAAGATACTCTTTATACTGAAGAGACCAATAAGGTTTCCAGCGCCGCCAACTTCGACCTCTTCGATTACGCCATCTTTTAAATTCAGGCGAAGATTGCCATTGAGTTTGGCAAGATCAAAGTTGAAAGGAGAGCCCTCCCACGTCAGATCACCCTTTAGGCTCCCTTTGCCTTCAGAAACCAGTTTATCTTGATTTAATACTGTAAATACATCTCCGAGGTTAGTGGTGGAGAGCATGATGTTTAATGCCGTTCCTTGTTGCCCATCCCAGGTTCCACTTCCTTCGACCCTTAGTTGTGGATGAATCAATCGAATCATCGGAATCTTTAAATGCTGATCCGATTTATTGCTGTTAATGATTAATTGACCCAACTCAAGATTGTTATATGCAAACCGCTCAATCTGGGCATCAATCTCAGGGAAATCTTCAAGCACGGGATCAGCCCTTTGTTCCTGCGGATCGTGCTCATCACTCTTTGGGTTCGATAAGAGACGAAGCCGCTCCATCTCGATCTCAATCTTTGATAGTCGCTTATCGTTCTTACTATCGGTGTTTAAGAGATCCATCCACCCTTCAAGGTCAACCTCATCAGCACTACCACTAATTCGATATTTAGATGGGTATGGCAACGAGAGCTGACCACCACGACCGAGATGGAGATGCAGACCCGAAACCTCGCCAGGAATATCTTCTAAAGAGGTAATCAGTTTTAGATAGTTCTCAAGCTCGATAGAGAGTGCTCCTTTCTCTTTACCTGCAATTTTGTATTCTAATGTGAATGGGCGTACCTCATGTGCAGCCTTTTGCATTGGGGCAGGAAGATTGAAGGCTATGCCTTGTGTGTCTGTCGCAACCTTAAGGCTTACATCGCCACTACCATCCTCCTTGAATTCAACCTGCGCCTGCCAGTCACTCTCGCCCTCCATTGCCTTTAAAAGTGGATGTGGA
Source organism: Thiohalomonadaceae bacterium (assembly GCA_050301795.1). Lineage (GTDB taxonomy): Bacteria > Pseudomonadota > Gammaproteobacteria > Thiohalomonadales > Thiohalomonadaceae > JBNKZU01. The sequence goes on along the minus strand of JBNKZU010000001.1, from coordinate 41,255 downwards.
AATGCTTTTGCCAACTCGTCGGCAAAGGCACTACCTCTGGCGGCGATCACGGTACGTTTATCCTCTGGTGATTGTGATACTCGATAAACAGAGAAGGTCGCTGGCTTACCGTAAATATCCGTTTTCACAATCTCTGCTTCAACACCTTGCTGATCAAAGTTTATCGTACCGCTGGTATGACCAAGATCGACGCCATTAGCAACATGAAAATTCGCATCATTAATCTTCACCTTACCTTTGACCATCAAATCTTGATCAACCGCAGAAGAGAGTGGAATACCTAGTTTTAGTGTGAGTTGACTATCACCGCTGGCACTCATACTTTGGGTTGCCCCACCGATAAGATCCCCAAGCGGTGAGTTGTTAAATACCTTGATGATATCGCTGGCAGCAAGATAGCCACCACCTTCAATCTTTAAATAGGGGTGACTGAAATCATTAATCCTGACATCAATACCTTTTAAACGGCTGTTAAACATCTGCGCCTTTGTTGCAAGAATGGTCATTGCGTTACCTTCAAACACAACCGAGGCATCAACCTTACTCAACTTAGGCCATTCGCTCTGGAATTTTAGATCAACATTGGTTGTCGCAAGGGCAATCTTGAAGATCCCCTGATTCTGTTCAAACGGAAACTCGCTACTCAAACCCTGAAACAGTATTGAGCCAGACTGTACATCGCCACCATTAAACGCCATTGCCAACCATTTGCGAGTTTCATCCGGCAATATCTTCTCTGGCAAATAGTGTCGAATTTGAGCAAGGTTACTAAAACCAAGATCACCATAAAGCGATATCAGCGGGGAAGTATCACGATGAAGTTGTATGTTTGACCCTAATTTAACGCTAATGTTTTTATTGCTAATCTCTAAGCCATCACTCCAAATCTGCCAACCATCATCTGAAGTCTGAGCAAACAGTGTCCCTTTGACTTTATCAAACTGATAATCGTGTTCAGAGATAACATCATATCCGAACTCAACACCTGAACTATCAACATTGACGCCTAATTGATTGTCTTCCCAATGAACCGTGCCAGATAGTCCCTTGATCATTGGCCACTCTTTATTGAGATCAAGTTGAACCTGGTTCATTTCACAAAAGAATTTAGTGCCTTTTGATTGATTCCATGCAACATTAATATTCCGTAGCTCTCCATCAACTGAACCATTGCTAACCATTGATTCAATCTCGGGATAGAGCGCAAGAAATGGTTTAACCGAATTGAGAGCTATCGTATCGATCACAACCTCGCCATGCTCCTCATTAAATACAGCTCCGATTGCGCCAGGAAAACCCTGATGTTGATCTGAACTGTATTTGAGATCCCTTATCTGAAGCTCTGAAATCACCTCGCCGCGTTGCCAGAATATCGAAGCCGATGCCGCAGGAAGATCTACTCGTTGTTTCTGATTTGCGATCGTAAACTGATCGATCGCAACACGACCTTCAAGACGATTCACCTTACCTTGGGCAATCCGTCCCCAGAGGTTCAGATCAACCACTCCACCAAAAAGATTGAGATTGCCATTGATGTGAGCTGGTTTGAACGAATCGAGATTCAGAGCATTGCTACGGATGTAGAGCTCCCCACCCCACTTCTTCCCTGCAAAGGGATCACCATTGAACGTAGTTATGAACTCAATCTCCTCCCCGATCCTCTTTGGAAGATTAATCTTACTGATTAATTGGTGCTTATTTCCATTGTTATGGAGCCGAACGGTAATATCAGGAATATCAATCAGGCGATCACTCTTACGATCAATCCATAGAAGTTGACTCTGTTTGATGACGAGATTGGATTGAGATAATAACCAGTCACCAATACTTCCTGTTTCACTATTTTTATCATCTTTCTTTTGAGGATTAGGATTCTCAGTTTTAGAACCGGATTCGATCTTTTGTCGGGCACGGCCTGCTCCACCGGCACTCATCTGTCCATTAATATCCCGTTCAATCACCAAATCTGCTCCGGTAATCTCAATCCGTTGGAAGGTCGGTTTTAATGATGTGATTGAGCTAAACGGGTCGAAAACAATCGCAAGCTCTTTAAAATAGGCAAAGGGCTTCTTCTGTTGCAGATCGAGCAAGGAGATATCTTTTAGGATAAGTGCCGGGTTTAATCCAACAAAGCGCGCATAGATCGATTCGATCTTTACCGGTTGTTTTAGTGCATCACCAATGAGCGATTCAAACTCTAATTTGTAGCTATCAATAAAGCTAAACAATAGGCGAAGAACGGTCGAAAAGACAGCCAGCAGAATAACGGTTGTCAGTACAAAATAGATAAGCGTCGATCGTAATTTCTGTAATAGTCCCATTTTAACGAAATCACATTAACACAACGTCAAACTGCTCCTGAGTATAGAGTGTCTCGACCTGAAACTTTATCGAACACCCTATAAAATCCTCCAGCTCAGCTACAGCTGTCGACTGTTCATCAAGCATTAAATCTACAACTTCTTGTGAGGCCAGAACTAATAACTGTTGAGCCTCAAAGGCACGTACCTCACGAATAATCTCGCGATAGATCTCATAACAGACCGTTTCCGCAGTCTTTAATGTTCCACGACCGGTACAGGTCGGACAGACCTCACACAAGATATGCTCAAGACTTTCACGGGTACGCTTTCGCGTCATCTGTACCAGACCTAGTGACGATACCTCGCTTAAATGTGTTTTGGCATGATCACGCTCAAGCGCCTTTTCCAGTGCGCGCAAAACCTGACTTCTATGATCAACACCATCCATATCAATAAAATCAAGGATAATAATTCCACCGAGATTTCTGAGCCTTAACTGCCGGGCAATCGCCTGTGCAGCTTCAAGATTGGTTTTGTAGATCGTCTCTTCCAGATTCCGATGTCCGACAAATGCACCGGTATTCACATCGATCGTAGTCATCGCTTCAGTTTGATCAATAATCAGGTACCCTCCCGATTTTAGCTGTACCTTACGATTCAGTGCCTTTTGAATCTCATCCTCTACACCATAGATATCGAAGACTGGGCGTTCGCCTGCATAGTGCTCAATCCTGTCGACTAAATCGGGGATAAACTTGGCGCAAAACTGCTTAACTTTATTAAAGGTCTCACGCGAATCAATTCGTACCTTTTCAATCTCATCACTCGCCAGATCGCGCATCGCACGCATTGCAAGCTGCATATCCTCGTGAAGTAGATTGTTGCCATTACGATTCTCTTTGCGATAGAGGATCTCTTTCCATATCTTTTGCAGAAAGTTGATATCCTTTACCATCGCCGATTCAGTGATCCCCTCTGCTGCTGTTCGTATGATGAATCCGCCATCAATCCCTTCCATGTTGTCGGTTACGATCTGTTTTAAACGCTCTCGCTCTTTTTCATCCTCGATCCGTTGCGAGATCCCAAGATGCGGGCTTGACGGAATATAGACCAGATAGCGAGAGGGGATTGAGAGTTGGGTTGTTAAACGGGCACCCTTTGTGCCCAGGGGATCTTTTGAAACCTGAACAATCACCTCCTCTCCTTCTCGCAGAAGATGATTGATGTTATCGGTTGTACCGTTTTCAGACGCTTGCTGCTCAATGTCCGAGGCATGTAAAAATGCGGTGCGATCAAGCCCGGCATCCACAAATGCTGCCTGCATACCGGGAAGTACCCGCACTACCTTTCCAAAATAGATATTTCCCACAAGTCCACGCTTGTGAGTACGTTCGATGTGAACCTCTTGGAGAACACCATTCTCTACAAAGGCGACTCGCGTCTCCTGTGGGGTTACATTGATCAGTAACTCTTCACTCATTTTATTCTGATTCTTCTTTTTTTACTCAATTAAGGAAAGATAAAACCGATCTATCCGGAACGTCCCCTAAACTCAGAACGATTCTCTTTCTCAGATTGAGCATGGTCTATAGATATAGTTCAGAAATTACCACAGATCAGACGCCCTGTGGGATTTTGTTTATGATGCCGGCCACTGATTGGCGATGGCCATGAGCTCCATCAACTCAAACAACGGTAGCCCCATAACACCAGAATAGCTTCCATCAAGATGACGAATATAGGCTGCGGCCATACCCTGTATTCCATAACCGCCAGCTTTATCGGTGGGTTCGCCGCTTTGCCAGTAGGACTCAATCTCGCTAGGTGACATTTGGCGAAACGTGACATGACTCACGCAAAGGCGATGAATCATTCGCTCATCACCACCAACTAATGCAACACCACTCATGACCTGGTGTGTATGTCCAGCTAACATCGAAAACATCTGGAAGAAGTCATCCCGATCCTTCGGTTTTCCGAGAATTGTGCCATCAATCACTACAGCGGTATCTGCGCCGATCACTACACCATGACCGACACGATGCCATCCGGCCATCGCCTTGTCGATTGAGAGACGAACCACATACTGCTCAGCGCGCTCATTCATCTGTACTGTCTCATCAACATCCACAGCAACAAGCTGATAATCGATACCAATCTGCTCTAATAATTCACGACGACGTGGTGAGCTTGAAGCGAGATAGATCTGATTAAGCGGGTTCATAGATCATTATCGATGGTAGGGGTGGCCGCGCAACAACGACCATGCACGGTAGATCTGCTCAGACAATAACACTCTTACAAGTGGATGTGGCAGTGTTAACGGGGATAGTGACCATTTTTCATCTGCGGCAGCACTCACTGATGGTTCTATGCCTTCTGGACCACCCACAATTAATGCAACATCACGCCCATCCTCCATCCAGAACTTTAGTCGCTGCGCTAACTGCTCTGTACTCCAGGCCTTACCCTTTACCTCTAACGCGATGGTTCTTGCCCCTTTTGGAATTGATGAAGTGATCTGCTCTCCTTCCTGTCGAGTAATTCGCGCAATATCTGCCCCTTTACCACGCTTACCTGCAGGTAGCTCGTGTAGAACCAGTTTACACTCGGGCGGCATTCGTTTGGCATACTCCTGATAACCCGCCTCAACCCAATGAGGCATTTTGGTTCCAACAGCGATTAATCGGATTTCCATGATCTCACCACAATTATTTTATAGGGCTACTCTCAATGCGATTTCAGGTTGAGGAGATAGCGGATTAACTGATAACACTCTCATCATCCGGCGCATCTTCACCCCAAAGCTTCTCAAGATTGTAGTAGTCACGTGTCTCAGGCAACATAACATGCACAATCACATCACCATAATCGACAAGCACCCAGCCGCTCTCCTGTGTTCCTTCGATGCTGATCGGTTTAACACCACGCGCTTTCATCGCCTCAACCACATGGTTTGCAAGTGATTTAACCTGTCTGATTGAGGTGCCTGAGGCAATGACAAGGATATCTGTCACTGTAGTCTTTTTACGCACATCAAGGGTGTGGATCTCTTTACCTTTAAGATCATCCAGCGCTTCTACAACATGTTCTCTTAACTCTTCACTCTTCATTTATCTCACTTTTTTTACGATATAAACCGTGGCAACGGATGTATTCCGCCACCGACTCAGGTACAAAACGACTTATGCTCTCGCCTTTTGCAACAGCATTACGAATCAGGGTTGCCGAGATATCAATCGGCGTTAATGCCTCAAACCAAACCACTCCGTTTCTGCGATTGGATAGCTCTTCGGGTGATGTGCCTAAATGGTGTTTTAATATCTGCCCAAGTTCAGGAGCTAGTTTTTGTGTATCAACAGACCAACCTGGTCGATGTATTACAACAATATGCGCTAACTCAAGAATTCTTTGCCATTGATGCCATTGGTGAAGCTTTAAAAAGGCATCACTCCCGATCACCATCACTAACGCCTGCTGTGCCGAAAGCTCCGCCCGATACTCTGCAAGTGTATCAACGCTATATGAGATGCCTTCACGCGCTAACTCACGCTCATCGATCTCAAGCTCCGGTTCATTTGCAACTGCCAATTTTAGCATTTGCAGCCGCTCTTTAGCTGCAACCTCCGGTAATTCCCTTAAAGGCGGCATTGCCGCAGGAACCATATAAACATGATCAATCGATAATCTTTGCTTTAGCTCAAGCGCTGATCGAATATGCCCGTTGTGAACTGGATTAAAGGTTCCACCAAAGATTGCGACTAACCGGTAGTTTTGTGCTGAATCCACAGCAATACCTCTCGTCGGTAACGCCACAATCCCCATGAGATCATGGAAATAATGATGAGTAATGCCAGCCACGGAAAGGTACGATCCTTTTGCGGTTCAACGGGTGTGCTCGCACTCTGCTCTTCAAGAACATTAAGCGGCTGTGTTGTTTTAATCTCGGGTGATGGCGGTACATCATTAAGCATTTGTTTTGTTTCGGGTTGTGGCGTTGCCACTGCGGGCGCTTCATCAGAGCCAAGAACCTTGGTTACAACCTGATTTAGTTGTGTCTCAATATTTCTGATGCGGCTATTGAGGTCAATTCGCTGTTGTTGCAAATGTTCGTTATTTAGCGTCAAACGCTGCATATCCTCTTTAAGAACCTTAATACCCGATCTCCGCGCTGATAAATCAGCATCAGTTTTACTCTGCTGCCATCGATCAAGATGCACTTTTATTTGTTGGTACACATACTGTTTATCGTAGCTATCCAGCTCTAGCTCTGAAGGGATTGCCAGCATCTTGCCTACCCGAATGTTATTCATATTGTTTCGATAGAATGCGTGTGGATTACGCATATAGATTGCATACATCATAATCAGATAGTCACGTTCCACTTTACGTGCATAGTGCATCGCTATCGAATCAAGGGTATCACTCTGAGCGATAGGCCCGAATAACTGGTGGTGGTGCCATGTTATCGATTCGCCACGATGACCAAACTGATACACACTCACCTGATGGTGTTTATCGCCATCAAAAGAGAGAAGTAGAGGTATCGCTACCACATCCTGCTCTGGGAGCGACTCCAGAGACTGAAGTTTAATCATGCCATCTCTGTCTTTACTCAAAACCTGGTACTGCAATAGCTCTAACCATCGTTGCGCCTCTATATTAAAAAGCGCGTAATACGAATAGGGAAGCAGGGCGATTGTTGGTTTACGATTCTCAGACGGTTCAAGACGAAACGGGAGTTCCGCATTAAAGGGCTGATCAGGACTGGAATAGAGATACGGCTGCTGTAGCTCAACAGCTACAACGGATCTGTTTAAGAACCACAGCAGCACCCAGGCAATTAAAACACGGGTAGCTATGATGCTACTCCCAACTTTTTATTTACGAATATGACCGTCACCAAAGACCACATATTTCTGAGAGGTTAAGCCCTCTAAACCCACAGGCCCCCGTACATGAATCTTATCGGTACTAATACCGATCTCTGCACCAAGTCCATACTCAAAACCATCAGCAAAACGAGTTGAAGCGTTCACCATAACAGAGCTTGAATCGACTTCAGCCAGGAATTGACGTGATTTAGTAATGCTCTCTGTCACAATCGACTCGGTATGACCGGAGCTGTGACGATGGAGATGCTCAATCGCTTCATCAATATCTTTTACAATACGAATCGAGAGGATTGGCGCAAGATACTCCTCATCCCAATCAGCATCAGTGGCCGCATTAATCCCGTCAACGATACGCATGGTGGTCTCGCATCCGCGTAGTTCAACACCCTTTTCGATATACATCCGACAAAGCTCAGGCAGCACCGCTTCTGCGATATCCTGATGCACCAGCAGGGTCTCCATAGCATTGCAGACCCCATAGCGATGTGTTTTTGCATTGAATGCAATCTGTGTCGCCTTCTCAAGATCGGCTTCATCATCGATAAAGACATGGCAAACGCCGTGGAGGTGCTTGATCACAGGAACCTTTGCATCGGCAGAGATTCGCTCGATCAACCCTTTACCACCACGAGGCACAATGACGTCAACATATTGTGGCATGGTAATAAGCTCACCTACCGCAGCACGATCCGTGGTATCAACCACCTGAACCGCATCCGCAGGTAGACCGGCACTCTCCAGCCCCCGTTTGATGACTGAAGCAATCGCCATATTGGAGTAAGCAGCTTCGGAGCCGCCTCGCAGAATCGAGGCATTGCCCGATTTCAGACAGAGCGCGGCCGCATCCGCAGTCACATTAGGACGTGATTCATAGATGATGCCAATGACACCCAAAGGCACTCGCATCTTGCCAACCTGAATACCGGATGGACGATAGTTAAGGTCAGTAATCTCACCTACAGGATCAGGTAGCGCTGCGATCTGTCTTAACCCTTCAGCCATTCCTTCAATCCGATCGGGGTTCAGCTCTAGTCTGTCGAGCAGTGCATCATCAAGTCCATTGTCACGACCAGCAGCGAGATCCTTCGCATTCTCAGTCAATAGCATGGCCTCTTCGGCCTTTAACAAATCGGCCATTGCAAGCAGTGCACTGTTTTTAGCATTGGTATCAGCAGCAGCCATTTTGCGCGAAGCCGCACGAGCCTGTGTACCCAGATTGTGCATGTATCTCTTAATATCGCTTGTCATCACTCTCAGTCTCTTGATCCAGATATTTTCCTAGTATCTCATACGATGCGCTTTCCACACATCAACAGAGATAATTGTAACAATTCACTCCAAGGATTTCCCTGTTCGCTGCCTTTGATCATCCGATCAATTAACCCACATCGCATCAACAACTGCTGCCAAACCCGTGAAGGCACTCTATTTAATGCCGATTGAAAAAGGGGCTTACGTTTATCCCAAACGCCTGCTGCCCGATAAGCCTGAGATATCGGAACGCCAATTGATGTCTGTTGGTGCAGCTTTACCACAGCCCGAATCTCACGGCTCAGACTCCAAAGAACGAGCACCGACTCAATACCCTCCTGACGCAGACCATCAATCATCCGTGTAACACGACGTGCATCACCAGAGAGTGCAGCATCAGCCAACGAAAACACTGTGTATCGGGCACTATCGGCAACGCCCTCTTCAATCGCCTCGACATCAAAGGACTTTAGCTCTGGATTGAGAAGGCATAGCTTCTCCAACTCCTGTGAGGCTGCCATCAAATTGCCTTCAACCCGATCTGCCAGTAAAGCTGCGGCTTGTGGAGAGATATCAATGCCACTCTTTCTTAAACGCTGGGTTATCCAGGCACCAAGCTGTGATGCCTCGACCGGCCAGATCTCGATGGTCACACCGCTACAATCCAGCTCCTGATACCACTTAGAGCGCGTTTGAGAACGATCCAGCTTTGCACTACTGACCAGTAGCAAATTATCGGGCGAGGGATTTTCACAATAGTTTCGCAACACCTTGGCTCCGGCATCACCCGGTTTTCCTGATCGCAGTCGTAGATCGATCACCTTGCGCTCTGCAAATAGTGACATCGCATTGGCTGATGCCAGCAAGGCATTCCAGTCAAAACCCGCCTCAACATGAAGAATCTCACGTTCACTATAGCCATCGGCTCTGGCTGCTGCGCGGATTATATCCGCTGCTTCCATCATCTGTAACGGTTCATCACCACTAAGAAAGTAGATCGGTTTTAGTTCCGATTTCAGGTGCTGCTCCAGTTGATCGAAGCGTAGCTTCATTCGTGATTAACCTTCTTCATTAGTCGGCTTGTCTGACGTTGAAGCGTTCTTGCCGCTTCAGCCATTAACTGCTCAGAAATCTGCCGCTGGTAATCATTTAACCCAACCGGATTGGTGCTATCAAAGCTATACTCACGTTCAACCACATAGGGCTGAGAGAGTTGAATCGGCTCGCCACTGGAGCGATAGAGGTTTGCTGAAAAGGTTAGTTTGCTACTGTAAAGCTGTGGCCCGGCAACTGCGGAGAGCGATAGTTGACGATGATTGATTTGATAGCCATTAATCTCAAGGCGATCTGCACCTTTAGTTTCGCCACCAAACTGAGAAGACAACACCCGATAAAAGGGTGAACCCTCAATCAAGCCGGACAGCTCAATGGGAGTCGTCACCAGAGAATCATCCCCTACGCCACGGAGTTTGTAACCACAACTGCTTAAGAGTGCTACAAACAGCAGCGGTACAACCAGGTTTTGCATTTGGCGGAATATGGTTTGCATTACGCTCCTAATCCAGACAGCTTTTCGGCCTTAGTTTGCAACAATATTCACCAATCGGCCGGGAACAACGATAACCTTACGAACAGTTTTGCCTTCAGTAAATTTGATCACGTTACTATTTTGCTGGGCAGATTGTTCAATTGCCTCTTTATCCGCATTGGCTGCCACCTCGATCTTTGCCCGAACCTTGCCATTGACCTGTACCACAAGCTCGATGGAATCCTTCACCAACGCCGACTCATCAACTTGTGGCCACGGTGCATGTAGAATATCGTCACCATAACCTAGCTCACGCCATAACGCATGAGTGGCGTGTGGTGCGATGGGTGATAATAACGAAAGCAGAATTGAGAACCCCTCGTTTCGCAGTGCAGGTGCACTATCGCCCTCCAGCTTTGAGAGGGTATTAAGAATCTTCATACACGCCGCGACCACGGTGTTGAACTGATACTTATCAAAATCGTTTAAGGCCTGCTGCAGTGTTTCATGTATCTCGCGTCGCGCTGATTTGATCGCATCATCGGCACTCTCCCAGGATCCGACAACGCTGCTGGATCCCAGTTCTTCGGCATGATCTGTCGCAAAAGCCCAAAGCCGTTTTAGAAAACGGTGCGCGCCTTCAACACCCGAATCATTCCACTCCAGTGATTGCTCCGGGGGAGCTGCAAACATCGTAAACAGTCGAACCGTATCGGCTCCGTATTTTTCGATCAGCTCTTGTGGGTCAACTGTATTACCTTTTGATTTGGACATCTTGGTGCCATCTTTTAACACCATGCCCTGAGTCAACAGGTTCGCAAATGGCTCGTCTGAGCTAACCAGTCCCTCATCGCGCATAAGCTTGTGATAAAAACGGGCGTAGAGCAGATGCAGAATGGCATGCTCGATTCCGCCAATGTATTGATCAACCGGAAGCCAATAGTTTTCGCGCTCATCCATCATCGCCTCACCATTACTACGACAGGCGAAACGGGCGTAATACCAGGAAGACTCCATAAAGGTGTCAAAAGTGTCAGTCTCACGCTCTGCCTTACCACCGCACTTGGGACAGGTGGTTTCATAGAATTCCGGCATTTTCTTAATCGGAGAGCCAACACCATCAAAGGCGACATCCTCTGGCAACACAACCGGAAGTTGCTCCTCAGGAACGGGTACTGCTCCACAATCGGGACAGTTTATGATCGGAATCGGACAGCCCCAGTAGCGCTGACGAGAGACACCCCAATCGCGCAGACGGAAGTTAGTCTGTTTATCACCTAATCCTTTTCCTCTCAGCATTGTAGCTACTTCATCAACAGCTTCTGAGATTTCTGCCCCATCTAAAGGACCTGAATTTATACAAACCATATGATCCTTACTTGCATACCAATCTTGCCATTTGTCAGTAGTAAATATGGTCTTTTTATAAGCGTCTTTCAGAATCTCAGTATTTCCACTCCCTTTACTACGAGCTATCATTACTCGATACTCGTAATTTCTCATAATTACTTGTTTAATAGGCAAATCGTATTTTTTTGCAAAAGCAAAATCACGCTCATCATGAGCTGGAACTGCCATAACAGCTCCATCTCCATACCCCATAAGTACATAGTTAGCTACCCATAGTGGGAGCTGTTCACCTGTAAGTGGATGGGTAACTGTAAAACCTGTTGGCATTCCTTTCTTTTCCATTGTTTCCATTGCGGCTTCCGATGTCTCCATCGATTTACATTCTTCAATAAATGTGGAAAGGTCAGAATTTGATTCTGCCGCTTTTAGAGAGAGGGGATGCTCTGGTGCAACAGCAACATAGGTTGCTCCCATTAGAGTGTCTGCACGTGTTGTATATACCCATAGAGTTCCGCCACCGTTCACCTCATATGGAAAACCTATACGAACTCCATGACTTTTACCTATCCAGTTCTTCTGCATTACCCGAACCTGCTCCGGCCATCCGGGCATGTTATCCAGGCCTTGAAGCAGCTCATCAGCATAGGCGGTGATCTTCATGAAATATTGCGGGATCTCTTTGCGCTCGACATGGGTATCACAGCGCCAGCAGCGACCATCTATTACCTGCTCGTTGGCAAGCACGGTCAGATCATGGGGACACCAGTTCACCGGTGCGGTCTTTTTGTAGACCAGACCCTTTTCAAAAAGACGGGTAAATAGCCACTGCTCCCATTTGTAGTAGTCGGGGTGGCAGGTTGCCAGTTCACGTGACCAGTCGTAACCAAAACCGAGCCGTTTGAGCTGATCGCGCATATAGTCGATATTCTCGTAGGTCCATTTGGCCGGAGGCACATTATTCTTGATAGCAGCATTCTCTGCGGGAAGGCCAAACGCATCCCAACCCATCGGTTGCAGCACGTTTTTACCCATCATACGTTGATAACGACTGACGACATCCCCGATGGTGTAGTTACGCACATGCCCCATGTGGAGTCGGCCACTGGGATAGGGGAACATTGAGAGGCAGTAAAACTTTTCGCGATCAGTGTCATCATTTGCGGTAAATGTGCCTGAATGCTCCCAATAGTGCTGTGCTGACTGCTCAATATCTTGTGGCTGATACGTTTTAGAAAATGCCATGTACTTCATGAACCTGTGGTTAGTCTTAAACAAGCTGAACAGGATACCGTAGAGGGGGTCACGCTCTCAATAAAAGCTCGTGTTTTTAGGCAAAAAAAAGCCGCCCTACATAAAGTAGCGCGGTTTTCAAAAGGGGAAAATACACAAAGGAGGCAAGAAGAATGCTTGCCCAAACTCTCCTTACGCCAGTAGAGGGACGCAAGAAGTCGGTTCAGCTATCATGACTCACCGGTTTTGACGCGAGACGAACAATCGTCACTGCCAATATTAAAGCGAGCACAACGGCCGAAATCGTTAAACTATCGATAATCATCAAACAAACCTCTTAAACAAACGGGTGATAGTTAATACTGCTGTTTAATAATGCACATGCTGTGCCAATTATATTGTTTCCTGTGATTTCAGTAACTTAAGATGTGTTGATACCATTTAGAGGTAGACATTCTGACAGTTTATGTCACAATTGACACACCCGTTATGTCAAAATTGTCAGTATAGCCATGTCAAATCTTAATAGTGCCTTCATCAGTGAGATAAACGATCTTCTCAACGGTTTCCAAAACCCAGTGGTATTGATTGATCGTAACTATAAAATTATCACCACTAACCTTGCGTATCAGCTTCAACATGAGTGTGAATCCCCGGAAGATCAGTACTGCTATAAGGTTTCTCATCAATATGGCAAGCCTTGCCATGATATGGGTGAAGAGTGCCCTTTGGTCTCCTGTCTCCAGAACAACAAGCCAGTGCGGGTTCTGCATCAGCACTATACGCCGGATGGAAATATTCATGTCGATATAGGGATGTTCCCTATCCATAATCGCGATGGTGAGATCGTTGCCTTTATGGAAACCGTAAAGGGGATTAAAGATAGCTCCTCTGGCAACCACAGTCTCATCGGTAAATCAAAACCATTTAAACGATTACTGGAATTGATTAGTCGTGTGGCCACCTCTGACACGGCCGCGTTACTCCTGGGTGAATCTGGCACTGGTAAGGAGCTTGTCGCCCATGCAATACATAGCTCCAGTCAACGTGCTAAAGGCCCGTTTGTTCCAGTGGATTGTTCCGGACTCACAGAAAGCCTGTTTGAGAGCGAATTATTCGGACATGAGCGCGGTGCATTTACTGGCGCATTACATCACAAAACCGGATTGGTCGAGGCGGCTCATGGTGGCACCCTCTTCCTTGATGAGATTGGTGATGTTCCATTAAACCTACAGGTGAAATTGCTGAGACTATTAGAAACCAACACCTTTCGAACCGTCGGGGGGATTGAAACCAAACATGCTGAATTCCGTTTGATCTGTGCCACGCATAAAAACCTGGTCAAAATGGTCGAAACCGGCGAGTTTCGGCGTGACCTCTACTATCGTATTAGTGCCTTTCCGATTGAACTGCCGTCGTTAAAGGAGCGTGCCAAAGATATTCCATTGCTTGCTGATGGTCTTCTTAAACGCATTAATCCGCATAAGCGCATCAACATAAGCAAAGAGGCGATCACCATTCTTGAGGAGTACTCCTTCCCTGGAAATATCCGTGAACTGAGGAATATTCTTGAGCGGGCATTAATCCTCTCAGATAGTCATAGCATCGAGCCAGAACATCTTCCGTTGCTTAATAGCAGTTCATTACAAACGGTTAATGAAACACCATTTAATCATGTCATGCCGCTTGATCAGCTAGAGATCGCCTACCTCAAATGGGCATCACAGCAATATAATGGTGATCGCAAATCACTCGCAAAGGCATTAGGCGTTAGTGAACGCACACTCTATCGTAAGCTAGAGAAGGTTGAGAAACTCAACTCATAATCTATGTGACTCTTGATATAGAGTGATACAGCCTGTTTCATTGAAATCTACCTTGGCATTTATAACGCCATGGTACACACTTAAGGAAAGAGGAAGTATCAGGAGAAACGTCATGAGCAATCAACCACAAGACCAACAAACCCTAGGCTATAACCTAATACTCGGGCGTGCTCTTGAATACCTTGAAAAGGGTGGGCACACCATCCAACAGAGCCTCGACTTAGCTATGGAGAAGACCTCAGAATTGGGTGAGCTAACCCGCGAAGAGTCAGAAAAGATGGTCGAATTTCTCCAGCGCGATCTTGATGATGCAGCCCGATATCTCGGTGAAGGAAGCAAAGAACTCCAAGACTGGTTACGCTTTGATCTTGAGGTGATCGAGCAAAACATTCTCCAACGCTTTAGCCAGATGGTTGATCACACCCAGCAGGCTCTTCAAAACCTGGAGTATAAAGCTAACCTTATGGGTGAATGGAAAAGTGGAGAGATCGTCTCAATCGGAACGCTTGCCTGTAAAAGCTGTGGTGAGCAACTCCATTTTCACCAGACGGGTCGAATTCCGCCCTGCCCTAAATGTCGTGGAAGCAAGTTCAGACGGATATCGACCAGTGATGAGTAGAGCATCAATTATGGATTTCGTTGTTTGAGGAATGGCGTGTTCTTCTGTGAGAAGTTTGAGATCCAAATCTCCTCTCGCCACCATCAATGGAAAAGGTGATATTGCAGAACCACAAGTTTTCTACGGTCTGTCAAACGTCAAAGAAATCGACCTTACCTGTATCAAGGTCATATTCGGCTCCGACAATCATCAACCCATCTCTACTGACCAGTTGCTCAAGAATATCTGAACCGTGTCGTAACTGATTAACGGATGCGCGCACATTTGCCCTTGTCGCTTTTTTGATGAGCTCATGATGATCATGCCAAACATCGGTATGCTTTAACGATTCAAGGGTAGGACGAATTCGATTCACGATAGCCGCAATGTTCTTTGATTTCTCCCCTTGAGGGCGCTGCATCTCATCAATGGTTGCGGCAACGGCACCACACATCGTATGTCCCATCACAACTACGAGCCGTGTGTGGTATTGCTCTGCGGCAAACTCAACACTTCCAACCTGAGATGGCGCAACGATATTCCCGGCAACTCTAATCACAAAGAGGTCCCCTAGCCCTTGATCAAAGACCATCTCGGCTGGAACACGTGAATCGGAACAACCAAGAATGATCGCAAATGGTTCCTGTGCTACAGTTGAGTCCCCTCTTTTTGTATGGCTCAGCATCGCTTCGACGCTACGCAAACCGGAGACAAAGCGATCGTTGCCTTCACGGAGTCTTTCTAATGCTTCTTTGGCTGGAATCACGTTTTTTAATTCTCTTCTTTAAGGTCTATCTTTCACAACGATTCAGGTATCTAAACCGCGTTTAACTATCTCATAGAGATCTCTTGAGAGGTGTTCAGATTCAAAGATCTCGTTTAGCGCATCTTTCATCATCTGCTGACGCTCTTCGCCATAGCGCCGCCAATGAATCAATGGATTAACCATTCGCGCTGCGACCTGTGGATTGATGCTATTGAGTTGTAGCACAATTGTCTTAAGGATCTCATAACCACCACCATCACTTCGGTGAAAGGCTACTTGATTACGCATCGCAAAGCTACCGATAAGGCTACGAAGCCGGTTCGGGTTTTTGATGGTGAAATCCTGGTGTGTTAATAGTGATTGTACACGCTCAACCGTTGCCTCTTCGGCGATACTGGCCTGAAGTGCAAACCACTTATCCAGCACAAGAGGATCACGATTCCACTCCTGATAGAAATGGTCAATAACCTCCTCCCGATAGCGATTATCCGATTGAATCAATGCGCCAAGGGCAGCGATACGATCATTCATATTATGGCTTTGATGATACTGCTGATATGCCAAATCTATCCCATCGCTTGTTGTCGCGAGATATCTTAATAACCGGTTTTTAAGTGAGCGATCCCCAATGGATGTCGCATCAAGCTGATAGGTGCGGATTTGATTCAATGACTGGTAGTGCTCAAGAATCAACGAAGCGGCACTCTCTGCTACTTGCTGTTCGATCTGCTTGATCGTCTGATGTAGTTTGACTGGATCAACCGCTTCAATCTTCTCGATCATATAGAGAATATCGGGTAGTGACAGCGCCTCCGCCTTCAATGCGTTATCCAACTGCATATCCTCAATGATCGACCGATATCCATTCATTAGCGCACCGATCAATCCATCGTCTCCCGTTTGATTATGATACGCATCCAGGATGGTCAACTCTGCAATTTGTTGTGCCGCGTCCCACCGATTGAATGGGTCACTATCAACCGCCATCAGGTGTGCGATCTCCTGATGACTGAGGTCACTCTCGACGATGACTGGTGCCGAGAAGTTTCGTAGTAGCGACGGCACATCGTCGTTGGTTATACCTTTGAATTTAAAGCGCTGTATAGATTCGTTTAAAACAAGCAGTGTCTCAGTACACTGAAGACCATTATATTCAAAGCTCTTTTGCACCCCGTCTTTGCCAAAGAACGCAATGGATAACGGTACGGGAACCGGTTGCATATCCAGCTCACCTGTGGCGCCAGGTATTTCTTGGGCTACGGTAAGCTCAAGTTCCTGTTGTTGGTAATCACGGGTTATCTTTAAACGTGGCGTGCCAGCCTGCTGATACCAGCGCATCCACTGCTGAAGATTCACCTCATTCGCATCAGCAAGAGCGGCGACAAAGTCGTCACAAGTGACCGCCTGTCCATCATGACGCTCAAAATAGAGATCGGTTCCTTTGCGGAATCCCTCTTCCCCCAGCAGGGTATGAAACATCCGAACCAACTCTGCGCCCTTTTCATAAACGGTTAGAGTGTAAAAATTGTTGATCTCAACATAGGACTCCGGACGCACCGGATGAGCCATTGGCCCGGCATCCTCTGCAAATTGGTGGGTACGAAGCATTCTCACATCCTCAATACGCTTTACCGCGGCCGAGTTCATATCGGCACTAAACTGCTGGTCTCGAAATACAGTAAAGCCCTCTTTCAGGCTGAGTTGAAACCAGTCGCGACAGGTCACACGATTGCCAGACCAGTTGTGGAAATATTCGTGAGCGATCACCGCTTCAATGCCAAGAAAATCGATATCGGTTGCTGTCTCCGGCTTTGCCAAAACATATTTAGAGTTAAAGATATTTAGCCCTTTATTCTCCATCGCGCCCATGTTGAAGTCGTTCACCGCAACAATCATATAGGTGTTGAGATCATACTCACGTCCATAGGTTTGCTCATCCCACGCCATCGACTTTTTGAGAGAGCGCATCGCATGATCGCATTTATCTTCGTTGCCTTTTTCAACATAGATCTCCAGTGCAACATCCCGCCCACTCATCGTGGTAAAACGATCACTCACTTGAACCAAATCCCCGGCGACCAACGCAAAGAGGTAACACGGCTTCAATGACGGATCGTGCCATGTTTTGAAGTGTCGTCTATCGATCTCGCCGCTATCAACACAGTCGCCATTAGAGAGCAATACTGGAAACTGTATTGGATCGGCAATAATGGTAGTGGTGTATTGTGCCATTACGTCAGGTCGGTCGAGAAAATAGGTGATGCGACGAAAGCCTTCGGCCTCACATTGGGTACAGAAGTTACCGCTTGAGAGATAGAGCCCTTCAAGTGCGCTATTCTGATCCGGCGCAATCTCAACCACGGTTTCCAGAATAAATTGCTTCGGCGGATTGATCAGGGTGAGCGACTCCTCATCCTGCTGGTACTGCGATGCCTGCAACACCTTATCATCAATAGTGATAGATTGTAGCTTCAGCCCCTCACCATTGAGCCTAAGAACATCCTGATGCTGTGACGATTCAGGATTACGTCTCATTGCTAACCGTGAGCGCACAATGGTCGAGGATGGATCCAACTCAAAGGTCAGATCAACCGTATCAATCCAATAGTGGGGCGGCTGATAATCCTTAAGATAGATTGTTTGCGGAGCTTGTATTAGATTCATTGCTTTATGTCGTGATTGTCTGACCGTCAGTGTGTCGAGATACACATCTGGTGATTAAGAAGATTCAGGCTTGAGGTAACACCCCTAGATGCTCCAGCCGGACAAAACCGCAACGGCTAACAGTGCGAGCCAGATCAGCAACACTCGCCGAACCATCGCCATTGCATCGATTACGTGGTTAATCAGTTCATCATCAAACCCCGAGAGTGCATCCTCTGACAGACGCAAGGCCGCAAAGCCGCTACGCTCAACCATGCTCATGTGGCTATCGATCTCGATAGAGGTGAATTCGTGCATCTGCTCAGCGGTGTCTTCAAAGCTCCCCGCCAAACCAAAGCTCAAAGCCAGAAGACGGCTTGGAAACCATAGAAGGATGCTATAAACCGGTATTAACCACTTCTCTTGGTGATTGCCACTCTCTGCAAGGATTTGGGTCATTCTAAACAGAAGTGCTCCTGCTGCACCGAATGCGATAAACCAGAAGAAAACCGCAAAATAGCGACGCAAGGACTCCTGAAAGATGGTTGAAAGTGTTCGTCGGATCATCTCCGGTGTGTTTTCACTTTCGAAATCACCAATGAGATCACTGGCATACCAGTGGATCGTGATCCGATCACCTCGATGCCATGCATCAATCAACGCCTCGGCCTGCCCTTCCAGATCCTTCGGCCCAAGCGTAAAAACCAGCGTGAGCAGCGACAGAACAAAGATCATGAAAAATCCGAAGCGATACTCCAAATAAAGTACAACGACCACAGGGATAAAGAGATAGAGCATCAACAACGTATTGGTATTAATGGATTTGATGCGTTGCTTGAGTCTCACAAATCCATTATCGATCAACGTATAGCGTCGCCACGATTCAAATGAACCCAGCCAGCGTTCGAGTAACAATCCGATTAGGATTGTAATTAGCGTCATTGTATACCCCGTGATTATTACTGCATTTTATACTGTGATACTAAGCGATGAATTTAGTTTAGACCAGTCAAATGCCAACCCCGGATCTGTTTTTCGGCCTGGAGCGATATCGCTATGACCAACGATCCGTTGTGGCGACAGTGCGGGATAGGCATCAAACAGCGCAGCAATCACCTCAGCAAGTTTATTATATTGCAGCTCTTCATAGGGCACGTGATCACTCCCTTCAAGCTCGATACCTATCGAGAAATTGTTACAACTCTCTTCACCTTCATGACAGGAAACCCCTGCATGCCACGCACGCTGATGAAACGGCACATACTGCACAATATCGCCATCTCTGCGGATCAACAGATGGGTCGAAACCTTTAGATCTGCAATCTCATCAAAATAGGGGTGCTCGTTGCGCGGCAGAGTATTGGTGAAGAGTGCATCTATCCACGGGCCGCCATACTCATCCGGCGGCAGACTGATGCCGTGAATAACGATTAGCGAGATTTCCACGCCATCTGGCCGCTCATCACAGTTTGGCGAGGCTAAATATCTGACTTGCTCAAGGAGTCCTGTCTCAAGATTGACCCGCATAGCTTAATCCGCTGCTGTCAGATCTCTGACCAACCCTTTAATGACCATGTCGGTAAAGCTAATAATCCCGACCGTTTTACCATTCTCAACCACTGGTGCCCTTGAGATATGGAATCGGGCGAAAAGTCGTGAACAGTAGCGGATATCCATATCAGGATCGACGGTAATCGCTGGCTTGCTCATAATCTCATAAACATTAACCCGAGATGGCGCTCTATCCTTGGCCAATACCAATCTCGCCACATCAGAGATAAGGAGCAGCCCATACTCATCATCTTTATGTCGCTTATCGACGATGAGGCATTTGGTTTCAACATGCGACATCGTTTTGAGAGCATCCTCAATGGTTGTCATGCCATCAACCATATCAAACTTTGATTTCATGACATCTCTAACACGAATTACATTTTGTGTGCTCATATCTCTTCCTCCACAACACTAGCCAGTTGAGCAGCCTGATGGACAACTCCGACCGCATCTTCAACATCAAGCTGAAATGCTATACCGGTGCCTGGTTTTGTTTCGAACTCACCAATCTCTGATATATATTCAAGTATCTTGCGACATAGATGCTCCTCAACCAGAAACAGAATCATATCGCGTTGACTCTCAAGATCTAAACCAAGAAAGGTTTTGTTTTTGTTTAAACCTTCACCACGCGCCTGATTTATTACAGTTGCACCTGTGGCTCCGGCTTTGCGAGCAGCATCCATCACTGCATTGGTTTTATTATCCTCAACAAACGCTACTATCAATTTAAAATGCATGGCTCTATCTCAGTTAATGATACATCTACAAATCCCCGGATTGCCCTCTCTCCGAGACCTTTTTAAATCGACGGGCACGCCATTCACTGATCTGTGCATAACCCATCACTGACATAATCGGAAACAGACTGGCAAAGGCGATCAAACCAAAGCCATCCATCATCGGGCTTCGTCCCGGTACGGTTCCGGCAAGACCCAGGCCAAGCGCGGTTACCAGTGGAACAGTTACCGTAGAGGTGGTTACCCCTCCCGAATCATAAGCAAGTGCAATAATCATTCGTGGTGCATAAAAAGTCTGAATGATTACGATGATATATCCGGCAATGATGTAGTAGTGAAGCGGTGTGCCGGTCACAATGCGGAAGGTTCCAAGGGCAATACCAACCGCAACACCTAACGCCACCGCAGCACGTAAACCCCAGACACTAATACCTCCACCGGATACCTCTTCTGCCTTCATCGCCACTGCAATTAACGAGGGTTCAGCAACGGTTGTTGAAAAACCAATCGCAAAGGCAAAGATATAAACCCACCAGTAGTCTGACCACATCAATGTACGCATTACTTGATCACCTAAAACAAAGGCGGGATCAGTTAATTGAGCAGCCATTAGTTTACCCAGCGGGAAAAGCGCCTCTTCAAGACCTATCAAAAAGAAGGAGAGGCCGAGTAACACATAAAACAGACCAATAAGTACCCTTTTCAGATTTGGAACAGGAACCCTGAGAATGAAGATCTGAAAACCGAAGATGATCACTACGATGGGGATCACATCCATCAATGTCGAGAGGGTGGTGGTGGCAATGAGGTGAAGCAGTTCTTCAAGCATCAGATCACCATTCCATAACCCATAACAAAGATCATCGGGGTGAGTGATGCAAACGCGATCAAACCAAAGCCATCGACCATCGGGTTACGTCCACGGATGGTTGAGGCCAGTCCAACCCCAAGCGCGGTCACCAGCGGCACCGTAATTGTAGAGGTGGTAACACCGCCTGAGTCGTAGGCAATGCCGATGATCTCCTTTGGCGCAATCATCGTCATGATGACCACACCAACATAACCACCAATGATCAGATAGTGGATAGGCCACCCTTTGAGGATTCTAAACACACCCAACACAATGGCAAAACCGACCGAAATTGCAACGGTATAGCGTAATCCGGTGGCATAACTCTCTTTGGCGGTATCGCTATCAAGAATCATACCGCCGTTTGCCGCCACCTTTGCCGCCTCATTAGCGACCGCGATCAAGGCTGGCTCGGCAACAGTTGTTCCAAAACCTAGAGAAAAAGCAAAGAGCAACAACCACAATAGACTCCCCTTTCTCGCAAAGGCATAAGCCATGTTTTCACCTATCGGAAAGAGTCCCATGCTCAAACCTTCAACAAACAGGCTCAACCCGATAACCACAAACAGAGTACCGACAATTAACTGAAAGAAATTAGGAATGGGTTGTTGCAGCACGGCAAGCTGAAAAAAGCCAATCACCAGAATAATGGGAAGAAGATCCCTGAAACTGGATGAAAGTGCCTTGATAACTTTTAAGAACGTGGACATGGTTATTTGGTGTCGGTAATCATTACCAGATACGAGTCAATGATTAGAGCAGATGTCTTGGATAATGTGAACCGCTGACCAGATAAACTTCCAAGAATACTGTGATAACATCGCCACACAACCATTAATCATTAGAGGCAGCGCTCAAACCCTAGAGCCGCCATTATTTGGAGGAGTTATGGAGACACTAGGAATTATTACACAAATAACCGAATGGTCGGGGGATTTGGCCGGCATACTTTGGGGAAACAGCTTTACCCTATTTGGTCTTTTAGGTGTCGGACTCTATTTAACTCTCCGTCTTGGCTTTGTACAGATCCGCGGTTTGCGTCATGCCACCAAGATTGTCAGTGGCAAGTATAACCGTGAAGAGGACGATGGCGAGGTTACACATTTTCAGGCTCTCTCAACCGCCCTTTCCGCAACTGTCGGCACAGGTAATATTGCCGGGGTTGCCACTGCAATCTCTTTAGGTGGCCCTGGGGCACTGTTCTGGATGTGGGTGACCGCCTTTTTAGGAATGGCTACCAAGTTTACCGAGTGTACTCTCGCGCTTAACTACCGTCAGATTGATAACAATGGCGATGTTGCTGGTGGCCCGATGTATACCCTGATGCACGGTCTGAATATGAAGCGCACAGCAATCCTGTTTGCCTTCTTCGCACTCGTTGCATCGTTTGGTATTGGCAACATGGTGCAGGCCAACTCTGTAGTTGATGGTCTCTCGTTTATCTGGCCTGAGCTTAAGCAGTATGGCTGGCTAGTTGGACTGTTCATGGCAATGATGGTGGGACTGGTCATTCTGGGTGGGGTCAAACGCATCGCAAAGGTGGCAAGCACAATCGTCCCTTTTATGGCGATCCTCTATATTGCTGCGGCGTTACTTGTCCTACTAAACCATGTCGGTGAGATTCCGTCGGCATTTGCAACCATCTTTAATCTTGCCCTAAACCCGTGGGCTGTGGGTGGTGGTGCGGTAGGTGAAGCCATTCGCTGGGGTGTTGCCCGTGGTCTGTTCTCAAATGAAGCTGGACTGGGTTCATCACCGATGGCACATGCGGCAGCAAAAACCAATGAGCCTGTGCGTGAAGGTCTGGTTGCAATGTTAGAGCCATTTATCGATACGTTGATCATCTGTACCATGACTGGGCTTGTGATTGTGATCACCGGTGCATATATCACCCACCCTGAAGGTGCTGTCGGGGCGGCGTTAACCGCTTATGCGTTCTCAACAACCTTGGGAAGTGGCGGTGCTGTCGTCGTCGGGATCGGACTAACCCTGTTTGCCTTTTCAACGATTATTGCGTGGTCATATTATGGTGACCGTTCGGCTAAATTCCTGTTTGGTGAACAGGCCGTGATGCCTTATCGTGTTGTCTACACCATTTTGGTGGTGTTTGGTGCAGCAGTACCGTTAAAACTGGTATGGAACCTCGCCGATATCACCAACATCTTAATGGCGATCCCGAATCTAATTGCACTGATAATGCTGGTGAGTGTCGTTAAGCGCTTGAAGAATGAATACTTTAGCTCATTAAATGAGACCGAAAAATAACGATTGGAGTAAAACATGAATGATGTTGTAACCACAGATTCCGGGCTACAGATAGAAGATACTATTGTTGGTGAGGGTCAAGAAGCAAACGCGGGAGATCGGGTAGTTGTTCACTATACCGGCTGGCTAGAGAGTGGAGCAAAGTTTGATTCAAGCAAGGATCGAAATGATCCGTTCCGATTTAGTCTTGGGCAGGGAATGGTGATCCGGGGCTGGGATGAAGGTGTTCAGGGGATGAAGATTGGAGGCACTCGCAGACTGACGATCCCATCAGATCTCGGCTATGGTGCCCGTGGTGCCGGCGGTGTAATCCCACCAAATGCCACTCTAATCTTTGAAGTCGAGCTGCTGGATATCAATTAATATGGCTATAATCCCGCTCAGCACTATCCAGGCACAGGTTCATACTGCACTTAAAGAAGATATTGGCAGCGGTGATATTACTGCCCACCTCATTCCTGACGACGCAAGGGTTACTGCCCGAATCATTAGCCGCGAGAAGGGTGTGGTGTGTGGATGTGAGTGGGTCAATCAATCGTTTCACCTTCTTGACCATTTAATCAATATTGAGTGGGAAGTGGCGGATGGAGATCTGATTAGAGCAAACCAGGTGCTTTGCAATATTAGTGGTAATGCACGCCATATCCTCACCGCCGAACGAACCGCGCTTAATTTTTTACAAACACTCTCTGGAACAGCAACACTAACACAACAGTACGTTGATGCAGTGAAAGGTAGTGGTGTAAAAATACTGGATACTCGCAAAACCATTCCAGGGTTACGTCTTGCACAGAAGTATGCCGTAACCTGCGGCGGCGGAACTAATCACCGAATTGGTCTTTATGATGGCATTCTGATTAAAGAGAACCATATCACTGCGGCTGGCTCCATTCATGAGGCAATATCTCAAGCGCAAAACCATCGCACTAACAACATACCGATTGAGGTTGAGGTCGAAACCATCTCTGATGTTAAGGCAGCATTAGCCGCTGGTGCTGATATTTTGCTTCTGGATAATATGGATCTCAAAACCATTGAAGAGGCGGTGAAGATCAACAATGGTCAGGCACAACTGGAGATATCCGGTGGGGTAACATTAACTGCACTCGCAGAGCTCGCACAAAGCGGTGTCGATTTTATCTCTATTGGTGCACTGACCAAACGTGTTGAGCCGCTCGATCTGTCATTACTGATTATCTAAATCAACACCAACTCTTCTCTACTGCACAGAAACCGACAGAGTATAGTCACCATAGTCCCCTGCAAAAAGCGCGGGAACAGGATCAGGTGTGGATGTAACCTCAATCAGGTATTCACCTGAATATGTCGGTGAATAGGTTATTTTTGAGCGCATATTCAAGCCGTTATTAACCAAGCATGCGCCTGAACTGACAGATTGATAGATGTATGAGCATGTGCTTGTATTATAGTAAAGCAGATCATCAGCTGATGACTGGGTAGTGTGATCAACAAGCAGGTTCATTGAGGTGTCGTAGAGATTTAGATTCGTATCCGCACCATTAAGTAGATTTGTGGTTTCTATTACATACGTCTTTCCAGTACTTAAACTTACTTTAACCATATCCTTGTCCCCAGTACGACTAAGTGGGTCATAATAGAGATTGCGATTTACAGTGAAGCAATTGTTACTTGGCAACGTCGTGGTACAGTTACGAGCAAGGTAATTAGCTGATGTATCGTTTGATTCGTATTGATCATCGTAATAATTGATGAGTCGCTCTTTAAAGATGTTCTTGTAGCTCGTTAACTCAGTTGTGGTCGGTAGCATCGTATTCAACAATCCGTTCCAGAATACTTCACTGTTAATACGAATTTCATTACCTGCGGTATATCTAACCTTTATGTAATTTGCAAGTATATTCATGAAATTACTATCACCAATAAGATTATCCATTTGCCATACGACCTTGGCAATTGCTATCTCGTTAGATGAATGGATACAGGTTTTGCAGAAGTCGACCATAAAATCAATCGAACCAGCTGAACTACCCTTTGTGTCGACATACAGTGTCTCTTTGGTAAGGTTTTGCATTGATAAAATCGAAGGTTGGCTACTCTTAATCCATTTTTTAATGATTAGATGCATCGCACTGGCAAAGCCTTCGCTCCAGGATAAGCGCATATCGAGCCCATCATCAGTATAGTCATGAAAGCCGCCAGGAGAGTCAGATATCCCTAAGCTCATTTCAATAACATGGCCAAATTCATGGAGTATCACATCATCATCGAACTCGTCACTATCATAACCGCCCAATACATAGACGCCTTTACCTAAACCACAATCACCATAGAAATAAGTTTCACAAGTGTATGTACCATAAGTGCTATACCCAGACTGCCAGAATAGATCCAGACTTTTCCAGTTTGTGTCGATTGCATTTGGAATGGTGGCATCAAGGTATTCATAACCAGCCATACTGATATCTAAAAGATTAAAGGCTCCAGCAATACTGGATACAGGCACCACCAAATCTGTGCTTACAGTCTTGTCTATTGATGGTGTAAATGTTGTGCTACTGCTATATGTGGATGAGGTATAGTTTTTGACGGTTACAGTGTAACCATTATTAATGCTCTCTGCTTTAACTCTCAATCGATATGGAAGCTTCTGATAAAGAGAAACACTTGAAAAGTTATATTGACCCAGGTTATTAGTTCTGGTCGTTGCAAGAACACTATCATTGCTATCTACAATTTCTAATGTTGCGTATCTAACGGCCTTATTATTTGTCACTCCCGTGAATCCTGATGATGAATACTCCTTGTCTTCATAAAGGATTGTTCCATTCATTGTGTAACCAGCGGCTACTGCAATCGTTGTATCGATAAGAACTGTTTCTGAATAGTTGGTATCAATAACCGACTTAGTGTATCCACCGCCATCTGTAGAGACGATGCTCTCCTTAATCGAACCATATCCATCGACAAGAGGGTAATCAGTAAATGTTATTTGTAACTGCTTTGAACCCGTTAATTGTCCTGTGCTTATCACAACCACTAAACCATTTGAGAGCGTAACATTTAGATCACTTTTGGGCGCATTATCAACAGAAACCGTATAGGTAATACTCGTATCACTCTGCGTAATGATTCCTGTCGATTCTAAAGAGACAGTCGCTGAATAGTCGTTGCTACTATTATTCGTGTCACCAACTTGGGTACAACCCCCGTTTAAGAATAGAATGATTGTTATTATTAAGAAAGCGTGTTTCATGCACAATCTACCGAGCAGGGTACTCTACAATCGAGTTTTTATGCGTAATAATCGTTTTTGTGGATGGCTTGTGTATCGTCCCTAATCTAATCTCTGCAACATCAATATATGGGTGTTTCATCCCTTGATTATGTCCTTTTATTTCCGCATGTACTTGTAGTTGTTCAACACCCATTTTATTTCTAAGTTTAAGGAATCGAACAATTGGAACACCTTTTTCGATCGCCCCTCTCCAAGCAAGCTCACCAGAGATGACTTCTGCCATATCATCAATTGTTATGGAAAATTCGACCTCATCAATATCAATCCGACCATATATTGTGATTGCAATCATAAACTCACTTACTGAGTTCGGATTAAGATTGCTAAGCTCGATATTAATTGGGCTTGATGGCTTTGAGGCAAAAGCTGTTGTTGCAAAAAACAACAAAAATCCTATTAAACACTTATTCAAATCCATAACCTCTCTAAAAAAATGGGGGCGGTTTTCGCCCCCATAGTTTTTATCACATGATATTAATGACGATCAGGAGGTGTATTTGTGGTTCTAAGTATTGAACGCGTATTCCGAATTCTGATCGCTTGCTTCATTGACGCTTTGATATCAGCTGCTTTTTGCCCTGACTTATAGAAGCTTCTCCATGCATAGTTATCACCATAATCGATATTCACTCCATGCCAAGCGCCAGTGTCATCATCCATGGCATTCACACTCAACATAACCCAGCGATTTGTTTGAGTAGGTGAAAGTTGAGGATCGATTCCTAGCGCTCCAAGGTCAATACTGAAATTCCCTGTTGTAGCATCATAGTTCATAGCGATAGCACCATTATTTCGTACCTCCCAAGGATCGGAGGAGAAGAAATAATTGGTATAGTTATTACCATCGTTATCATCAAATGATGCATTCAAGCGTGTAGGTGTAAAGTTAGCAATATCGACCCAACCTTCAATAACCGCCGGTGTAGGTGTACCGAAAGTAATTGCCTGTGTTGTTGGATCGAAACTCGGATTGCTGAATCCGACATATTGTGGAGGCAGAATTCCATTTGATGAATTGACACCGATACTATATCCATTCCAGTTCGCATCATTGACCCATATATTGTTCCAGCCATCATAAAGACTCACATCAAATGCAAAATCACCATTGGCGTCAATATTAAAGGTTCCGTTAACACCACCAGGAGCATTGTATGTGCCTGTGGAACTCGCAGTTTGAGTGGTGTTACCAATAATGGTGACTGTAGCAGCTGTTCCAGCATCATAATCAGCATATCCGCACATCTCATAGGTCGGAGTTAAGCCTTGAATTGATGCTGTCATTACAGGTGTCGGTAGTTGTGCTGCGCCATCATTATTAAAGGTATTAATCCAGTAGCTATTTCCACTACCATCTGATATATCAACACCATAGCTGCCTTGGTAATTGGTCACATTCACCACCCAATCACCATTAGCATCAACCGTTGTCGTGAATTTCTCCTGACCACCACATGAGCCAAGCGTTGCGGTTATTGTCTTTCCTGTAATGTTACTTGTCCCAGAGATTGCATAGGTTAGACCAGCCGTTTGGAGATCAAAGTTCTGCCACACGGTAGGATCTACAGCAACCCCATTGACAAAGGTGACACTCATCACAGGAGCGACATAGGCACAACTACCTGTAGTGGTGAATGATGCACCTGACCACATATAGTTCTTATCATAGATATCCAGATTATTCCATCCAGAGCCAGCATCGCCCAGTAATGAGAGATTAATAACCACATCGCCATTCGAATCGGTCTTCTGGCTCAGGTCTTCCCAAGCGTAGTTACCCATACCATCATCACTATTAATGTAGATCATCAACTCACTATTGGCTTCTGAATGAATTGTTACTTCGACTGAACATGTTGATGCTTGGTACTCATTACTAATCCATTCATAAGCAGTACCTACGTCATAGACGACTGGATTAAGCGCAATTCTTCCCTCGGTTACTGAGGTAATCTCTGGTTTGATTACCACTTTGCCGTTTGAAGTATAGATATTGACACCATACCAGTTACCCAATGCATCATTGAACGATACCCAGTTCCATCCATTGTATAGCTCAACCTTAATCTCAAATGCACCACCAGAGCCAACGGCAAGCTTACCGTCTTTCCAGCCGCCATCGCTTGATACATTAAACCACGGATCCATAGTGCCGTTTACATTCACCATGGTACCGCTAATAACTACAACATCATCAATATCCGCTGAAGCATCCCAGTCTGAGCTGTTACCCCAAGTACCGGTATTCGATGCTGTTGTCACCGACGTAATAGCTATGGGTGGTGTATAGGTTGCACCTTGCTCAGTTCGCAAGCCGATATTGTAGCTAGCCCAACTCCCTGAATTCCAATCACTAAAGTTGATGTTAATCCAGTTCTCGTAGTTATAGAGCTTAAAGGTCACAGTGAAGTTACCAGTTGCATCTACTACCACCTGTTTATCTTTCCATGCACCTTGGTCATTACCTAAATTTGCATTAAACCAATAATCTGTCCCAGCGACTCCAGTAGAGACTGTGTTTAGCAAATTGGTATCAATGATTTTACCGGTTAAAGTGACCTGATCTGCGCCACTTCCATTAACACCACTGGTGGTATCGATATAGCCCCACTTATCTGCTACTACTGAGGTCGGAGCCGTATAGGATCCCCCCTGTATTGAGATATCAGTAATGGAAATAGCAGGTGGAGTACCACCTTCGGTTTCAATTGTGAAACCTTCCCACAGGTCAACGCCATCATCAACCTCTACCCAGTTCATCCCTTGGAACAGATCGATTGTGGCAGTTGCTACACCACCCGTGAAATTCAGAGGAAACTCTTGCCATGAATGTCCATTCACTACGATACGGCCCGTCGCAGCGCTAATGTTGTCTGTATTAACAGTAACTGTAAGCGAACCAGCAGTGCCGGCATTATAGCCACGAGTTATTTCACTAAAGGTTAGACCACCCACATCAATAGTCAGCTCTTTTCTAATACCGAAATTGGTGTAGGTATAGACCTTGCTGATCGCAAGAATATCTCCATCAATATCAATACTCTTCGGATCATCTTTATCGTCAAAGACGCCGTCATCATTGGTATCAAAATCTGCCGGTTTAGTTTTTGTAAGGGCGATAACCTCCCAGCGGAAGGTCTCACCATCCTTTTCAATTCCCGGGTCGCGATTTTGATCAAAACCAAAGTACTTGGAAATATCAATTGAACCATTGGGGAACACGATATTACCTGTTGATAAATCGATCTCAGGAATTGATAGTGAGGTGTAATTCGAAGGCATAATCAAAGCACCACCTAGACCTGGGTCACGATCATTCATTAGAACCAATATGTAGCTCGATGCATCAGAAACAGGTTCCCAATCGAAATCAACGGTTATACCAGCCAAACCATCAGGAGTATTACTTAGTACCTTGCCATCTGTAGGCGCAACCAGCTTAACAACACCATGTGATACCAGTGCGGTGTTTCGTGTATCTACACCCTCTGATACACGGGATAGATACCAAGAACCATTGATTCTAGCAGCATTAGCAAACATCTCATCCTTAGGCGCAGCATCCTGACAATCTTGACTTTTATTGTCAGTTGTCGCGGTGAATTTGAATTTAAAGTCTGCTTTATCGCCAACAATATTAATATAGTAGTTCGAACCATCCGCTAAAGTGGTTTGAAGAATCTCGGCATCCATCGTAACACCACAGTAATCCCAATAGAGGAATGCGTTTTCAATCATTGAGCTGAACTCAAGAAAACTGAAACGACCATCTTTGTTCAGATCGTCTTCATTTGAATCACCTGGCTGTGAGCGATATTCAAAGACAAAATCCCCGGCCATCATATTCTGCAACTGAGTTACATTACGATCATTGAACGAACGAACCCACTTACCAAGAACATCCGCAATATCAGCTTGGGCATTTTGCGTGGTTGTATCAGCGGTCTCATCAATGGCAGCATTTGCTGAAGCTGCTTCTGTGGTGAATGAGCTATTAAACTCACTCATCAGATTGCCTGCCATGTCTTTACCACCTGAGACATTAATGTCGTAAGAAGTGCTTGCTTTTAGCGGATCACCCAATGTGAATTCATAGATATAGGTTCCTGGTGTTGCTTTATCTTCACCGACATAGATAACGCCTGGTTTTGCACCAAGACTTGGAGTTCCCTGTAGAAGTAGTTTGTTAATATCCAGTACTTCGTTAGAGACAATTCGAATAGGTGTTAAAAGTGGGACGTTACTGAGTTCTGTAAAGCTAGGTGACTTTAATTGTACTGTAGGTTTCTGGGTATCAGTCACAGTTGCAGTAGTAAAAGAACCTGTTCTTGTCTCCTTAATCGCATGACCATAAACATTTCGAACGGCAGATGTATTACTTTTACCGCCATTCACCGTGACAGTGTAAGTTGTTCCTGGCGATAACGTAGTGCCATCAGGAAGATAATAGGTTGCTGATAGCCAGTCAGGAGAAACCGCCCAATATCCACCAGAGATTGCCGGGGATATAGAGATACCATTCTCAAGTGTCTCTCTCGCCATCGGCATGCTGAATGTGACCTGAATCGCACTATTGGTCGGAAGTGTCAAGGTGCTGCCACCCCAGGTATTGGTTCCGTCAGTGTTTTTCTTAACGCCGAACATCGTTACAACTGAAGGTAAAACATCACTTGGCTGGGCAACCAGATCAGAGCCGGTCACTGAGCCGTCAAACTTGTTTACAATATTTTGAACCGCAACCACCATGTCAGTAACAATTCCGGTAGTAATATCAACCGTTGGGAATTTAACTGCAAAGAGTGTGTAATTACCTGGAGGGATTGGATCGCCATCAGTATAGGCATCACCGTTTTTAGAAGCGAGTGATGTACACTCGGATGCTCGTAATTGTGAATCACAACCTAGAACTGAAAGTGTATAGTTTCCTGTGGCATCAGTTAGACTCTGGGCGACAGGAGAGAGCCACTCTGGGTGATCTGAGTCGTAGAGATAGACATAGGCATCAGCAATATCGGTACTAGTAGCAAAAAGTGGTAAATCGATATTCGAGGTTGAAGAGGATGTCGCCTTTCTAGCCGCCATATATGCCTTTGAGCCAGGCTTTCCTTTAGGCATTGCAGACATCTTTTGTAACATCTGGGGTTTATTTGAAACTAGGGAACCCGATAGCGATACTCGACCCGAAATAGTAACCTTGTTTGAGGTGCTGCCACCTGTAGTTGGTGTTGTTGGTGTTGTTGGTGTAGTCGTTGTTCCACTATCCTCAGAACATCCCGACAGTACTAAGAAGGTAAAAGTGAAGACGATTGCGAAAAACTTCGAAATCAGTGTAGTGTTTTGTTTCATGGCGGCAACCCCTGTTAATCTTTGTCCTCTAATTATGGACAATCCATGTATATATTTGTAGTGCGATTATCGCTTACGTCAACCTAAGATGCAGATATCCCTACTTTTTCACATGTTATGAAAAATAAACGGTTAACAGTTCACATAATTTAGAAGATAATACGCCGCTTTATTGTTAAAAATCATCCAAAAATAAGGTTATTTTATGAGTGAGAGTCATCTTTTTACATCAGAGTCGGTCTCTGAGGGGCATCCAGACAAGGTTTCAGATCAGATCTCTGATGCAATTCTGGATGCTATTTTAAAACAGGACAAACACGCTCGTGTGGCCTGCGAAACCTTGGTTAAGACTGGTATGGTGCTTGTTGCAGGAGAGATTACCACTTCAGCTCAAATCGAGTATGAAGAGATTATCCGCCAAACAGTAAAAGAGATCGGCTACAACCACTCTGATATGGGGTTCGACTGGGAGTCCTGCGCGGTGATCAACGCGATCGGTAAGCAGTCTGTCGATATTGCGATGGGTGTAGATCGTGAAAATGATGAAGATCAAGGCGCTGGCGACCAAGGATTAATGTTTGGTTATGCGAGTAACGAAACAGACGTTTTAATGCCAGCACCAATTACTTATGCACATCGACTAGTGCGTCGCCAAGCCGAGGTTCGTAAAAACGGCACTCTCTCATGGCTACGCCCTGATGCTAAATCTCAGGTTACATTCCGCTATGAAGATGGCAATCCGGTTGCGATTGATGCTGTTGTACTATCGACTCAACACAATCCAGAGATTGACGAAAAGAGCCTGCACGATGCGGTGATGGATGAGATTATTAAGCCTGTCCTTCCTGCCGACTTACTCAGCAAAGAGACAAAATACTTTATCAATCCTACTGGCCGCTTTGTCATCGGCGGCCCGGTGGGTGACTGCGGTCTCACTGGCCGTAAGATTATCGTCGATACCTATGGCGGCATGGCTCGTCACGGTGGTGGAGCTTTTTCTGGAAAGGATCCATCCAAGGTTGACCGCTCTGCAGCCTACGCTGGTCGCTATGTTGCTAAAAATATCGTTGCTGCTGGATTGGCTGAGCGCTGTGAGATTCAGATCTCCTATGCGATAGGGGTTGCTGAACCAACATCTATCTCAATTGATACCTTCGGCACAGGCAAAGTTTCAGATACAAAAATTACTCAACTCGTGCGTGAACACTTCGATTTACGCCCAAGTGGCATGACGAAGATGCTAAATCTGATTCAACCTATCTATCGACAAACAGCAGCGTACGGACATTTTGGCCGTAACGATATTGAACTGCCGTGGGAGAAAACCGATAAAGCCGTACTGCTTGAAGAGGCAGCTGGCATTAAATAGTTCCACCACCATCTTCTGAGGAGCGTTGCAGCAGCCTGATATTAGGCTGTCAGGCTCAGTGTTACAGATGGTAAACCGTTTCAACGGCGCTCGTTAATTGGAGAAATCAAATGAATGCAGTAAATGATTCTGCCTTTAACGACTACAAAGTTGCCGACATCTCGCTTGCAGATTGGGGTCGTAAAGAGATCGCTATTGCCGAAACCGAAATGCCTGGCCTAATGGCTTTGCGTGAGGAGTTTGGCACTCAACAACCACTTAAGGGAGCTCGTATTATGGGCTCTCTGCACATGACCATTCAAACCGCTGTACTTATCGAAACCTTGATTGCACTTGGTGCTGAGGTTCGCTGGGTCTCGTGTAATATCTTCTCAACTCAGGATCATGCGGCTGCGGCCATTGCTGCTGCTGGTATCCCTGTTTTTGCATGGAAAGGGGAAACCATTGAGGAGTATTGGTGGTGTACCGAGCAGGCCTTTAACTGGCCTAATGGTCAATTACCTAACATGATCCTTGATGATGGCGGTGATGCGACCCTGCTCCTGCATAAGGGAGTTGAATTTGAAAAAGCTGGTGCGGTTCCTGATGCAAAAGAGGGGGATAATGAAGAGTATGTTGCCATTCTTGATGTATTGCGTCGTAACCTGCCAATTGACCCTCAAAAGTGGACCAAAATCGGTGCTGAAATCCGTGGTGTAACCGAAGAGACCACAACTGGAGTCCACCGCCTCTACCACATGGAAAAAGATGGTGAGTTACTATTTCCTGCAATGAATGTTAACGATTCGGTAACCAAATCCAAGTTTGACAATCTCTATGGCTGCCGTGAATCACTATTAGATGGTATTAAGCGTGCAACCGATGTGATGGTCGCCGGTAAGATTGCGGTTGTGCTCGGTTATGGTGATGTTGGAAAAGGGTGTGCCCAGGCATTTCGTGGTATGGGAGCAACAACCGTTGTCACAGAGATCGACCCCATCTGTGCCTTACAGGCAGCCATGGAAGGGTATCGAGTCGTCACCATGGAAGAGGCATGCAGTATTGGCGATATCTTTGTCACCACAACAGGAAATGTCAATGTCATTGACCACCACCATATGGTGGAGATGAAGAACGAAGCCATTGTTTGTAACATTGGTCACTTTGATTCAGAGATTAATATTGCCTCGCTACGCAAATATGAGTGGGAAAATGTTAAGCCACAGGTTGATCATGTCATCTTCCCTGACGGCAAGCGCATCACGATTCTTGCTGAAGGTCGTCTGGTTAATCTTGGGTGTGCTACCGGACATCCTAGCTTTGTGATGTCTGCCTCGTTTACTAACCAGGTACTGGCACAAATGGAGTTTTTCCAAAACGGTGATCGTTACGAAAACAAGGTCTATGTACTTCCAAAGCTTCTTGACGAGAAGGTTGCACGGTTGCACTTGAAAAAGATTGGCATCCATCTGACAACCCTGACTCAGGAGCAGTCTGACTATATCGATATTCCAATCGAAGGGCCATACAAGCCAGATCACTACCGTTATTAATACTACGTCAGAAAATAACGTATTATTGAGTTAACTGTATATTGTCTACCGAATCAGATCTCGATTCGGTAGACATTCGTTGAGATTCAGGGAGTATTTACCCATGACAGAAAAATCTCCAAAGATTAGCTTCGAGTTTTTTCCACCTAAAAGCGACGATGGTAAACAAAAGTTGCTTAATACTCGAAACAGTCTTAAAACGCTTAATCCAGAATATGTTTCCGTCACCTTTGGTGCTGGAGGAAGCACACAGGAAGGGACGATTGAGACCATTCGTTCGATGTTAGATGCTGGACTTGATGCTGCTCCTCACCTTTCTTGTATTGGCTCAACAAAAGAGGGGATCCGCTCAATCCTCAATACCTATATCGAAATGGGTGTGAATCGTATAGTTGCCTTACGTGGCGATATGCCATCAGGAATGAGAGAAACTGGTGCCTTTTTGTACGCGAATGAACTTGTTCAGTTCATTCGAGCAGAAACAGGGGATCATTTCCATATTGAAGTTGCAGCATATCCTGAGTTCCACCCTCAAGCGACTAATGCTACAAACGATCTTGATAACTTTGCAAATAAAGTAAAAGCTGGAGCCAATTCAGCTATTACTCAATATTTCTATAATGTCGATTCTTACCTCTATTTCATTGATGAGTGTGAAAAGCGTCAGGTGAATATTCCTATCATCCCAGGAATTATGCCGATAACAAATATTAAACAATTGGCAAGATTTTCCGATATGTGTGGTGCTGATATTCCTCGCTGGCTACGCTTACGATTAGAGTCTTATGGTGAAGATTCGGAATCATTGAAGAAATTTGGTGCTGATTTTGTCACTGAGTTTTGTGAAAAACTTATCTCAAATGGTGCGCCCGGTTTCCATTTCTATACGATGAACCAAGCGACACCTACTCAAGCAATTATTCAAAATCTTATGAACTGATCTGTGATCACACACCATGAGAAGGATCAGAATCTATCAAGAACATTCGATCACTGAAGGAGTAGTGATCGAACTCAGCCCTGAAAACCATCACTACCTGACACAGGTCATGAGAGTGAAGGATCATACCAATATCACACTCACTAATGGTCAAGGAGTAGAAGGTGATGGGGATCTACACATCATTGACAGACGCCAGTCATCCTTAACGATTCATTGTGTTAGGTCGCGATCAACAGAATCACCAATTCACACAACTCTAATCCAGGGATTATCTAAGGGTGAGAAAATGGATTTTACTATTCAAAAGGCTGTTGAATTGGGCGCCAATCGGATTATCCCTGTGATCACTGACCACAGTGTGATCAAGCTTGATGAAAAACGCCAACAAAAAAAGAGGGAACATTGGCAGAGCGTTGCAAACACAGCAATGATCCAATGTGGAAGAACCTTTATTACACAGATCGACCCTATCATTAAACTTGATCACCTTCTCTCTCAATCCCCACTTACCGTTGATGAAATCGGGATTGTGTTAGAGCCTACCGGATCTGTACCTATAACAAAAATATTGAAAAGCAGTCGCTATAAACTAATTGTTGGACCTGAGGGAGGATTATCAGATAGGGAGATAGCGCTATTACAACAATACAATTATGTAACAACCACCATCGGGGCTCGCATCCTTAGAACGGAAACGGCAGCCCTTACGGCATTAAGCGTATTACAAAGTCTCTGGGGTGACTTCTAATACGCTCTAGCCGAGATTCACTATTTTAATGAGGCGATATAAGCTGCCAAGTTTTCAATATCTGAATCAGTCAAGTTTTGTGTGACCTGCTCCATGCGTGCACTTGAGCGTTTTGTACCCAGAACATTGATCTGTTCATTTGCATTAGCACGGAAGCGTTTTAAGGTATTGATGACGTAAACAGGTTTCTGACCAGCAATCCGCGCAAAGCCCTCCTCTTCCCCTTTTCCATCTTCCTTATGGCAAAATACACAAAGACGATTATAGATGGCTTTCCCCATAGGAACTCGTGTCGGTTCAAATTCAACCTGCTGAACCTCTTGAGCATTGTAAAAAACGGCTAAATCAAGCTTATCCTGCTCCGTAAACTGTTTTGCAAGTGTTTGCATAACGAGACTTTTACGTTCACCCGTTGCAAATTTATCAACTTGCAACACAAGATAGGCTGGATTTTGCCCAGCAAGATTAGGGATCTCCGGTCGCTTACTATTTCCATCTTCACCATGGCAGTTTTTGCAGAACATAGTTCTTGCCTCACCACGCTTTATTGCAGCAGCCTGTTTCTCAGGAGTATGTATAGTCTTCTGAATCTTTTTAACAAGCGCATCTCTTACAGCGACTGGATCTTCTTCAGCACTAGATACCAACGAACCAGTCATAAGCATGACCGATATCGTGAACCCAAACGCATATTTCAATTTTTGGTTAATCATTACTACACACCCCAGATGTCATCCTGATACATCTAATAATATCACTCTCAATATTAATAATTGCATCATCGTTAAACATAAACTAAATCTAAATCTTAACTTGTTCAAGTTTCTTTTCAATATGATCGAGATCTGGCACAAAAACTGTTGCTCCGTCATATACCATTACCGATAGTACCGGCTTTCCTTCGATTGATACTTCTTCATC
Source organism: Thiohalomonadaceae bacterium (assembly GCA_050301795.1). GTDB lineage: Bacteria > Pseudomonadota > Gammaproteobacteria > Thiohalomonadales > Thiohalomonadaceae > JBNKZU01. The sequence goes on along the minus strand of JBNKZU010000001.1, from coordinate 3,320 downwards.
AGAATAGTCGATCATATCTTTAGAAATATGTGCAAGTTTTGGTAAGCCATTGATATACATAGCCACAAACGTGCCACTCTCTCCACCTGTTGCAAGGTTTAGCACCGCAACACGTTTATCTACATCATCACTCTGCCCCATTAGTTTTGAGAACGAGATAAGCGGTATCTCGACACCTCTCCACATACTTATTCCTACAAACCAGTCAGGCGTATTTTCAATCTCTCGCACCTGATTAATAAATGTAACTTCAGCAACGGTGGTATTTGGCAGCATTAAACTCATATCACCCACAGGCAATACCAAGCAACGCAGACGCTCTACATGTGCCTGTTTTATTGCTGATCTCTGTTTCTCATCTACCATAAAGTATTCAGTCTTCTTTTATTCCAAGTTGCTTATTGATCTTTTCTAGCAATTCATTTTCTGTATATGGCTTACCCATATACTCATCTACACCGATATCTGTTGCACGTTGGCGATGTTTATCTCCAGTACGCGAGGTAATCATAATAATGGGGATCGATTTCAACTGTTCTGTATTCTTAATATGTGTGGCCAGTTCGTATCCATCCATACGAGGCATCTCGATATCAAGCAACATCACATCGGGAACAACATCCTCAAGTACTGCTAACGCATCAACCCCGTCTTTTGCGGTGATACACTCCATTTCATTACGGGTGAGTAGACGTTCGGTTACTTTACGAACCGTAATCGAATCATCGACCACCATAACCACAGGCTTTCTTGTCTTGATTTTCTCCTCAATAACATCATCATTCGCTGCAATATATTGTGTTGCAGCACCATGTCTGATAATTGAGGGGACGTCTATAATCAGTGCCACACTTCCGTCGGCGAGAATAGTCGCTCCTGAGAGATCATTAAGGTTACTCAGTTGTGCACCCATCGGCTTAACCACAACCTCACGACTACCGATCAGACTATCAACAACAATCGCAACCTTATGGTCACCACTTTGCGCAAGTAAAAGGGGTTGCTTGTTCGCCTCTGATCGAATTGAGTTATCGCCATATCCGAGCAGTCTATTCATGTGTAGTAGTCGATAATCACCATCAACCCATGAATAGTACGGATTCTCTGAAGCCATCATATTGATAAGATCGTCATTTGCAACCCGCTCAATACCGGTAATACTCATCAGCGGAACAGCAAAGACGCTCTCATGTACATTGACAAGTAGTGCCTGACTGACGGTCAATGAAAGTGGTAGTCGTACTGTAAAGGTCGTCCCTTTTCCTTGTTCGGTTGTTATTTGAAGTGATCCACCTAACTGTTTCACTTCACTATTCACCACATCCAGACCAACCCCACGACCAGCAATCTGACTTAGTGATTCCGCAGTCGACAGGCCTGACTCAAGTATATATTGAATTGTTTCACTATCGCTAAGCTTAACCCCTTTTTGAATCAAACCACGTTCGATTGCTTTTGCTCTAACTGCTTCTAAATCAATACCTTTTCCATCATCAATGACCTGGACAACGACTTCTGCACCTTCTCGTGATTGCGCAACGATAATCTTACCGACTTTATCTTTTCCGAGTTTGACTCGCTCCTCGGGTGTCTCCAGTCCGTGAGCAACTGAGTTGCGTAACATATGCTCTAGTGGTGCAAGCATCCTGTCGACGAGATGTCTATCCATCTCGACCTCTGCGCCATGGAAGCGAAGTACAGTCTCTTTTCCTAACTCATCAGCCGTTTGACGTACAATCCTGCGGAATCTTGGTGCATTCTCGACCAATGGAACCAGGCGCGTCTGAATAAGACTGTCATGAAGTTCGGTGTTGACTCGCGACTGCTGTAATAAAAGTGTTTCTGTGCTACGGAAAACATCACTCATGATGTCTTCGATACTTACCAAGTCGTTCAACGACTCCATCATTGAGCGAGAGAGCTGCTGCATTGTTGTAAAGCGGTCGAACTCAAGAGGATCAAAATCTTCGTACCCATCCTCCGAAGTGCCATGGAACTTGGATCCGATCTGAGCCTCTGTTTCAATATCAAACTGGCGAAGCTGTCCGCGCAGCCTGATAACCGTTTGATTCATCTCATCAAGGTTATTACTAAATTGACCAATTTGTTGCTCAATACGAGAGCGATAGATACTCACCTCACCAGCATTATTTGATAGCCTATCAAGCAAATCTGATCGGACACGAACCATGTCATGTTGCACGCGGCCGCGTTGGCGTTGTGTTTTCTTAAACTGATCGTCACTTTCTGTAACAGGCGCATCCTTTTGATTATCACTCTTATCGTCATCAACGCCTTTTTGCTCTCGTCCAGCAGTAATTAACTCATCAATTTCATCAATGATGGCTTGATCAGCCTTTGATTGGATCTCTAAAACCAGTACCTCAATACTCGCGTTTAATCGGGAGAAGAGCGACCGACTATCTGATCCGATGGTGATATAACCATCAAATGCAGCAAGCGCAAAGCGTTGAATCATCTCAATGGTCAATTTAAGGGCTTGATGAGACTCAGTAAAATCACGCTCAAGGGATTCTTTACACTGCGCTAATAGCTTGTTGTATCCATTAATATCTTCCGGCTGATTGATCCAATGATCTGCCGTTTTCATCAACTCGCGATAGATGGTGTTATCAACATCCTCACCTGGTTCTGCTTGGTCTTGCTCAACTTCTTCAGACTCTATTAGTACTGATTCAGAATCACTTTCGATTTCGCTCTGAGGCTCTTCTTGACCAACTGACTCTTCAATGATATCCGTGGATTCGCTCTGTATTGCAGAGCCATCCTGAGATTCAGCGATTGAGTCCTCAACCTTTTGAATGATGTCTGTTGCAGGGCTAACCAACTCTCGTCCATGAACCTGTTGAAGCATGGAAACAATTCGATCATGTGCGAGCTGAAGTAAATTAAGTAGCTGAGGTGTTGGCGTAACCAACCCCTCTACAATCCTTTCGAATGTAGATTCAAGACTATGGCTGAGATCGCCGATCTCCATAATACCAGCCATTCTTGCGCCACCTTTTAGCGTATGAAGCTGACGCTGCAACGACTGCACAAGATTAAGATCGGACTGATTTTCGACCCAATCCTGTAAGGTTTCCTCACTGGTATTGGCAATCTCTTCTGCCTCTTCGAGGAAGATCTCTAAAAGATCATCATCCAGATCATTGTAGATAGATGCCGCTTGTTCTGGCTCTGGTTCGAGTTCTGGCTCTGACTCTGGCTCTGGCTCTGGCTCTGGCTCTGGCTCTGGCTCTGGCTCTGGCTCTGGCTCTGGCTCTGGCTCTGTCTCTGGCTCTGGCTCTGGCTCTGGCTCT